>NZ_JBSGHG010000004.1:0-285603 GCF_053604275.1 Streptomyces sp. NPDC004051 | reverse complement strand
ACGGCCGGGTACTCACACCCTCCCGAACGGCCGAATCCTCACATCGGTCACGGCCTACCAGGCCACTTCAACAAGATCGTGTTACGAGCTCTAAGCCTCAGCCAGGCGATCGATGGCGCCGACAGCCGGCAGGTCAATGAAGCGGCCCGTGAGTTCGTCGAGAAGCTCACCTTCGCGACGGCCGACGAGATCCTCACCATGCTCCGGGGCGTCCTCGCCGAAGACTGGATGGCTCTGCCCCCTGGGGCCCGGAACCTCGCCTACCGCCTGGCCTGCCTGCAACGCCCCGACGACTCGCAGTTGCTCCGGGAGGCGGCAGCAGACCTGCTGTCCTTCGGACCCGACTGGGACGCATTCGCCCAGGACCTCAAGAGGCGCGCGGCGGAACTGGAGGAGGTCCTCGTTCCCGCGGAACGACAACCGCCCTCAGCCGTGGGGTCGACGACTCTGACGTGCCCTCAGGGATTTCCACTTACAGCGGCCGTCGGTGAAGGGGCCGACACGGCGCGCGCACGTTTCGGCCGTTCCGCGCGCGCCCTCTCGGAACGCCAGGGCCTGGTCCCACCTCGGCGACGTCGAGCCCACCAGTGCGGCGGCGCGGCAACTGGCACTGCTGAAAGCGTTCACCGACGGCACCTGCAGCGCACCGGACTTCGCGCATGGCTGGTGGGAGATCCGACGCGCATCCCAGGCGAACGGGGAGCGGGTTCAGGGAACACTCGGCGCTCTCTTCGACCAGGTGTTCATGGTCCTCGAGGACTACTCGGTCGATCCCGACTTCGCGGAACCGGGCGATCTCGATAATGCCGAACTCCGGACCGCCGTGCGCGCAGCCTGGGACGGGTTCCGTCGCTCCGAAACCGGCCGAAGCAGGTAGTCGACTAACGTAGTCCGGCGTATCCCTCGCGGAGGGCGCAGCCGCAAGTGCCTGCCTGGGCCTGATCACCACGCCGGTGGTCGACGACGTGGCGGACGGCGAACCGGACGCTCTGGCCAATCCCGTGGAGATCGGCCCGGTGGCCGCATACTCTGCCGGCATGCCTCCCTCGAAGACCTCCTACGTCTGCCTGCCCTGCCGGGCCTCGTACAAGCAGCCCCACGGCGGGGACAGGCCGCAGCGGATCTGCCCCCGCTGCGCGGAGCCGCTCGTCCACGTCGGCTCGGCCTTCGCCGCGCCACCGCGTCGGGACGTCGCGGCCTGGCGCACCCTGTCGGTCCTGCTGCACGCAGGGGTCCGCTTCCACAAGAGCTGCTGCGGCGGCCCCGGTTACCGGCCGCGCACCCTGCGCGAGGTGCGCGAGCGGATAGCCCACGCCCGCCGCACCGGCGAGCCCTTCGCCAAGGCACTCGTGCGTCCTGAGGTGCCGTGAAGCAGCCGCCGACCCGGTTCCGGTGGCGCCGGTCGCCGTGAGGGACGTCCGGTTCTTCCCCGCGGGAACATCGGAGGCACACCCGCCTACAGTCCTGTCAGGGCGGCGCCGGTTCCCGGCGGTAGGTGTCGGCGACCTCGTCGTACGGACGCAGCAGTGGCTCCAGTTCCGCGCGCACCAGGTCCGCGTCCCCCGGCGGCAGCGCCAGTGACGCCCGCCGCATGCGCACGCTCCACGTCGCCGGGTCCGGGAAGACCGACAGCCGGGGCACCAGGTCGCGCAGGACGAGCCCGTCGCGGAAGGGAGCCAAGCCGGACACCTCGAGGCGGCAGCCCTCCGTGAAGGAGCGGTCGCCGAAGACGACCGGCTCGTCCAGGGCCCGTACGGGGGTGGCGACCGAGGCCCGAGCGATCACCCGGCCCAGGTCACGGGCCGGGTTCCGGAAGCAGCCGCGGGTGGTGTAGAGGAAGATCTCGTCGCCCTCTGCCAGCGTCCGCGCCGCCTTGGCCCGCCCGGGCGGAAAGGCCGTCCGCTGCCCGGTCACCACCCAGCTCAGGGCGGCTCGGTCTCCGATGATCAGCAGGTGCGCGGACGACATGCCGGTCACCCTACCGAGGCACCGGGCGCGCGGCCGCCGCCGTACCGGTCAGAGACCCGCCCGTGCCAGCAGCACCGGCAGCGCCTCCGGCTTCACCTTCTGCACCGACCTCACCTGCCCGAGCCCCAGTTCGTCCCGGCCCACGGGCTCGCGGTACAGCGCCTTCGTCGCCTCGGGGAGCAGAGTCACCCCGACCAGGTAGGGGATGTCGGGGGCGTCCGGGTCGTTCCAGGGCTCCTGGTCGACCTCGGCCACCGCGGCGACCACCGGCTCCGGGTGGGTGAAGAAGAACCACAGGCGTTCGCCCTGCTTCATCCGGTTGCGACGGCTGAGCCAGAGTTCGAGCTCGGGCTCCTCCTCCGCCAACCGACGTATCGCCTCCCTGTCGGACGGCTCCCCGTCCAGCGTGTCTCTCTTCGGATCGAGAATGTAGATCCAGTCCGCCACGGCCTCCCCCTCGGTCAGCAGCGGCCCGCCACCGGGCCCTGCGTGCACGTCACGCACCGCTCATACAGCGATCGTCAGGCCACATGGTGCCAAGTCGCTCCGACATCCGCAGCTTCCCGTTCCCGAGGGCTCTCGCTTCCCTGTCCGGCATGACGGCCCCGCGCACGGTGCCGTGCCCCTTCAGCGTGGGGCGGCGCCCTCCTGCTCCCCGGCTCCCGGTCAACTGCTGCCCACTCCCAAGTCATCCAGATATTCCTCGAGTTGGCCACCGCCGGTATGTTCAAATCCAAGAAGTCCTCCACCTCCACGCCTGCCCGCGCCGCTCCGCACCTCCGCACCTCCGCGCCCCTGCTCCTCCGTCGCCGGCCGCGCCGGGCTCCGCCTGCACGCGGCCCAGGTCCCGCGAAGGGGCACCGGCGCCTGCGCCCAACCCCACGTACGGCCCGATCGACCGCTCACTCGAACCTGTCCCCCCGTGCGCGCCTCCCGACAAGGAGTGGTCACCGCATGACCGACAACAGCACGCCCGACAGACCGGAGCCGGCCCCCGCACCCCCGTATCCCGCCGTGCCGCCCACCGCTTTCCCGGCGCCGGTGACGACCGCCGATCGCCGGGACCGGGCGGGACGGCGCGCTCTGGCGGTCGTCGCCGCCCTCGCCGTCCTCGCCCTCCTGCTGGCCGGCGCCACCGCCTGGTGGGCGCTGGGCAAGGACGACGAAGGGGGAGGCGGTGACCCGCTGGAGCACGTCGACATCTCGGGCGGCAAACTCACCGTCGACGAGAGCGACAGCGAGTACTGCGACGACACCGACATCTACTCGTACAACGACTGCGACACGGACTCCGACGAGATCTACACGTTCACCTACGAGATCACCAACAAGGGGGACGGGCCCGCCAACTACTCCGTCATCGTCAACGCCTTCGACGACGACGGAGACTTCGTCGGCCAGACCTACGTCGGTGCGACCCACCTGAAGTCCGGCAGGACCGAGTCCGACAAGGGCGAGTTCAGCGAGTACAGCACGCTCGAGGACGACCGCGAGCTGTCCGACATCGCGTCCGTGAAGGTCGCCCACGCCGAACGCACGCCACTGGCCAACTGACCCGGCGCATCACCGTTCCGGCGGCGCCCGCGCGAACGCGGGTGAGGTCACGGCACCCGCAGGGCGCCGAGCAGCATCGGGAGCGACGCGTGCAGTTCGCGTTCCCAGTACGCCCAGCCATGGGTTCCCGGCCCGTAGAAGTGGGTGGTCACGTGCTTCGCGCCCACCCTCTTCAACTCGGCGGCGAGAGCGTGGTTCTGCCGGTTGAAGTCGGCCTCGAGCGCGCTCGTGCCGCCCGGCGGGTCCAGCGGGCCGGTGGTGCCGTCACCGCACGACAGGTACACGGGGATCGACCGGAGCCGCTCGGCCAGGTGGAACGGGTCGTGGGCCTGCCAGATCCGGCGCTGCGCGACCGGGTCGCCCCAGACTCGCAGCGGGTCGTCGCCCTGACCGGCGAAGAAACCCATGATGCGGTCGACCGACTCGTCGTCCAGGAGCGGGTGGACCGAACCGGAGTACGCGGCGGCCGCCTTGAACATGCCGGGGTGCCGGGCGGCGTACTGCAGGGCGCCCTGGCCCCCCATCGACAGACCGGCCACGACACGGTCGGCGCCGGCGCCCCAGTCACGCTCCAGGAGGTGTCGCAGCTCCACGGTGTGGAACGTCTCCCAGGCCGGGTCGCCGCCTCGGCCGTGGTTCCACCAGTCGCTGTACCAGCCGTTCCAGCCCGCCTCCGGCATCACCACGAGGACGTCGCGCAGG
Organism: Streptomyces sp. NPDC004051; assembly: GCF_053604275.1. NCBI lineage: Bacteria > Bacillati > Actinomycetota > Actinomycetes > Kitasatosporales > Streptomycetaceae > Streptomyces > Streptomyces sp. NPDC004051. Next base: position 281,379 of record NZ_JBSGHG010000004.1, on the reverse strand, counting down.
CTGTCGGTCTGCGCGACGTCGGTCATCGTGGTCCACGAGGTGTAGTCGCCGCAGCAACCGTGCAGCAGCCAGAGGGTCGGCCAGCGCTGCCGGCGTCGTGCGTCCGGGTTCCAGCCGTTGGGGGTGAGCAGACGGACCTCGACCGTACGGCCGCCCAGGGCCCGTGAGCGGACCGACAGGTCGACCTGTCGGTCGGCGACCCGGGTGACCGCGACGACCTCGGCGCCTCGTGACGCCCCGGGACGCAACCTGTCCGTCGCCGTCCGGACGCCGGTGACGGGGGATCCCGTCGGTGGGACGGCGGCGAGTGCCGGTGCGGTGGGGGCGAGGGTGAACAGCAGTATGGCGAGGACGAGGGGAACGCGGGCTCGAAGGGTCAGGATGGCGGTCACGGTCGCGATCACGGCGGCTCCCTGCGGGATCGGTTCGTCGCTGACAACCCATCGGTGTGCGCTGCATGAATATCGACGGGTCGCACTGACGCGTCAAGACCCACGTCCAGCAAGCGCGGGACGGCCTGAGGTCTGCGGATGTGTGGCCGATGACGTGGTCGGACCGGACACGGGGCCGTCCCGGTCCGGGGGGGGCACCCCGCGTCGTGTCCGTCTGTGCGACGTGCCGGGCGGACTGCCCGGTACCGCTCTACCCTCGTTGCAGATCTCCACGGTTCACCTGGGCGAGGAGCGGTGGTTCGGACTCCCCTTCGTAACCGAGGTGGAGTTCCCGCCGTGCCCGGGTGGCCATGACGTAGTAGGACATCCGCAGTGCGGCGGAGGTCGGGTCGGTCGCGGCGTCCTCGTGGGTGTCGGGGATGACGACCGTGTCGAACCCCAGTCCCTTGGCGCTGCGGCGGTGCACGATCACGATGCCGGGCCGACCGAGGTCGAGGTTGCGGTACTGTCCGCCCCTCGACTGCGACGTGTACAGCTGGGGCTTGAGCCGCGGCGCCCGTTTCTGGATGCTGCCGAGCAGGGAGAACTGGGTGTGCTTGGAGGCGGCGATCACCCCGATGCTCTTCTTGGGCTGCTTCTCGGCCAGCAGGACGAGCAGGTCCGCGACGCCCCGCTCGTGGAAGCGGTGCAGGCGTGGCGGCGGGCCTTGCCGGACCGGCAGGTCCGGGGTGTCGGTACCGGTGTGGAAGTGCGCGGCGAAGGACGCGATCTGCTCGGTGTTGCGGTGGTTGCCGGCGACATCGTGGCGGGTGCACTTGCCCAGGTTCCGGGCGATCTCGTCGAGGGTGGAGTTGGTGTCGGTGAGCCGCTGGCACTCGTCCGCGTAGACGGTCGTGCGCGCCTTGAGCATGCGGACGAGCAGGTAGAACTCCGGGGGGAGGTCCTGGCCTTCGTCGACGACCAGGGCGGCGCCGACGGCTCCCGCCGGTTCGGCGGCCCGGTCGAAGAGGGCGTGCCAGTCGTACCAGCCGTCGCCGCCGGCCGGTGGGATGGTTCCGTACCACTCGGCGAGCCAGCTGTGGACGGTCATGACACGGATCGAGCGGTCCGCGGGCCCCAGTGCGTGCACCGTGCCGGAAAGCGACTGCCGCAGCAGGTTGGAGTAGGTCAGCAGGACCACCGGTGTGCCGGTGAGGGCCAGCATGACGGCCCGCTGGGCCGCCAGGACGCTCTTGCCGCTGCCCGGTGGTCCGCTGATCAGATGGTTGCCGTCGAAGGGCAGCTCGTCGAGGCCGGCCCGCTGGTCGGGGTCGAGGTCGAGGTAGGTGACGGTCACGACTGCTCCAGGGCGGTGGCCGCGGCGGTGCGCGCCGCGGCGACGATGGACTGCAGGTACCCGGGGACGCGTTCGCCTCCGACGACGAGGGCACGGTCCAGGAGGGAGTTGCCGGTCTCGCAGCTGGTCTCCGGGAGCAGGGCGCAGGCGTGGCAGGCGGCCCTGTTGAGGTTGCCGAAGCCCTGGCCGCTGTGTTCGGCACACAGGGGGTCGGCCGAGCACCAGGCTGCCGACTCGGTCATCCGCAGCAGTGTCTCGGCCAGCCGCGGGGGTTCGCCCTGGCGGACGAGTCCGCCCAGGGTGCCCTCGGCGTCTCCGGCGGCGGTGTAGACGAGGATGCCGTACTGGTCCTGCTCGGGGCGGGCGTAGATCCGCTCGCGCAGGCTCGCGGTCGTGTACCCGGATTCGAAGGACAGCTGGCGGATGAGGAGGTGGGCGAGGGTGTGCAGGAGGACGAAGCGGGGGGCGAGTTCGGGTCCGGTCACACTCTCCAGACGGTCCTTCTGGAACGAGCGGTCGAGGTCGGCCCGCATGCCTTCGACCCGCCGGCGGACCTCCGCGTCCTGCTCCCATTCCCGGAGCGCGTCGTGGTCCAGGGTGAGGAAGACGCCCTCGCCGAAGACCTCGACGGCGGGCAGCCACTTCAGACGGCGGGACGTGTCGGCGGGGACGACGGTGGCGTCCGGGGAGACCCGGGTGAAGCCGGACAGGGCCCGGACCTCGCGGAGGCGGTCGGCGAGCACGATGCGGCCGAAGCGGCGGGCGAGCCCGGCCCACGGTTCGTCCGTCTCCCCCGCCAGTCCGAGCGTGGTCTCGCGCAGGGCGAAGTCACGGGTGGCGGGCGGGGCGGGTGACGTGAACGCGGCCCATTCCTCCCGGCTCAGGTCGGGGCGGGCGGGGCCGGTGGGCGGCTGCCCCGGTGAGGCGGCCACGGCGGGGGCCGCTTGTCCCGTCTCCTCCGCCAGGAGGGTGTCCAGCAGGCTGTCGTCGGCTCCGGTGTCCTCCTGGATCATCTCCCGGAAGGCGGCGGCGCGCGGCGAGGCGGGGTCCCTGCACAGCAGGACCCATAGATGGTGTTCACGGACCTGGGCCGCGTGCGCGTCGTCGGTGTGCGCGGGGAGGTCGGTCTCGGGGATGTCCAGTGCCGAGTGCACGACGGGGTAGTAGAGGTTGCCCGCCGTGCGCTGCACGATCTGCACCGGACGCGGGCATGCGACAGCCTCGCTCGCCCGCTGCCACGGGTTCCGTCCCGAGCAGCGCATGCCGTGGGTGCCGAGGATGTCGAGCAGGTCCCGGGTGGCGCCGCATCCCTTGGCCGTGCAGGCGACGGAGAGCGCTTCGAGGCCGGAGGCCCGTTCCGAGACGAGGAACCGCAGCCTCTCGCGTTCCTCACAGCGTCGCCGCTCGCCACCGTCGCGCCGCGAGTGCGCCCAGAACCACCAGTCGACGTCGCCGAGGTGCCCGGCCTGGCAGATCTGCACGAACCGCATCGGTGCCAGGGTCCGCGCGGGGGTGCAGGACGGGCAGCGCGGCGCCTGGCCGTGCTTCTCGTCGGCGATCCGCCAGCGCTTCATGCGCCGGCAGGCACCGCAGAACAACCAGGAGGGGAAGCGGATGTACGGTGCTCCGGGCGCGTCGGCGACGTCGAAGCGGTCGTTGGCGGTGGCGGGTGCGGCGTGGAAGCCGGTGACGCCGAGCCGGTCGGCGAGCCGGGGCGAGTCGATCCGCTGCTTGGCGCGGGCCGGCCAGTCGCCGATACCGGCGGCCACGAACGACTCGCCCTGGATGTCGAAGACGGCCCCGACCCCGAAGGGCACCACGGTCTGCGACTGGCGTACCCGGAGTGTGCGGCTCACAGGTCGGCTCCCTTCACTGTCACCTGGCATTCCCGGTCGACGTTGCGCATGGAGTTGGGTGTCTCCCACAGGCCGTAGAGCTGTTCGAAGCTCTTGATGAGGTTGGACTGGCCCTTGCCCTGGCTGCGGTAGTACAGCTCGCGGCCGTCCTTGCGGGCCTGGCGTGCGAGGTCCTCCCAGTCCGCGACCAGCCCGGCGAGTTCCTTGCGGACCGCGTCCCCGGCAGTCGGCTCGGCGGTCTCCGCCCGCTGCGCCAACTCTTCGATCAGCTTTTCCACTTCGGGCAGCCGGTCGAGGATCCGTCCGGCCTGGTTCTCGGCCGCCAGCCCGAGCCGGTGCCGTACGAGGACGACGAGCACGGCGTGCAGGGCGCGGCGGCGGGAGGGAACCGACCAGGGCGTGACGCTGGTCGGCTCGACGTGCCGGTAGAGGGCACGGTGGTACACGTCGAAGGTCTCGTAGTGCGAACGGTCCCTGGGGCGGGTGGCGTTGAAGAAGGTCACCACGAGCCCGGGAACGGCGTGCCGGCCCACGCGGCTGGTGGCCTGGATGTACTCGGCGGTCGTCTTGGGCTGGCCCTGCATCAGCATCAGGGCGAGCCGTTTGACGTCGACGCCCACGGACAGCATGTTCGTGCAGGGCAGGAAGGACACCGACTTCGGGTCGTCCCAGCTCTTCTCCAGCCGGTCCAACAGCACGGGCTGCTCGGCCCGGGGCAGGTTGCTGGTCAGCTCCTCCACCTGGGCGTCCGGCAACGGACGCACTCCGGCCCCGGAGTCGAGCCCGGCGAGCTGGGCGGGGATGTCGTCGGCGGCGGCGGTGACGGTGCGGCCGAGTTCACGCAGGCTGTGGTGGTAGGCGACCAGGGTCCAGTAGGCGTCGCGGTGTTCCTCCGGGAGCTGCCACGCCCCCTGGAGCAGGGCGGCCGCGGTGGCCACGGAGGCGCGGCCGGCGGTGTGTCCCTGGGCCATGACGCCGAGGTAGCGGCGGCCGGGGCGGGAGGTGTCGGGCTCGGCGAAGTAGGAGTGGCGGGCGTCGAGTCCGGCGGGCGGGAAGAGCTGGACGTCTCCCCCGTACAGGGCGCGGACCTGTTCGCCGGAGCGGCGGATGGTCGCCGTGGACGCCACCACCTTGGGGCCGGTTCCGTCCGGTGCGGTGCACAGTCCGAGGACGGCGGCCTCGTACAAACCTACGGTGGTGCCGAGCGGGCCGGTGAGCAGGTGGAGCTCGTCCTGGATGACGAGGGACGGCGGCAGATGGCCGGTCCCGGCTCCGAAGAGCCGTCCCGCCCGCTGTTCCCAGGCGAGCCGGGCGAACTTGTCGACGGTGCCGAGGACGAAGGTGGGCGGCCTGTCGTACAGGTGCTCGTCCACGACGGCGACGGGCAGTTCGTCGTGGAAGAGGCACGCGTCCCTCGGGCAGAAGAAGGCGAAGGAGTCGGCGCCCGCGCGCACTCCGTAGTCGTCGATGTCGGGCGACTTGTGGGCGGGCAGGATGCGCGTGCCGCACCAGGGGCAGCGGTCCAGGATGAACACGTCGTCGGGGGTAGCGGCCTGGCGTGCGTCGTCGAAGTCGCGGCGCGCCTTGTCGTAGCTGTTCGCGGTGGTGGTCTCGCCGACCCACAGACCGATGGAGAAGGGCTCCTCGCCGTACGTGGCCGGGTCAGCGCGGCGCATGGACTCCAGTGCGCACACGGTCGTGGCGGCGCGCTGGAACTGCTGCGTGGTGAGCAGGCTGAGGGTGTACCGGCTGAGCACGGCCGTCCCGCCGCCGTCGCGCTCGCCACGGCGCAGCACCATCACGAACGCGGCGAGCAGCAGGTACGCCTCGGTCTTGCCGCCACCGGTCGGGAACCAGATCAGGTCCGTCACGGCGCGGTCCGGGTGGCGGGGGTCGGCGGTCCCGTCGACGGCCAGCAGGAAGAACGCGAGCTGGAAGGGGCGCCAGGTGGCGTCCGCGTACGGCTGCGGGTCCGGCGGCACGCCGTCGTCCCGGCGGGGGCGCCGGGTGCCGGCGAGGTCGGCGGCGGAGTGGCGCATCTGCAGTGCCATGGCGCGGTTGGCGGCGCGGAAGGCGTGCAGCAGTTCGGGGCGCCGCGGGTCGCAGAGGGTCCGCACACCGGACTCGATACGGGTGACGGCGGCGCTGATGCGGTCGAGGACGCGCCGGGCGGCTTCCCTGCCCCACTCGGGCACCTCGGTGTCGAGTTGGTTGAGCTGTCCCACGTACCAGGCGCGGTAGGCGGCGGCGAACTCGGCCAGTTCCTCCCTCAGTTGGTCGGCGGAGACGGCGGGGTCGGCGAGGTGGGTGAGCCTGAGCACCGGGGTGTCGGTCAGGCCGGCGGCCCGTACGCCGGTGACCTCGGCCTCGGGCATGACGGCGGCACGGAGCCAGGTCACCGCCCGGCCGTCGTCGTCCCGGAGCTCCTCGACGGCGCACCCGTGGCCGACCGCGTGCGTCCGCACGTGCCGGTACTGCAGGCGCAGTTCCTGCTCCTCCTCGTCCCTGCTGGCCAGGCTCACGCTCGGGTACTGGAGCACCTGCCCGTCGACGGGCCGGGCCCGCAGGCCCACCTGGAACAGCATCCCGTCCCAGTGGGCGCTCCTGCCGAGGGCGGGGTCGTGCCGGGCCGCGTTGACGAGGGCGACGGTGACGAGTTTCCCGCTGCCGAAGTCCCTTCGTGTGACCCGGAGTTCCGCTCGGGCGTCCAGCACGGAGACCTGGTCCCGGTCCGGGCCGAGGAGGTGTGTCTCGGCCGGTATCGCGATCCGCTGCCATGTCCGGCCACGCTGGCCGCTGCGCGACTGGGTGCGGTAACGGGCGGCGGAGCACTCGACCTCGAGGGTCTCGGCGTCGGTGTAGAAGCTGAATCCGAGGGACGACGGCAGCCAGGAGTTCGACTCCGGCACGGGGTCGCTCGCCGGTGCGGTGTCCTCGGCCCCCCGCTCGGTGCCGGTCCCCTCGAACTCCTCCTTGGCAAGGTCCAACTGCCCCTGCAGGTCGGCTTCCTGCGGGTAGAGCGTGCCCATGAGGTACTGCCGGTCGGGTGGTGCGTCGAGCGTCTCGTCGTCGCCACCGGCCGGGCCGACGAGTTGCCGGCGCAGGTAGGAGACGAGTTCCTGTCTGGGGTCCATGGCATTCCTGGTGTTCTTGAGAGAGGGGGCGAGTGGGCGACCGGCGGGCTCAGGTCCGGCGCCAGCGGTCCCGGAGGGAGCCGCGGCTCCGTTCCGCTTCCTGGGCCGTGACCAGTTGTGCCTGCGCCTCGCTGAGCTGCGTCTGCAAGTCGGTGATGCGGAGCCAGGAGTTGTGCTCGCTCTGGGCGATGCGTTGTGCCGCCTGCTGCTCGGTCTCCTGGGCGCTCCGGCGTGCCGCTTCGACGAACAGGTCCCGCTGGGCTACAGCCGCCTCGGCCTCCCGCAGGCGTGCCTCCACCTCGGCGATCCGCAGTCGGGCGCCCTGGCGGTACTCCTCCCGCGCCGACGCGACGGCACGCATCCGTTCGTCGACGGTGGCCTCCGCCCGCTGTGCTCGGGCTTCCAGTTCGACGGTGGCCTTCTGAGCTTCGCTCAGGCGCGACTCGAGATCCTTGATGCGTGTCTCGGCATCCTCGCGGTACTGACGCAGACGCAGTTCCAGGATGCGGGTCCGGTCCCGCTTCTCCTGCGCCGATCGGGCGGATTCCTCGGCCTTCTCGGCCCTGCTCAGCGCCGCCCCGTACGCCGCGTGATGCTGCGCTTCCAGCTGTGCGATGCGCTCCTCGGCCTCGGCACGCACGCGCCGCTCGCGTCGGAGCAGGAGAACGTCCATGCGCGCGAGCAGTGTGTCTTCCCATGCATGGAGTTCACGCTCGGCTTCCGCCCGGACGGCCGCGACCCGCTCGTCGGCAGCACTCCGCTCCTGGCCCAGCCTGAGTTCGTGTTCCCTCGTCAGCGAGGCGATCTCCGCCTCGTACCGGGCTCGGGCCTCGGCAAGCAGCCGCTCGGCATCGACCGGTGGTGGTACGACCGGAGCGGCGTCCGCGGGAGACGGTGCAGGGTCCCCGTCCCCTGGACCGGCCGCCGGGTCCTCGGGCGCGCTCATGTCGTCGTCGCCACTGACGGCTGTGGGCTCGGTCCCTTCCGGGGGCGCCGCCCCGAAGCCCTGGAGCGCGTCACGGATGGCGAGGCGCGACTCGGCGTGCACCAGGGGCTTGGCGGTCAGGTACGCGCGGGGCGTCGCCCCGGCCAGCGCCTCGGTCGGCGACTCGAAGAAGTGCTCGGGCCGGAGTCCCAGCCGCTTGACCGCGGCGAGGACACCCTCGAGCACTTCCAGAGTCTGGACGACATGGCGGTCGAGCGTGCCCCGCTGCCGAGCGGCCCGCACCACGGCATCGGCGGCGGCCGGGCCGAGCAGCACGGACAACTGCAGGTGCCCCAGGGCCAGCAGTGCGTACTCCGCGAGCCAGGTCACGTTCCCGCCCAACGGCGGCTCCGTCAGCGCCAGGGCCTTGTCCCAGTCGGCGGTGGCCTGCGGTGGCGCGACGGGGGTGTCGGCCTCGACGAGAGGGACGTCCTCCTCGATCGTCTCTGATTCCGTGTCTGCTTCCGCACCGGGCGGCGGCGTCTCGGGAACTTCTTCCGTCCGCACCTCTTGTGCCTGCTCCGAGTCGGCCGTGTCCTGGTACCCGGTGGGCGCGTCGGCGAGGAATTCCCGCAGGGTGTCCCGTACGGCCAGCCGTGACTCGCGGTTCACCAGGGGCCTGCGCACGAGATAGTCACGGGGCGTTGTCCCGGCGAGTGCTTCGGCGGGACGGTCGAAGAAGTCACCGGGCCGCTGCCCGGCCTCCACCAGAGCGTCGAGAACCCGGCGCAACACTTCCAACGCGGTCAGCACCGGACGTGAAAGGCGCTTGTCCTCACGGGCGTCCCGCACCACCACGTCGGCAGCCGGCTGCCCCAACAGGGCCGCCAGACCGTCCTCCCCCAGCGCCGCCCTCGCGTAGTCGGCGAGCCACCATACCTGGTCGACGGGCGCTGCGGACAGCCGGCGGGCACGCTCCCAGTCAGCGGCGACCACATTAGGCGCCCCGGCGTCGACGGCCTGATCGGCGTCCGTCACCGCGTCGGCGCGGGTGCTTTCCCGCGCGTTCGTCGTCACCGCGGGTTCCGCCTCGGCGATCGGCGTGTCGCCGTCCCCTTCCGGACTCTCCGCCACCGGAGGAGCGACAACCGCCTCGGTTCGCCGTGCGAGGCGCTCCGCCCTGGCCTCGCGGAGGGCGGTCCGGACCGCGTGAGTGGCGCGGGCGAACCGCGCCGCCTCCTTGGCCTCGGCGGCGCGTTCCGCCGCCAGCTCGGCCTTCTCGCACACGGCGTCCAGGCCGACGAGGCCCGCCTCACGCACCCGCTGCCGCAGCACGGGTCGGGCCTTGACCTCGATCTGCCGGATGCGTTCCCGGGTGACGCCGAACTCACGTCCGAGGTCGTCCAGTGTCGAGGGTTCGTCCCCGTCCAGCCCGAGCCGCCGCACGAGGATCCGCGCCTCCCGTTCGGTGAACGTGTCCACCACGGCCAGGACGTCCTCCGCGAACAGGGCTCCCACCACCTGCTGCTCCACCGACGGCAGGACGTGGGTCTCCGCCACGAAGTCCGCCAGGGTCGCGCCGTCGCCGATGACACGGTCCAGGGAATCCGTGCGCCGGGTGAGGCGTCGGATCTCCTGCACCTTCTGCAGGGTCATGTCGCACCGCACCGCGATGTCGGGGTCGCCCGCGCGCCGCCCCTCGGCTGCGAGGGCGCGTTCGGCCCTGGCCACCTTCCGCATCTGTTCGTGCATGTGCACGGGGACGCGGATCAGCGCGCCCTCGTCCGCGATGGCCCGGGTGAGGGACTGCCGGATCCACCAAGTCGCGTACGTGGAGAACTTGTTGCCCATCATCGGGTCGAACTTCCGCGTCGCCCGCATCAGCCCGAGCGCGCCGTGCTGGAACAGATCCTCGTATTCCAGGCCCTGTTCCAGCACGGTCCGGACGAGGGAGTGCACCAGTCCCTGGTTGTGGACGATCAGGCAGTCGCGGGCGCGGATCCGGAGGTCGTCCCTCGGCAGCGCCTTCAGTTCCTCCTCGTCGGGTTCCCGGGTGACCCGGTCGGCTCCGCCCCGGACCAGAACGGTCAGTCCCACCTCGGCCTGGGCGGTCAGCAGCCTTTTGCCCGGCCGTCGCTCGAACCGGTCCGCCTCCAGTACGGCCAACGCGGCGGCCACGGCGTCGGAGAGGTCGCCGCCCGTCGCGGCCGTGACCTCGTCCGCCGGGGCAGGACCGTCCACCGCAGCCGCGGCGGACGCATCCTCCGGAGACTTCCCGGACGTTCCGGAGGGCCCGGAGTCTTCCTTTGCCACACTGCCCGCGTCCGGCCGGACACCTGTTCCCGCCAGCAGCTCGGCCGCCTCCCTGGCGTCCAGTCCCGACAGCCGTACGACACCCTCCACGACTCGGGACGTCACACAGCCCTCGGTGTCCGCGTATCTCGCCAGCAGCCCTCGCGCCAGCACGACACGCGGATTCACGCTTTTTTCACTTCCTCCTACAACCTTTTCACCGAAGTGTGAGTCAATGTCGGCGTGTACGTGCAAGTCCCCCACACGCAGACCCAGCCGGGCCAGTTCGTCGCGCAACCGGTCCCGCGCGGCGTCGTCCACGGCGAGCGCGCGCACGCCCTGAACGAACTCACGCTCCGGCACCACTCCGTCGACCGCAGCGCGACGCAGTCGCTTCAGCAGCTCCCCCAGCGCGGCCGTCGACACGGACGCACCAGATTCCCCGAACGCTCGACGCTCCACGGCCTTCACTCCCAACCCGGCGACACATGGAAAGCTACCGCCAGCACGTTAGCGTCGTCAACGGAGCTAGGGCCTAGTTAAAACGACCGCTCTCGTGTACGTTACTGGAGACCGTGCGCCTGAAACGGTGTCAATAAGCGCGAGTACCCGTCGAAGGTCGCGGACGAGTCCTCGCACAGGGTGACGAAGTAGTGAGGGAAAAGGGGCGGTTGTGGGGCAGGGGCTGATCGACGACAGGTTCCGCGTCGGACAGGTCATCGGCAAGGGCAACATGGGGGAAGTCCACCGGGCCGAGGACCTCCGGGCCCCGGAGGGCAGCGCCGAACGCCCGGTCGCCGTGAAGACGATCCTGCGCCGCCGCTCGGGCGCGCTGATCGACACCGGCGCGGACACCAAGGCGGTGGAGCGCTTCGCCCGCGAGGTCCGCATCATGCGCCGCCTCGAACACCCCAACCTGACCCGGCTCATCGCCGGCGGGGTCAGCGAGGACGGCGGACTGCCGTACCTGGCGATGGAGTTCCTGGACGGCGAGACGCTGCGCGACCTCATCGAGGAGGAACACCAGCTTCCCGTCTCCTGGGTGGCCGCGATCGGCGCCCAGATCGCCGACGGCCTCTCCGCCGCCCACGCGGCCGACGTGGTGCACCGCGACCTGAAGCCCGCGAACGTCATGCTGACCCGCGGCGGCACGGTCAAGGTCCTCGACTTCGGCATGGGCCGCATCGTCGACGATCCGGACGAGGCCCGGTTGACCAGCACCGGCGTCAGCGTCGGCACCGCCCGCTACATGGCGCCCGAGCAGTTCGAGGCCCGTCAGGTCACCCAGGCCGCCGACCTGTACGCGCTCGGCTGCGTGCTGTACGAAATGCTCGTCGCCGTACCCCCGTTCACCAGCGAGTCGCCCTTCGAACTCGCCCGCAAGCACCTGGAGGCGGAGCCGACGCCCCTCGGCGTCATCCGCAGCGAGATCCCCGCCGAGCTGATCCGCCTCGTCGGCCGACTGCTCGAGAAGGACCCGGCCGACCGTCCGGCGAGCGCGGCCGAGGTCCGCGACGCCCTGCACCCGCTGGCCGTGCGGGACGGCGACACCTCCCGGCTCCCCCACTGGAGCGCCCTCGACCCGACGCGGCCCCTGGTCGCCGCAGGCGCCCGCACCGTCACCTCCCCCTCCGAGCCCGCCGCCCCGCGACCGGCGCCGGTCACCGCCTCCGGCACGGCGATGGACGTCTTCGGTGTGCACCGCGCGCTCATCAAGGACTACCGCGACTTCACCGAGGGCGGCACCGTCATCCGCGACGACCGTGTCGCCGCGTTCGTGGAGAAGGACCTCGACGACAAGGCGCAGTGGCCTGACCCGTGGCTGTCCCTCAATCCGTTCTTCCAGAGCGGCGGCACGGTCGCCGAACTGGTCGGGGAGAAGGTGCTGCACCCGGAGTGCGCCCGCATCTTCCAGGCCGGGAAGACGGAGGGCGGCACGGTCCCGGACGGCCGGCCGCTCACCCTCCACCGCCACCAGCGCGAGGCCATCGACGCCGCCGCGCGCGGCGCCTCGTACGTGCTGACGACGGGCACCGGTTCCGGCAAGTCGCTCTCCTACATCGTCCCGATCGTCAACCGCGTCCTGCACGAGCGGGACGCCGAGGGCCCCAAGGCCAAGAAGCGGGTGCGCGCCGTCATCGTGTACCCGATGAACGCGCTGGCCAACAGCCAGCTCAAGGAGCTGGAGAAGTACCTCCGTGACGGCTACGGCGAGGGCCGTGAGCCGGTCACCTTCGCCCGCTACACGGGTCAGGAGGACGACCAGCGGCGCAAGGAGATCCGCGACAACCCGCCGGACATCCTGCTCACCAACTACGTGATGCTGGAGCTGATGCTGACCCGGCCCGCCGACCGGGCCAGCCTCATCGAGATGGCCAAGGACCTGGAGTTCCTGGTCTTCGACGAGCTGCACACCTACCGCGGCCGGCAGGGTGCCGACGTGGCCCTGCTGATCCGCCGGGTCCGGGAGGCCTGCCAGGCGCCCGACGTGCAGTGCATCGGCACCTCGGCGACCATGTCGACCGAGGGCACCGTCGAGGACCAGAAGAAGGTCGTCGCCGGCGTCGCGAGCGCGCTGTTCGGTACGCCGGTCAGCCCCGAACACGTCATCGGCGAGACGCTGGTGCGCGCCACCGACGAGGCGCCCGGCGCCGTCCCCGCCGAGCGGCTGACCTCGCCGGCCGCGCCGCGCGCGTACGCCGATCTGGTGCGCGACCCGCTGGCCCGCTGGATCGAGACGCGCTTCGGCCTGGCCACGGACGGGGCGACGGGTCGCCTGGTGCGCCGGCGGCCGACGACGATCGACGCGGCAGCGCGCGAACTGGCGGGACGGTCGGGGGTCGCCAAGGAGGACTGCGTCAGGGCCATCGAGGCGACCCTGGAGGCCGGCTCGCAGGCCCGGCACCCGGTCACCGACCGCCCGCTGTTCGCGTTCCGGCTGCACCAGTTCCTCTCCAAGGGCGACACCGTGTACGTCACCCTGGAGGACAAGCTCTCCCGCCACCTGACCCGCTCCTACCAGCTGGAGCAGCCGGGCAGCGGCGGCAAGCTGCTGATGCCGCTGGCGTTCTGCCGCGAGTGCGGCCAGGAGTACCTGACCGTCTGGCGCACCGAGAAGGACGGCGAGGTCCGCTACGAGGCCCGCCGGGACACCTCCGCCACGGGCGGACGCCAGGGCGACGGTTACCTCTTCGTCGACCACGAGCGGCCCTGGCCGTCGAGCACCCAGTACGCCGTCGACGACCGCAGGCTGCCGGAGTCCTGGCTGGAGTTGGACGACCGGGGCCAGGAGGTCGTCAGGAAGACGTTCCGCGACCGGGTGCCGCGCGCCGTCACGGTGGACCCGCTCGGTCACGAGGGCCGGGGCGAGCTGCAGGCCGCGTTCGTCCCGTCGCCGTTCCTGTTCTGCCTGCACTGCGGTGTGGCCTACGAGCAGACGCGCGGCCGGGACTTCGCGAAGCTGGCGACGCTGGACCAGGAGGGCCGGTCGTCGGCGACCTCGCTCATCTCCGCTTCCGTGGTGCGGTCATTGAAGTCCGTGCCGGAGGAGGCCCTGGACGCGGAGGCACGCAAGCTCCTGACGTTCGTCGACAACCGTCAGGACGCCTCCCTCCAGGCCGGTCACTTCAACGACTTCGTGCAGATCACGCAGTTGCGCGGGGCCCTGTACCGGGCCGCCCTGGACGCGGGCGCGGACGGCCTCACCCACGAGGAGTTGGCCTCCGCGGTGACGAACGCGCTCGCGTTCGACCCCGTCGACTACACGGGTGAGCGCGATCAGCCCCCGACGCTCGCCAAGGCCGCGGCCAAGACGCTGCGCGACGTGGTCGCCTTCCGGCTCTACCTGGACCTGGAGCGCGGCTGGCGCATCACCATGCCGAACCTGGAGCAGACGGGCCTGCTGGAGATCGACTACGCGGACCTGCAGTGGGTCGCCGACAAGCAGGACCGCTGGGCTGATACCCACGCGGCGCTGCGGGACGCCGACCCCGCCCTGCGCGCCGAGATCATGAAGGCGCTGCTCAACGAGATGCGCCGGTCGCTCGCCATCGACGTGTCGTACTTCCGCGACGACTTCGACGCGTTGCAGCGGGCGAGCGAGGAGCGGCTGGTGGACCCGTGGGTGCTGTCGGCCTCCGACCGGCCGAACATCGGCACCGCCTACCCGCACCCGTCGTCGGGCCGGGGCCTGGACCGCTCCGGGCTCTTCCTGTCGGCGCGCGGCAAGTTCGGCAAGTACCTCAAGCGCGCCGCCCCCTCCTTCAAGGAGCTGCCTCCCGACGACCTCCAGCTGATCATCGCGGAGCTGCTGAAGGTCCTGGCCGCCAACGGCCTGGTGAAGGAGGTCTCCGAGGCCCCGCAGCGCACGGGCCGCTACCGCAGGACGAGCACCCCGGCCGCGACCGGCTACCGGGTGGCCGCCCAGTCGCTCGTCTGGCGCGCGGGCAAGGGCGACACGGGGACGCACGACCCGTTGACGCGTACCTACCCGAGCGGCGACGGCCCGCGGGTGAACACGTTCTTCCGGGACCTGTACAAGGAGGCGGCCAGTGCGCTGTCCGGGCTGTTCGCCCGCGAGCACACCGCCCAGGTCGCCCCGGAGGAGCGGGAGAAGCGCGAGGAGGCGTTCCGCAAGGCGGAGCTGAAGCTGCTGTACTGCTCCCCCACGATGGAGCTGGGCGTCGACATCTCCTCCCTCAACGCGGTGATGATGCGCAACGTGCCGCCCACCCCCGCCAACTACGCCCAGCGTTCCGGCCGCGCGGGCCGCAGCGGGCAGCCCGCGCTGGTGACGACGTACTGCGCGACGGGCAACAGCCACGACCAGTACTACTTCCGCCGCTCGGAGCGGATGGTGGCGGGCGCGGTGGCCCCGCCGCGCCTGGATCTCGCCAACGAGGACCTGGTCCTCTCGCACCTCCAGGGCATCTGGATAGCCGAGGCCGGCCTGAAGCTGGGCCGCGCGATACCCGAGGTCCTGGACGTGTCGTACCCGGACACCGGCGACCGCCCGAACCCCGCCCTGGAGCTGCTGCCCGACATCCTCGACGCCTCCCTGGACGAGGGCGCGCGGCACCGCACGGTGGACGCGGCGCTGCGGGTGCTGGGCCCACTGCTGCCGGACTTCGCCGACACGACGTGGTGGCACGACGACTGGATCCAGGACCGCGTGCGCACGGTGCCGGAGCGGTTCGACCGGGCCTTCGACCGGTGGCGGCAGCTGTTCCGCGCCGCGCTCGACGACCAGTACATCCAGAACAAACGGCGCCTGGACTACAGCCTCACCGAGACCGACCGCAACCGCGCCAACGCCCGCCGCCGCGAGGCGGAGACACAGCTAAACCTGCTGATGAACGAGAGCGTCGACAGCAAGTCGGTCCTCTCCGACTTCAACCCCTACCGCTACCTCGCCTCCGAGGGCTTCCTGCCCGGCTACAGCTTCCCGCGCCTGCCGCTGGCCGCGTACATCCCGACGGTCGGCCGCCGCCGCGGCGAGGGCGACTACCTCCAGCGGCCCCGCTTCCTCGCCATCCGGGAGTTCGGGCCAGGCGCGCTCATCTACCACGAGGGCGCCCGCTACCAGGTGACCCGCATCCAGTTGCCGCCGGACTCCTCCGGAGACCTGGCGACCAGCCGGGCGTCCCGCTGCGCCCGGTGCGGCTACCACCACGACCCGGAGGAACGCCAGGACCGCTGCCAGATGTGCGACGAGCCGCTGGGCGCGGCGACCCACGGCCTGCTCCAGCTCCACACCGTGTACACCACGCGCAGGGAGCGGATCTCCTCCGACGAGGAGGAGCGGCGCCGGGCCGGCTACCGCCTGGAGACGTCGTACCGCTTCCAGGACCACGGCGCCCGCAAGGGCCGCCTGAACGCGTCCGTCGCGGACACGGCGGGCGCGCCGCTGGCCGAGCTGGCGTACGGCGACTCGGCGACCGTCCGCATCACCAACCTCGGCCGGGTCCGGGCCAAGAAGGACGAACCGGCGGGCTACTGGCTCGACCTCGCCGACGGCCGCTGGATGAACGACAAGGACGCCGCCGAGGCGTCCGGCGACTCCAGCGAGCTGCCGGTGGTCGACGAGGACGGCAAGGAGCGCCGCCGCAAGGCGCGGGTCATCCCCTACGTGGAGGACCGGCGCAACATCCTCGTCGTCACCCTCGACGAGGCCCTGCCCGAGCCGGAGGCGCTGTCCCTGATGTACGCGCTGGAGCGGGGCATCGAGGCCGCGTTCGAGCTGGAGGACGCCGAGCTGTCCAGCGAACTGCTGCCGCCGGACGGCGGCCCCCGCGACCGGCTGCTGTTCACGGAGGCGGCCGAGGGCGGGGCCGGCGTGCTGCGCCGCCTCCAGGCGGAGGAGGACGCGCTGGCGAAGGCCGCCCGGTACGCCCTGGCGATCTGCCACTTCGAGGAGGACGGCACCGACCTGGGCGGCCCGCACCCCGACCGGCCCTGCGCGCTGGGCTGCTACGAGTGCCTGCTGACCTACGGCAACCAGCTCGACCACGCGCTGATCAACCGCCATGCGGCGCGGCACCTGCTGGTGCGGTTCGCCTCGGCGACGGCACGGCGCGAGGGGCGCGGCGAGTCGCGGTCGGAGCAGTACCGGCGGCTGCTCGACCGGGCTCCGTCGGCACCGACCGAGACCGAGACACCGACCGCAGCCGAGACGCCGACCGCGGTCGAGGCGGCGACCGCCGCCGAACTGGCCGCGCGAGGCGACTTCCTGGGCTGGGCGAAGGCCCGGGGCCTCAACCTGCCGGACGAGGCCGGCCCGTTCCTCACCGAGGCGAACGCGATGCCTGACTTCGTGTACCGGTTGCCGGGCGCGAAGGTGGCCGTGTTCGTGGACACGCCCGACAAGGAGCAGGACACCTTCCGGGACGAGGACGCCGAGGACCGCCTCTTCGGCGCGAGCTGGGACGTCGTCCGCTTCCCGCAGGGCGAGGACTGGGACGCCATCGCCGCCGCCAACCCCCGCTACTTCGGCTCCTCCGCCGCCAACTGACCACTCGTTCCTGAGGACTGGACGACACACATGGCACTGACGTACTCCGCCGGCTCCCTGGTGAAGGCCCGCAGTCGTGAATGGGTGGTGCTCCCCGAGAGCAAGCCCGACCTGCTCGTCCTGCGGCCGCTCGGCGGCTCGGACGACGACATCGCCGCCGTCTTCCCGGCGTTCGAGACGGTCGAGGAGGCCCGGTTCGCCGCGCCGGAGCCGAGCGACCTGGGCGACCAGCGCGCGGCCGGCCTGCTGCGCACGGCCCTGCGGATCGGCTTCCGCTCGGGCGCGGGCCCCTTCCGCTCGCTCGCCGGCATCGCGGTGGAGCCGCGCGCCTACCAGCTCGTCCCCCTGCTGATGGCGCTGCGTCAGAAGACGGTCCGCATGCTGATCTCCGACGACGTCGGCATCGGCAAGACCGTCGAGTCCGGTCTGATCGCCAGCGAACTGCTCGCGCAGGGCGAGGCGTCGGGCCTGGCGGTGCTGTGCTCCCCCGCGCTGGCGGAGCAGTGGCAGCAGGAGCTGCGCAGCAAGTTCGGCATCGACGCGGAGCTGGTGCTGTCCTCGACGGTCACCCGTCTGGAGCGCGGACTGGACCTGGGCCAGTCCCTCTTCGACCGCCACCCGCACGTCATCGTCTCCACGGACTTCATCAAGTCCCCGCGCCACCGCGACGACTTCGTGCGCCACTGCCCCGACCTGGTGATCGTCGACGAGGCGCACACCTGCGTGGCCGCCGACGACACGACGACCGGCTCGCAGAACCAGCTCCGCTACGAGCTGCTGCGCCGCGTCGCCGAGGACGCCGACCGGCATTTGCTGCTGGTGACGGCGACCCCGCACAGCGGCAAGGAGTCCGCGTTCCGCAACCTGCTGGGCCTGGTCAAGCCCGAACTGGCCCACGTGGACCTGGAGTCGGAGTCGGGCAGGAAGCTGCTGGCCCGGCACTTCGTGGCCCGCAAGCGCGCGGACGTGCGCCAGTACCTCACCAAGGAGGACGGCCTGGCCGACGACTCCCTCGCCGAGCGCACCGCGTTCCCCTCGGACCGCTACTTCAAGGACGAGACGTACAAGCTGTCCCCGGAGTACCGGGCGCTGCTGGACGACGCGATCGCGTACGCGAGCGAGCGCGTCGAGGAGGCGGACAGCCGGGGCCGGCGCGAGGCCCGAATAGCCTGGTGGTCGGCGATCGCGCTGCTGCGCTCGCTGGTGTCCTCCCCCCGGGCGGCGGCGCAGACCCTGCGGACGCGGTCGGCCGCGGCGGTCGCGTCGTCGGCGGAGGAGGCTGACAAGCTGGGCGCCCCGCTGAACAGCGACGCGGCCGACAGCGACTCGATGGAGGGCATGGACGTCGCGCCGGGCGCGGAGATCGCGGAGGACGACCCGCGCTCGCGGCTGGCCGAACTCGCCGACCGGGCCCAGGAGCTGGAGGGCCCGGCGCAGGACCTCAAGCTGAAGTCCCTGATCAAGCACCTCAAGGCGCTGCTCGCCGACGGCTACCACCCGATCGTCTTCTGCCGCTACATCCCCACCGCCAAGTACCTGGCCGAGCAGCTGGCGAACGACCCCGAGACGAAGAAGCGCGGCCCGCTGGGCGCGAAGACGGTCGTCAAGGCGGTCACCGGCGAACTCTCGCCGCAGCAGCGCATCGACAACATCGAGGCGCTGGCCACCGAGGCCGGCGAGGACGCCGCCGCGCGCCGCGTGCTGATCGCCACCGACTGCCTGTCGGAGGGCGTGAACCTCCAGCACCACTTCGACGCCGTGGTCCACTACGACCTGGCGTGGAACCCCACCCGCCACGACCAGCGCGAGGGCCGCGTCGACCGCTACGGCCAGAAGCGGGACGAGGTCCGCGTCATCACCCTGTACGGCGACGACAACGGCATCGACGGCAAGGTCCTCGAGGTCCTCATCAAGAAGCACCGCCAGATCAAGAAGGACCTCGGCATCTCGGTGTCCGTCCCGGACGAGCTGTCGACGGGCGTGACGGACGCGATCGTCGAGTGGCTGCTGATGCGCGGTCGGGAGGACGACGGCGCCCTGTTCAGCGCGGACGCGTTCAAGGTGAGCACGGCCAAGCTGGACAGTGACTGGAACTCGGCGGCCGAGCGCGAGAAGCGGTCCCAATCCCGGTTCGCGCAGCGTGCGATCCACCCGGAGGAGGTGGCCCGCGAGGTCGCCGCGGTCCGGGAGGCGCTGGGCGGCACGGGCGAGGTGACGTCGTTCGTGCGGGAGTCCCTGGGCGCGCTGGGCGCGGTGCTGCGCGGCACGGACGAGGCGGAGGACTTCACCGCCCAGGTCGGCGGCACGCCCGCGGGCCTGCGGGACGCCCTCGCCACGGTCGTGGGCGCGGAGGCGATCGAGCGGGACCGCCCGATCCCGTTCCGGAACGACCCGGCGGTGGCGCGCGGCGAGGCAGCGCTGGTCCGCACGGACCCGGTGGTCGGCGCGCTGGCATCGCACGTGCTGGACGCCGCCCTGGACACGCAGGCGGCCGGCGCCCGCCCGGCACGCCGCTGCGGGGTGATCACGACGGACGCGGTGACGACGGGCACGACGCTGCTCCTGGTCCGCTACCGGTTCCACCTGACCCTGCCGTCGCGGAGCGGCGAGAAGCAGCTGGTCGCGGAGGACGCGCGGCTGCTTGCCTTCGAGGGCTCCCCGAAGAACGCGGTGTGGCTGCCGCCGGAGCGCGCGGCGGCGCTGCTGGAGGCGACGGCGTCCCAGAACACCGACCCGCACTTCGGCGAGCGCATGATCAAGCGCATCCTCGGCCAACTCCCCGAGACCAACGCCCACCTGGAGTCGTACGGCGACGACCTGGCCGCCGAGCTGGACGCCTCGCACCGCAGGGTGCGTCAGGCCTCCGGCGAGATCGTCCGCGGCCTGTCGGTGACGGCCCAGAAGCCGGCCGACGTCCTCGGCGCGTACCTCTACCTGCCCGCCGACCCCGCTGCTTCCTCCCCTGCCCCTGCTGCTGTCTCTGGAGCGTCCGCCTGATGTCCGCCACGACCCGCCACCAGGTGTTCACCGCCGTCCACACCGTCGGGGGCCTGCTGCCGGCCGACATGCTGCTGCGCATCTCCGAGGGCAAGGACGTCCCCGGCTCGAAGCCCGCCGACTACGGCCTGCCCTCGTCCCGCTCGGTCCGCGACGAGGCGGAGCGCAGCTGGGAGTACCTGAAGCCGCTCTGGCGCGAGCTGCGCAAGCACCTCCCCGAGGACCGGGAGACGGGCCTGCCCGCCACGGACCCCACGGGCCGCGCCGGTGCCGACTGGCTGGCGCCGCTCTGGCGTGAGCTGGGCTTCGGCCGCCTGACCCCGATCGGCACGGAGGGCGTCCGGGCCGACTCGGACACGGAGAAGCGGTTCGAGGTCTCGCACCGCTGGCAGCACGCACTCATCCACCAGACGCCGTGGAACGCCAACCTGGACAAGCGTCCGGGCGGCGCGGGCACGGTGCCGCCGCAGTCGATGCTCCAGGAGTGCCTGAACCGGACCGAGGCCCATCTGTGGGGCGTCCTCACCAACGGCCGCCAGATACGCCTGCTGCGCGACTCCAGCGCGCTGGCCACGGCCTCGTACGTCGAGTTCGACCTCGAGGCCATCTTCGACGGCGAGCTGTTCAGCGAGTTCGTGCTGCTGTACCGGCTGCTGCACGTGTCCCGCTTCGAGGTCGCGGAGGACGCGGCACCGTCGACGTGCTGGCTGGAGAAGTGGCGCACGGAGGCGATCGCGCAGGGCACGCGCGCCCTGGACCAGCTCCGCAAGGGTGTCCAGCGGGCGATCACGACCCTGGGCACGGGCTTCCTGAAGCACCCGGACAACCGGGAGCTGCGCGAGAGCCTGGAGGTCAAGACCTTCCACTACGCGCTCCTGCGCCTGGTCTACCGCCTGCTGTTCCTCTTCGTCGCCGAGGACCGGGAGGTGCTGCTGTCCCCGTCGGCGGACGAGACCGCGAAGGAGCGGTACGCCACGTACTTCTCCTCGGCCCGTCTGCGTCGGCACGCCCAGCGGCGTCGCGGTACGGCCCACGGTGACCTGTACCAGGCCCTGCGCTTCGTGCTGTCGGGCCTGGGCAACGACGACGGTCTCCCGGAGCTGGGCCTGCCCGGCCTGGGCGGCATCTTCGACGACACGGAGGCGGACAAGCTCCTGCACGCCCTGTCTCTGTCGAACGAGCCCCTGCTGGAGGCGGTGCGCGCGCTGTCGATCGTCCGGGACCCTAGCAGCAAGCGGAACCGGGTGGTGGACTACCGGCACCTGGACGCGGAGGAGCTGGGCTCCATCTACGAGTCCCTGCTGGAGCTGGTCCCGAAGCACGACGCGACCGAGCGCACCTTCGAGCTCGTCGAGCTGGCGGGCAACGCGAGGAAGACGACGGGCTCGTACTACACCCCGTCCTCGCTGATCGAGTGCCTGCTGGACTCGGCGCTGGACCCGGTGATCGACGACGCGGTGAAGCGCGGCGAGATCCGCGCGACGCGCTCGGGCCAGCCGGACCCGGGCCCGGCCATCGTCGAGGAACTGTTGAACCTGACGGTCTGTGACCCGGCGTGCGGCTCCGGCCACTTCCTGGTCGCTGCGTCACGGCGCATCGCGAAGCGCGTGGCAGCGGTGCGCGAGCAGAACCCCGAACCGACGATCGACGCGGTGCGGCACGCGCTGCACGAGGTGGTCGCGCGGTGCATCTACGGCGTGGACCTCAACCCGATGGCGGTCGAGCTGGCCAAGGTGTCCCTGTGGCTGGAGGCCCTGGAGCCGGGCAAGCCCTTGGGCTTCCTGGACGCCCACATCAAGCACGGCAACGCGCTGATCGGGGCGACGCCGGCGCTGCTGGCCAAGGGCATCCCGGACGACGCCTTCAAGCCGATCGAGGGCGACGACAAGAAGGTCGCGACGGCCATCAGGAAGCGGAACGCGGCCGAGCGCGGCGGCCAATTGAGCTTCCACACCGAGGAACGCATCTGGGTGTCCAACGCGGCCTTCGCGGCCAGCCTGCGCAACATCACCGCCGTCTCGGCCGACACCTTGCGCGACGTCCGGCTCCAGTCCAGCCGCTTCCGTGACCTGGAACAGTCGGCGGACTACCTCCAGGCCCTGCACATCAGCGACGCCTGGTGCGCCGCCTTCGTCTGGCCCAAGGTCCAAGGCGCACCGACCCCTATCACCGAGGGCGTCTTCCGGGACCTCCAGAGCGCGGGTGCGGGCATCCCGGTGAGCACGAACGAGGAGATCATCCGCCTCGCCCAGCAGTACAGGTTCTTCCACTGGCATTTGGAGTTTCCGGAGGTCTTCTCGGTAACTGACTCTGGAATTAAAGCAGGCGGAACGACGGGCTGGGATGGCGGCTTCGACTGTGTGGTTGGGAATCCACCGTGGGAACGAATCCGGGTCAAGGAGCAGGAGTTTTTCGCTCAGCGCGACATCGCCATAGCCACAGCAAAGAGCGCCGCCGCACGCAAGAGGTTGATCGCCGCTCTCAGAGACTCGGACGAGGGAGCAGAACTGTACAATGAGTTCGAGGCAGAAAAGCGTAAGGCCGAGTGCCAGAGCCAATTCCTCCGCTCCGCCGGCCGCTTCCCGCTAACGGGTCGAGGCGACATCAACACGTATGCCGTCTTCGCCGAAACTGACCGTATGCTGACAGGTCCGAGCGGCCGCATGGGCGTCATTGTGCCGACAGGCATCGCGACAGACGCAACGACGCAGTTCTTCTTCAAGGACCTGGTGCAGAACGGATCGATTGCAGCGCTGTACGACTTTGAGAACTCAACACCGCTCTTTCCAGGCGTTCATCGTTCATTCAAGTTCAGCATCCTATCCCTCACCGGCCACGCCATGCGCGAATCAGCTGCACGGTTCGCCTTCTTCCTTCACGACCCTTCAGAATTGGACGACGCAGAGAAGACCTTCACGCTCGCTCCGGAGGAGATCACTCTCCTCAACCCCAACACCGGAACTTGTCCAATCTTCCGGTCGCGCCGTGACGCCGAATTGACCCTTTCGATCTACCGCCGCCTTCCTGTCCTATGGAACAAGGCGGTAGCTGGCGGAAATTTGTGGTCGCTGGACCACATGCAGATGTTCGACATAACCCACGACTCCGCCAAATTCATGCCATTCGATTCCGACCTTGAAGTGGACACCGCCCCTCTCTATCTCGGCAAAATGGTGCACCTCTATGATCACCGCTGGTGTGGGTACACAGGAAACTCTTGGGCAGACTTGACGAATGAAGAGAAAGAAGTCGCCACACCGGTTTACAGTGATTCGGTAGTCAAATCCCAAGATGTCTCCGAGCGACTCAAGGGCCGATGGCAGCGTAAATGGCTGTTCGGTTGGCGCTCCATCACTAACGCAACCAACGAACGCACTCTCATCCCGGCAATCACGCCAATTGCCGCAGTAGGAAACACTCTCCCTCTGGCCCTACCTAATACCCACTGCACCTCTTCCGCTGCCCTACTTGCAAACCTGTCATCATTCGCGGCCGATTATGTCGCTCGACAGAGCGTTTCGGGTACACACGTGAACACTTTCATCCTCCATCAACTTCCGGTAGTTACCCCAATTCAGGCACAGCACCATACTTCGTTTATCGTTCCCCGTGTAGCGGAACTTACATACACCGCTTACGACATGGCGGGCTTCGCCTCCGATCTTGGTGTCACCGGCGCGCCCTTCCGATGGAACGAAACTCGCCGTCAAGTAATCCGGGCCGAACTCGACGCCCTCTTCTTCCATCTCTACGGCATCTCCCACGACGACGTGGACTACATCCTCGACACCTTCTCCATCGTCCGCCGTAAGGACGAGGCCAAGTACGGCACTTACCACACCAAGGACCTGATCCTCGCCGAGTACGACCGCATGGCCGCAGCCGGCGTCAGTCTGGAGAACCCGTTGGTGGACGGCGAGAACTACACCTCCGCCCTTACCCCGCCCCCGGGCCACGGCCCCCGGCACCCCGCCTGACCGCCCGACGGTCGCCGCGCGCACCCCGATCACCCTCAACTGCGAGAAGCCACTTCAGGAGCGGGCAATGGACAACGAGATTCAGCTGATCAGTGACGGTGATGGACTGGCGGTCATCGGGAATGCGACGGACGTCGAACGCTTCCTCGCCTCGGAGGGATTGCCGTCGAAGGGCCTCGGAGTGCAACGGCTCAAGTCCGTCTTCGGCACCGGGGCTGCAGTCGCGCAAGTAGGTTCGGAGATTGCCGCCAACTCCGGTCGCTGGGTGAAGCTGACCAAGGAGTCCTCGGAGCGTGTCAAGAAGTTCGGGCTAATGGAAAGCAAGACGCCAGGAATCAGCCATGCGATGGTGGGGAAACCTGGCTCGATCAAGAATTGGCTCCAGGTCGAGAAGGGGGCCGGCTCGTTCCTGACCAACCCTGCGCGTCTGGCTGGTGCCGCAGGGCTCATGGCACAGCTCTCGATGCAGCAGACCATGGACGAAATCACCGACTACCTCGCCACGATCGACGAGAAGGTCGACGACGTACTCCGCGCCCAGAAGGACGCTGTGTTGTCCCGCATGATCGGAATGGACCTCGTGATCGAGGAGACCATGACCATCCGAGAGCAGGTGGGCCGAGTCTCCGAGGTCACGTGGTCGAAGGTACAGACAGCGCCGACGACGATCGCGGAAACCCAGGCGTACGCATTGCGTCAACTCGACTCCCTCGCGGAGAAGTTGGAAAGCAAGCCTAAGATCGGTGATCTCGCCACGACGGTCAAGATGATTGAGCCCAAGGTTCGGGAGTGGCTAGCTGTTCTGGCTCGCTGCTTCCAACTGCAGGACACAATCGCCGTGCTCGAACTCGACCGAGTACTGGACGCGCATCCGGATCAGCTGGACCAACATCGCCTCGGGCTTCGGACTGCCCGGCAGAACCGGCTGGATCTCATCTCGCGGAGCACCGAGCGTCTGGTGGCCCGGATGAAATCGGCTGCCGACGCGGCCAACGCGAAGGTGTTGCTGCACCCGACCAAGTCCCCAGTTGTGGTCCAGTCGAGCAACCATGTCGTGACCGGCGTCCATGACTTCCACGCGCGGCTCGGGATCGAGTCCGGTCGCCAGTCATCGGAGGCGAGACGATGGGTGGAAGCGGCGGCGGAGGTGAAGGACAAGGCGTTCGAGACAGGAGCGAAGGGCGTCAGTGCCGCCAGAAGCCTCGGCAACGAGACCCTCGACCGGGCCAGCTCGGTCAAGGGCAGGCTCTCCAGCGAGATCGCCGAGCGAACGCGCCGCCGGCGCGGGGAGGAGCAACGCGCCGAGGAAGGCTGAGTCCGAGGGCGGCAACTACGCCGGCACCGTGCACCCCGGATCCTTCTGCTCCCAGCTCGGCGCCACCGGCGTGACCAAGGCGGGAACCCCCACGGTCTGCGGCTCCGGGTCCGACGGCACGTAACCGCTGGCGCTCCTCCTGACCTGTACCCCCAGCCGGCCCTGTCGCTGCGCCCCTCACTGAAGTTCTTCCTGAGGACCCGACAGGGTCGGCAATTGCCCCACTGCACCACATCCCCGCCCGGAGACCCGATGCCTCCCTACGAGGAAGACACCCGTAAGGTCCAGACCGCAGTCATAGGCCAGCCCGGTTCCGACTGGCCCGCCTTTCTGCCGTTCGACCATGACGACTTCGACCGGTTCATGCTCGGCCGCAGTCGTGACGACTTCTACTGCGGCACCTTGCTGGGCGGTTGCGGCAAGAAGCTCACCGCGAAGCGGTACCTCCACAAGAAGTGCCACTTCGCCCACCGGCCGCCGGTGCACTGCCGCCGTACGCAGACCGGCGAGGACAGCGCCGACCACCTCTACATCGGTCAGGTGCTCCAGCACTGGCTGCGCCGACAGGGACACCAGAAGGTCAGGGTGTCGTACCCCGACCTCGGTTCGGGGCCGGGCGGAGCCGTGGAAGTCCGCTTCGGTTCCGGCACACGGCTCATTCGGGTGCAGATGGACCGCATGTCTCTCAAGCGATGGGAGGCGACCCGCGCTCAGCTCGCAGCAGGCAACGTGCGCGTCCAGTGGGTCTACGGGCCGAACAGCGGGATCACGCACAACGAAGTGAAGGCCGAGGGACATGCCATCCGCTTCACCTGTCGCACCGAGGGTGGGGCACGCAAGGTCTACGTCGGCACTCAGGGCCCTGACCACAGCGTCAAGCTGACCACTCTGGACGAGTGCCACCTGACGGACGAGGGGATCGTCACTCCACACCTTCCCGACGAGCCGTCCACGGCCGCAGAGGCGGACGGTGGCACGGATACGACGATCGAGCTCGCCTTCCCCATCGTCCCCGGTCGACTCGCTTTCACCGCAGCCGTCCCCACCGAGGAACAGAACGTCACGGCACGCCGCCTTTACGAAGCGGACGTCCAGCCCGCCGGGTCAGTGATGACCCGTATGCGGATCGCGCTGCCGCTCCATTCCGTGCCACCCTCCCCTCACCGACTCAACGTCATTGAGAGCACCGCCCACCTCATCCCCCTGCCCGACTCCGGCACCGAGCGGCCGAGCTGGCTCATCGAGGCCGTCGGCTTCTCCCCTCTCCCCGCGCAGAGTGATCCGCGCTGGCCGGACCTGCGTCCCGCGCCCGAACCCCGGACACCGCCGGCCCCGGAAGAGACCGCACCTGCCAAGGACGAGGCGCTGGTGAAGTTCCTGCGCCACAAGCTCATGCAGACCGCTCACTCGCGCGGTGTCATCAACTGGGAAACCCTCCTCCGTTACAAGGGATACGCGCCCGGAGACTTCACCCCGCAGGACCGGGTCCGTCTCCTCGTGGCAGTCGACCATCCCCGGTCGAGCGACAAGCCGGTGCTCTCCTCTTTGGTGAGACTGGCTCATCAAGAGCCGGGGCCCGCGGCTCGCTTCCATGAAGTCCTGGCCGGTCTCGGCTGGAGTGCCGACCTCTCGCCGGAAAAGGTCCGCGACATCTGGGAACGTCAGCGGAAAACCGCGTACGACCTGGTGCGCGGGGAAACGCCGTCCAAGAACATCGCTTCCACCGTGGGCACCGCGCCGGCCGACAGCGACCTGATCAGCCGGTTCCGCACGGAACTGGAACGCGTCGCGTTCCGACGCACCCTCATCAACTGGTCGACCTTGGTAAAACTGACGGACGCCCGCTCAGCCGGTATCACCCCCAGCGCCCGTGTCCGGCTCCTTGTAGCGGTGGACGGGTCGTACAGCAGCAAGCGTCCCGTCCTGTCGTCTCTGGTGAAGCTGGATGGTCAGGCGACCGGACCCGCTCCGTTCTTCGGTGAAGTCCTCAAGGGACTCGGCTGGACATCCGGCTCCACCTCACGTTCTCCCGAAGCAGCGTGGTCGGCAGAGCGTGACCGTGCGTACGCTCTGGTGGCCAAAACGGCATCCGCCTCGAAGAACCCCCCTTCTCCTTTCAGCGACGACCACGGCCTCTGGGCCGCTCTGGGCATCAAGAGAAAGACCGTGGTGAAGGCTGTGCGCAGGGCACTTGTCTCGGCGGCGGAGCGCCAGATGAGGGTCAGCTGGCAGACTCTGGCATCAGCGGCAGGTGTCAGTCCGGAAGCTCTCCGCGACCCGACACGTGCATCAATCCTGATCGACGTGGATCGCGCCGCTGGTCCTGACGGCGTACTGCTGTCGTCCCTTGTGGTCTCCTCGGGGAACCTGCCTGTCCCGTACTTCGCGGACATCCTGAAGTACTTGGGCCGCCCCTACTCATCGTTTCCGATCGAACTCAGCCGCATCCGCAAGGTGGAACAGGCCCGCGCGTTTGCCGCATACGCGTGGTCGGCGAACCGCACGGAGGCATAGCAACTGGAGGAGTAATTGTCAATACCTGTGGGTGGCTGGCTGGTGGGCGACTATGTGGTTGCGCATAGTTCGTTGAGCCACCGGCTGCAGAGTTCGCGGGTGATCGGCTCGAAGAGTTCGGGTGTCGACATCTCGAACAGGAACTGGGTCAGCAGGTCCTCGTGTCCCGGCTCGATGTCGATGTCCTCGCGCATGTGCAGCTGCTCGGTCCACGCGGTGAGCTCGCCGAGGAGCGCTTCCCCGGCGAGCACCTTGCGCAGAGCGGCCTGGGCACTCCCGAGGTCCAGTACCACCGCGGGAAACTCCCCCTCCGGAATTTTGCGGGCCGCTGCGATCAGGTCGCTGATCCGGCCGTTCCACCGGATGAGGTCGAGCAAGACCTGTCGGCTGTGTGCTGCCATCGCGGACGCTCCTCCTTTCTGCGTCATGCCGCCGGGGGCTCAGTTTTGTTCGGGTGACTTGATCGCGACGAGTTCGACCTCGAAGCCGTCGTCGTTTTCCAGGTAGGCGGCATAGTGCTGCCTGCCGCCGGCGTATGGATGCCGCTCGGGGAACATCAGATGCCAGCCGTGCTGAACGGCCCTGGCAGCCAACTTTTCCAAGGTGGCGGCGTCTTCGACATGGAAGGCCAGGTGGTTCAGTCCTGGTCGGCAGCGGTCGTGCCGGTCGGCGGTGAGGGCCGGGGACTGCTCGATGACCAGGTAGGTCGGCCCGAGGTGCCAGCTGCGGCCGTTGTCCCAGCTCTGGGTGAGGGTGTAGCCCAGTGCCTCCAGCAGCCAGCCGAGAGAGGTGAGTGCGCGGTCGAGGTCCGGCACCCAGAGTTCGATGTGATGCAGCGTGCCGCTGGTCGGTCGGCTCACGCGGCCACCGCCTCGGGGCGTTCGACGAGGTGACCGTTCTCGAAGCGGGCGCCGTTGCGGACGAGGGCGACGAGGTGGGGTGCGGTGATCGCGCGCCAGCGGGCCTGGGCGGACTCGACGAGCTTGAACACCATCGCGAGCGCGGCGGCCGGGCTGCCGGTCCCGCGGGTGTCCTTGGTCCGGAGTTTCACGGTGCTGAAGGTGGACTCGATGGGGTCGGTCGTGCGCAGGTGCACCCAGTGCTTGGCGGGGAAGTCGTAGAACGCGAGGAGCTCGTCGGCCTCGCCGGTGACCTTCTTGGCCGCTTTCGGCCACTTCGCGCCGTAGGCGCGCTCGAAGTCCTTGATCGCCTTCTCGGCGTGGTCGCGGTCCTCGGCGTTGTAAATCTCTTGCAAGGCCTTCTTCGCGCCGGGCTGAGCCGACTTCGGCAGTGCGTTCATGACATTACGGACCTTGTGAACCCAGCACCTTTGGTGCCTGGCCTGCGGAAACACCTCTGCGAGGGCCCGCCACAGGCCCATCGCGCCGTCACCGACCGCGAGTTCGGGATCGCGCAGGCCGCGTCGGCGGCAGTCCCGCAGCAGATCCGCCCACGACTCGGTCGATTCACGCAGCCCCTCGGCCAGTGCGATGAGTTCCTTGCGGCCGTCGGGGCGCACGCCCATGAGGACCAGGACGCAGGCGTGGGCCTGCCCGAGACGGACCTTGGGGTGGACACCGTCGGCCCACACGTAGACGTAGTCGCAATCCGACAGGTCACGGGCTTGGAAGGCGGCGTGGTCGTCGCTCCACTGCTTCGTCAGCCGGGTCACCGTCGCCGCCGACAGGCCGGCCGCGGAGCCCAGGAACTGCTCGAGTGCGGGCACGAAGTCCCCCGACGACAGTCCGTGCAGGTAGAGCAGGGGCAGCACCTCGCTGATCTTCGGGGACTTGCGGCACCACGGCGCGAGGATCTTCGACGAGAACCGCTTGCGCTCACCGGTGGCCACGTCGACGCGCTTGTCGTTCATGCGGGCGCCTTCACCGTGACCGGCCCGGCGGCGGTGGTCACCGTCCGCTCGCGGTGATGGCCGTTGCGGACCACCAGACGGCGGCCGACCTCGTCCCGCTCACCAGCCAACTCGGCTACGTAATGGTTGACTTCGGCCTCCAGGGCCGCGGCGAGCATCCGCCGGGCACCCTCGCGGACGATGTCGTCCATCAGTGATCCGGTCTCGGTGGTTCCGTCGTTGTTGACTACGCTGAGCACGGGCGTGCCTTCCCAACCCGCGTAGCAACGCGGGTCTACTCGGTGACCATCAATCGATCACTCGGGAAGGTACGCCCTCCGCGTTTCGCGAAGCACCCCTCCCGAGGCCGATCCACAGGTCTTGAGCATTGCTCCCAACTGGAGGTCTACGTGTCACGGCGTCGGGGGCCTCAGCCCCCGCCACCGTGACACACCACTGTCATGCCTCCGCTGCAAAGGCCACGAATCGCAACCATCCGTCCCGGCCCACAGCGAAGGGGGCACGTGACAGCTCCTTGGAGTCGCGTACGTGGATGGTCCGCTCGGTGACGGCGACCTCCACACAGTCGTCGCCCGAGCTACCGCTGTGGCTTGACTTGAACCAGGCGAGTTCCGTCGTGCTCATGTCTCTCCTCGCAGTCGCTCCAGCAAGGCCCGAGAATCTTTGGGGTGCAGGGCCTGCGACCGCAGTGTGTCATAGCGCTGCTGGAGAACTCTCACGTCTTTCGGGTCACCAATCAGCCGCCCGCTCTCCTGGCCCTCCGAGTATGCAAGTCG
Source organism: Streptomyces sp. NPDC004051 (assembly GCF_053604275.1). Taxonomy (NCBI): domain Bacteria; kingdom Bacillati; phylum Actinomycetota; class Actinomycetes; order Kitasatosporales; family Streptomycetaceae; genus Streptomyces; species Streptomyces sp. NPDC004051. The sequence continues at coordinate 250,986 of NZ_JBSGHG010000004.1, read as the reverse complement.
ACGCCCCTCCGGGGTCTCCAGCAGGCGCAGAGGCCCATCCATGCACGAGTGGTACTCGGCTTCCAGCGGCATGATTTGCAACGTCACGTTGCGAGGCAACGTGCGCTCCAGAACGTGGTTCAGTTGCTCACGTCGCACCTCGGCTCCACCCAGCCTGCGTCGCAAGACAGCTTCCTCAACGATGAAGTGGAACGGAACGGTTGGACGCTCACACAGCATCCGTTGCCTCTCCATCCTCGCCGCAACCTGGGCCTCCAACTGCTCATCCGTCAGCAGCGGAATCCGGTTCTCGAAGAGTGCCCGTGCATACCCCTCCGACTGCAACAACCCCGGCACCAGCCGACACTCATACGTGCACAGGCTCACCGCCACCCGCTCCAGCCGAGCCCACCGCCGAAACCAAGCCGCCAACCCCGCCTCCCCCCGCGTCAGAAACCGCGCCGAGTGCCGCAGCGCCCCCGTGTTGCCCAACGCCTCCTCCGCCCGCTCGACGAAGGAGCTGTCCGGCATCCGCCGCCCCAACTCCACGGACTCCACCGTGTGCTTGGAGAACCGCACCAGCTCCCCGAACTGCATCCGACTCAACCCCGCATGCTCACGCAGCGCCTGGACGACGGCCCCGAACGTCCGCAGGCTGTCCGACGGATCCGGTTCCCGTTCGCACTCCCCGCCCGGCACTGCCGGTTCCACGTGATCGGTCGTCATTCGCGGCCCACCTCCAGGTGCTCACACGCCAGGCCCCTCTCCCTGAGAACGCCCAGAGTGGCCGGAAGGCATTCGTACGTTCCACCGAACATGCCCGTACGCTGACGCAGCGTACGGGCCGCTGGCTTGAGATGACGCCCCGGTTACGTGAGCCTCGGTGGACGGTTGTGCCGACGTTCTCACCGGGCCGAACCCCCTGCACGTGCCGACGGTGCCGATAAGGTCAGCCTGTGACGTACATAGTGACCCTCACCTCGCTTCAAATGGCCGAGAACGAAGGCGACTGGCTCATCACGGAGCGCTTCACAAAAGGGCTGCCTACAGGGCTCGACACGTCCGACACCGGCACCCGGTTAGCTTTGCTGGTGTGCGACAACAGGGCGCATCCCTCCAACAACAGCCGCAGGGAGTTCTCCGAACACGGCCGCTTCATCACCTGGATCGGATCGGTACAGCGCTTCAACACCGTAGGGCCGGTCGACAGCAGCATCACCATTGAACCCATGCGCAGATGCCCGGAGCCGGTAGCTTTGGACGGCCCCGGCGGAATCCTCGCCTCCCTTTCCTCGACGCACCGAGCACACGTGGAGCAGGCCCTAACCGGAAGCGCAGGACACGTCGGCGTAAGAACCTGGCAGGCGCTCCAGGAAGCGCTCCTTCGGAGCCACCCCGAGTTGGCCCGGTACATCGAGTGGCTGCTCGCCAATCTCAACCCGGTCATCTTCGACGTAGACGACGCAGCGGACCGGGCATGGCAGGAACAGCGGGACGCCGCCCAGTCCCTGACTCGGGTGACCGACTTCCCTCACTCCGCCCTGTCTGCCTGGAGACGCCCCGACTCACGCAATGCGCCATACCTCGCGGGACTTGTCCCGGACCCGGTAGAGAACAGCCTGATCGACCACGATGTGCGCGCCGGCCTGGGCAGCGAGGCCCCTCTTTTCTTCGATGACTGGCCAGGACTCGATGACGTGCGATGTGACATCCACGTGCTGGAGGACACCGCTGGACGCCGCCTCGAGGTCGTCAACGTCAATGCCACTCCGGTCGAGAGCCGACTGGGCACGGACATGATCTACTACCACCACCCCACCCACAGCTTCGTCCTCGTCCAGTACAAACGCCTGGGCTCTCGGGACAAGGAGTACCGGGTGAACAAGCAACTCCTGGACCAGATGGACCGTTTGGAGCGGGTTGCAGAACTCAGTTCGAAGCCTGTGCATCCCCACGAGTGGCGCCTCTCACAGGACGCGTGCTTCCTGAAGTTCGCACACTGGCGGGACGGAGCAGTCCCCACCTCCGAGTTGGCGCGCGGCATGTACATCCCCCTCTCCTATGCCCGCGTCCTTCTGGACGACGACTGCACGCTCGGGAGGAGGGGTGGGCGCCTCTTCAGCTACGAAAGAGTGGGCCGCTATCTCGTGGCCTCAGAGTTCGCGGAGTTGGTAAAGCTCGGCCTGGTCGGGACTGTGGGAACCAGCGTCGAACAGTTGCGGGACTTCGGTCTGGAGCGTGCCCGCGAGGGATACAGCGTCGTACTGGGGGTCGAAACGAGCGAGGAGACGCCTCGTGACCGGTCCGTACGCGTCCGTCAGCGCACCACGAAGAAGAGGCCGAAGGTGATCTCCTACTCCCCACAGACCCCACAGCAGCAGTCGCCTGATACTCCAATCTTCTGATCTGCGGAGGGGCTGCAGCGTCCACCCGTGCCCCCGCTCTACCCAGGCGTCCCTGACGGAGGGGGCATGGCTGATAACCACAGGTGTTCTTGAAACCACCCTTGCATCCGCAGATGATGCTCACGCTTCCTCGTGCACCAACCGACGTGCGGGCAGGGCACCGCCCCGGTGCACGAAGGAGCACTGACTGCTGAACGGAACGGGGGCGTGATAGTGCCGCGCAGGTATCGAGCCGGTCGGCAGCGGGCCGGTGCCGTATGAGGCAACGCCTCCAAGTCGTGTTGCAGATTCTGCTGGCACTGGTCGCCTGCCTTCTCGGCATCGTCACCAACTACGCCACCAGCAAGGACGACGCGCCTTGGGCACTGGAGATGATCCAGCAATGGTCCGTTCCGGCCATCGGGCTGCTGGTCGTCGCCATGGTGGTCGGTCAGGTCGTCGTGTACCGGCTGGAGAACCCGGCGCCCGCGCCGTCGGAGTGGCCGCGTGACCGGATTCCGTACCCGGGGCTGGACGCGTTCGGCGAGGACGAGGCGGCCGTCTACTTCGGCCGGGAGGCGCAGGCCGCCGAGCTAACGCGTCGGCTGCACGCCTCCGCGACCCGCCCCGCCGACCGGTTCCTGATGCTGACGGGAGCGTCCGGCAGCGGCAAGTCGTCACTCGTCCGGGCCGGGGTGATGCCCCGGCTGCGCCGACGCCGGTGGACGATCGTGCCGACGTTCTCACCGGGGTCGAACCCCCTGCACGCACTGGCCGCGTCCCTGGCCGTGGCCGGTGGCGGAAGGGAGACGGCCGACGCGGTGCTGCGGCGGCTGCGGCAGGGGCCGGAGAGTCTGGCGGCCGAGTTGTCGCGGCTGCGGGCCGGGCAGTTCCAGCGGGTGCTGCTGGTCATCGACCAGTTCGAGGAACTGGTCACCCTCGCGGGTGAGCGGGAACAGGCCCAGTTCCTGGAAGCGCTGCACGCGTGCCTGCGGCAGGAGCCCTCCGTCCGGGTCCTGGCCACGTGCCGGGTGGACCTTCTGGGACGACTGCTCGGGACCGGTCACGCGCCGTTCCTGCAACACCCGGTCGCCATCGGCACCTTGAGCCGTGCGCAGCTCGTCCAGGTGGTGGAGCGGCCGGGTGCGCTGGTAGGCATCTCGTTCGAGCCCGGTCTCGTCGAGAGCATCGTGAACGACACGGGCACGGACGACGCGCTGCCCCTGCTCGCCTACCTCCTCCAGGAGCTGTACTTCGTCTGCGGCCCCGGTGGCACGATCACCGAGGAGATGTATCGGCAACTCGGAGGCGTGGCGGGGGCACTGGCCCGGCAGGCGGACAACACGGTGGCTGCCCTCGGCACTCCGAGCGGCATCGACTTCGCGCTGCGGGTGCTGCTGAAGTTCGTCACCGTCGAGGAACGGGACCTCGCCCGCCGTCCGGTGCGGTTGTCCGAGCTGACCGACCGGGAGCGGTACGTGGTGGACGCGTTCATCGAGGCGCGCCTGATCCGGTCCTACGCCATGGAAGGAACCGCGGGGAACCCGGACGGCCACCGGGACGCGTACGCGGAGGTGACGCACGAGGCGCTGTTCCGGCAGTGGGCGCCTCTGCGCCAGGAGGCGGAAGCGCGGGCGGAACGGCTGCGGGAGCGGGCCGAGTTGGAACGGTGGGCTGCCGACTGGGAGCGGTCCGGGCGCAGCGCGGACTACCTCCTCACCGGCGAGCGCCTCACCGTCGCCCAGCGGTGGCTGGCCGCGTTGGAGGAGGCCGGGCAGGCGTCGGCTCCCGCCCGTGCGCTCGTCGACGCCTCGCAGCGCCGGGACCTGGCCTTCCTCGGCCGTGTCTCCGACAGCATCGGCCGGCAGGTGCTCGCGAGCGCGGAGACCGAGCCGGAGCGGGCACTGCTGCTCTCCCTGGCCGCGCTCGGCGAGTGCGCACCGACACCGGCCGCACGGCGCGGACTGATGACGGCGCTGGCCGCGAGTCATCTGCGGACCCGGCTGGACGGGCACACCGACACGGTGCGGGATGTCGCCTGGTCCGCCGACGGACAGCTGCTGGCGACCGCGTCCAGGGACGGGACGGCCCGCGTGTACGACGCGGAGTCGGGGCGTTCGCTGCGGGTGCTGCCGTGCGACGGCGCCATGGTCGAGTCGGTGTCCTTCTCCCCCGACGCGACACGGCTGGCCACCGCCGGACGCGACCAGGTCGTACGCGTCTGGGACGCCGTGTCCGGCGAACCGGTCCGGCAGCTCACCGGCGCCGGGGACATCGGCCGGCGGGTGGCGTGGTCGCCGGACGGGACGCGGATCGCCGCCACCTTCAAGGACCAGGTGGCTCGGGTGTGGGAGGCCAACAGCGGTCGGCTCGTGCACGAACTGCGCGGCCACACCGGCGACGTCTGGGGTGTGGCCTGGGCGCCGGACGGCTCGCGTCTGGCCACCGCGTCGCACGACCGGACGGTGATCGTCTGGGACGCGGCGACGGGAGCGGCCACGACGACCCTGACCGGGCACACCGAGTTCGTCGAGGGCGTCACGTGGTCACCGGACGGCGAGTCGCTGGCCACCGGGTCCGGTGACCACACCGCCCGGATCTGGGACGCCCGCACGGGCGCGCTGCGACTGCTGCTGCGCGGCCACACGGACTACGTGTGGAACCCGGCCTTCTCGCCGGACGGCCGACTGCTCGCCTCCCCGTCGTCCGACCGGACGGTGCGCGTCGTCAGCACCGAGGACGCGAAGGAGGTCGCGGTACTGCGCGGCCACACCGACACGGTGTGGGCCGTCACCTGGTCGCCGTCGGGCACCCGGCTGGCCACCGCGTCGACGGACGGCACCGGCCGGGTGTGGGACCTCCGGCCGCGGGGAGCCGAGTCCGTCCTGGTGCAGGGGCACGACGGGCCGGTGAACCAGGCGGTGTGGTCCGGCGACGGAACCCGCCTCGCCACCGCCTCGGACGACGGGACGGCACGGATCTGGAGCGCGGACTCCGGTGCGCCCGCGGGTCCGGTGACGGCGCCAGGCGAGCGGGTGTGGAGCGTGGCGTGGGCGCCGCACGGCGACCGTCTCGCCCTCAGCACCGCGGACGGACTGGTGCGTGTGGTGGACGGCTCCGGCAGCACGGTGTTCGACCTGCGCGGTGAGCCCGTCGAGGGCTGCTCGTGGTCCCCGGACGCCCGACGGATCGCGACCGGCGGACACGACGGCACCGTACGCCTCGTGTCCGCCGTCGACGGTACCGAGCTGCGGAAACTGACCGGGCACCAGGACTGGGTGGGACGCGTGGCGTGGTCACCGAGCGGGCGAAGGCTGGCCAGTTGCTCCGACGACCGCACCTGCCGTCTGTGGGACACCTCTGACGGCACCCAGCTGACCGTGCTGCGCGGGCACGGCAACTACGTGGAGGACGCGGCCTGGTCCCCCGACGAGGAGCGTGTGGCCACGGCCTCCGGTGACTGGACGGCCGCCGTGTGGGACGCGGTGACCGGTCGCCGCATCGACGTGCTGAAGGGCCACGAGGGGCGGGTCCGGGCCGTCGCCTGGTCACCGGACGGCCGTCGCATCGCGACCGGGTCGGACGACCGGACGGTACGGCTCTGGTCCTCCACCACGTTCGAGGAAATCGCCGTCATCGGCGTCCACCGGGACAAAGTGATGTCGGTGGAGTGGTCCGGGGACGGTACGCGGCTGCTCACCGCGTCCGCCGACGGCACCGCGCGGGTGTGGCCGGCGGACCCCGACTACGACCGGCTGGAGGCACGGGCGCGCGGGCGGGTCTTCCGCACCCTGGACGCGGAGGAACGGCGACAGCACCTGCTGCCGCCGGACCCTGCGAACGGTCAGTAGCGCTGCTCGACCGTACGGTCGTCGGTGTGCAGGAGGTAATCGTCCGGGTCGAGGCCCATCGCCTCACGCTCGGGCGACGCCCAGTACAGCGCGTTGCGCTCCGCGAAGGTCTCGGGACCCTCGTAGGAGATCAGCCAGACGAACTGGTTGCGCTCCCGATCCGTCCAAGCCCCGCCGATCTCGAAACCCAACTTCAGCCGCAACGGCACGATGTCGTTGCGCCACCGCTCCACCCACTCGTCGAGCAGCCCGTCGCGGACGGTGTACGTACGCAACTGCGTGGTCCTGGGCATATCAGATGCGACCGAGGAACGTCACGAACTTCGTCCAGCCATCCCGTCCCACGGTGAAGGGTCGACGCGTCACGTCCTTGGAGTCCCTTACATAAATGGCCTGTTCAGTGACGGCGACCTCGATGCAGCTGTCACCTTGTGCACTGCTGTAGCTGGACTTGAACCAGTTAAGTTCAGGCGTGCTCATAGCGCTCCTCGCATCCGCTCCAGCAGGCCCCTGGAGTCCTTCGGGGTGAGGGCCTGTGAGCGCAGTCTCGCATAGCGCATGTGGAGCCTGCTGACCTGTTTCGGGTCAGCAATCAAGCGACCGCTCTCCTGCCCTTCCGCATACCCACGCCAGCTACCGTCCGGGGTTTCCAACAGTTGGATCGGTCCAGCCATGCAAGCGTGATACTCACTGTCCGCCGGCATGACCTGAAGTGTGACGTTCCTGGGCGCGACGAGCTCCAGCACGTAGTCGATCAGCTCACGCGTCACCTCGGTACCACCGAGACGTCGCATGAACACGGACTCTTCCACGATGAAGTCGAACGCCGTGTTGGGCCGCTCCTTGAGCAGGCGTTGGCGCTCCAAGCGCGCCTGCACCGTAGCTTCCAAGTCATCGTCGGCCATGGGCGGGATGTCATTTTCGCAAAGAGCCCGCATGTAGCCCTCCGACTGCAACAACCCGGGAATCAGTCGGCACTCGTATGTGCACAGGCTCACCGCCACCCGCTCCAGCCTCGCCCACCGCCGGAACCAGGCCGCCAACCCCGCCTCCCCCCGCGTCAGAAAACGCGCCGAGTGCCGCAGCGCCCCCGTGTTCCCCAACGCCTCCTCCGCCCGCTCGACGAACGACGCGTCCGGCATCCGCCGCCCCAACTCCACCGACTCCACCGTGTGCTTGGAGAACCGCACCAGCTCCCCGAACTGCGCCCGGCTCAGCCCCGCGTGCTCGCGCAGCGCCTGGACGACGGCCCCGAACGTCCGCAGACTGTCCGACGGATCCGGCTCCCGCTCGCACTCTCCGCCCGGCGTCGTCGGTTCCGCGTGCCGGGCTGACGCCGCCCCCGGCGGGGGTCGATCAGTCGCTCATGGCCGCAGGCTTCTGGCCCGCGACGAACCACCTGACCGACCCGCAGTCTCGCTTACGGGCCGTCGTGGACGAAGGGGACCCAGAGCGTCGGGTCGGTGGGGTGCCGGGCGCGGAGTTCACCGACGGCGCGGTGGAGGGCCCGGGCGGCGTCGGCGGAGGTCGGACCGTCCGGGCCGGCGAGATGGCGGTAGAAGGCGGCGGCCACCTGGGGTGCGGCCTGGTCGTTAATAGACCACAGGGTCGCCACGACGTGCCGGAATCCCGCGATGCGCAGTGCGGCGGCGGTGTGCACGGCCTCGTCCGGGAGCTGCCCGGCGCCCAGACGGGTGTGGCAGGCGGACAGGAACGCGAGGTCAGCCGTGTCGAGTCGCAGGTCCGCGATGTCGAGGAGGTTGAGGTCGCCATCCCACAGGCAGAGGCCCGAGCCGGCGGGTGCCGCCATGTCGAGCCAGCCGTGGCAGGCGAAGTGCGCCCAGGCATGCGCGGGCAGCTGTCGCCGTACCGCCGCCGAAGTGGCCGCGTCCTCGGCAAGAACCGTCAGCCGGCGGCGGCCAAGGATCTCGTCGAGCGCCCGGAGTTCCGTCGCCACTCCGGGCAGCACGGCGTGGCCGCGTTCGGTGTCGGTCAGCGCGACCGCCAGCAGCGTGGGATCCGCGGGCGCGGGCCGCCGCCGGGCGTCGACGAGGGCGGACAGCGTGGTGGTGTACGAGGACACAGCCGCGTACGGCAGGCCGACCGGTTCGGTGCGGTCGTGGGCGCCGCGCGGGTAGCGTCCGGCGGCATGCAGCGGCAGAACGGTGAGGGACGCCGTGGGGCACCACCACAGCCGGGGCGGGGTCGTCGACTCGGGCGGCCAGGTCAGCCGGTCGAGGACCGGCCGGGCGATGTGTTTCCACAGCCACTCCAGCGTGTCGTGCACGGTATGCCGGGCACGTTCGCGTGTCAGGCTTGTCGCGCCCGGCTCCGTCGCGGCCGCCAGGTGGCTCAGGTAGGTGTTGGCGACCGCGTCGATGCCCGGTACGTTCACGTCGGGCAGTTCCACGACGTCGATCCCTCCGCCCGGTAGCACGAGGATCGCGTCGCAGCGGATGGTGCTGATGTTGACGATGACGACGGGCCCTTCCGCCGCGGCGGGAGCGAGCTCGCCGAACGTGGCCGGGCCGAGGAACCTGGCGAACCCGGGCAGCTCCCTTACCTCGCACACCAGTTGCTGCCAGTGCCGGGCCAGCCGCAGACGTTCTTCCTGGTCGAGTCCGCCGTCCTCGTTGAGCGCTGCGCGGACCTGCTCCAGCTCGGCGGCGCGAGCGGGGTCGTAGGCGGCGAGGGCGGCGAGGTCCGCGCGCAGGTGCAGGGTCGAGCCCCACAGCACCGACCGCCCCTGTTCGAGCAGTTCCACCGCCAGCTCGGGCTGCCCGGTGGCGATCGCCAGGGCCGCCGCCTCGCGCGGCATCGCCTTGCCGTCCTGGATGCTCTGCACTTGGTCGTCCCGGTCCAGGCCCGCCCAGCCGAACTCGCGCAGCAGCGCGACCGCGGTGCAGGCCGCCACCAGGGCGTTGGCCCGGTCGTTGGCTTCCAGCGCGGTCCCGGCCCAGCATTGCGCCGCGAACAGCCGCTCCTGGACGGGGGAGCCCGTCGCTTCCGTCGCGGCCCGGAAAGCTGCCACAGCTGCCCGGCGGTCCGATTCGTCCTCGTCGCGGAGGAACCGGTTGATCAGCGCTGCGGCTTGGCCCGTCTTCACCTCGGCATAGACGACGTCCGTCTCGTCACACGCCGCGGCGGCCGCCGTGAAGGCGGCCAGCATCTCGCCTTCGCGGACGACGACCCCGTGCTCGTCGGCGCCCAGCAGCAGCTTGCCCAGCACCCGGTTCGCATCGACCGCCAGCCTGCCGCCGGTCGCCAGAGCAGCCGCCTGTCGCGCCACCTCGACAGCCTCGCTCCGCCGCCCGGCGGAATTGAGTTCTTGGGCCAGCAGCACTGCGACGAACGGCCGCTCCACATGGGCCGGCGGCAGGGCGTCCAGCGCGCGACGGGCCGCGTCCACGGCGGCCTCGCCGTGAACGGCGGCTATCTCCTGCAGCAGTCTCTGCGGGTGGCCCGCCGGCACGCCCCGCAGAGCCTTCTGCAGGTGTTCCCCGACCGCCTCGGCGCCCCGCCTGTCCGTGGCCCGTCCGGTCATACCGGCCCGCGCATGCAACGCCGCTATGAGCGTTGTCGCCGCCTCGGAGACATGCATGGGGTCATCCGCTTCCCTTGCCGCGAGCAACACCTCGACCGCGGAGTTCAGATCGTCCAGTGAACCGCGCCGTGTGCCGCGGGTGATCAGTGCGGCTGCCAGGTTGTTCCGTGACACCACGTCGAGGTTGGCGGAGGTGGTGCGTCCGACCGCCGCCCGGCCCAGGTCGACGGCCTCCTCCAGGAGCGGGGCCTCGTCGGCGTTCCGGGCCAGGGACAGCAGCGCCCCGCAGAGGCTGGACTCCAGTGCCGCCCGGTCCTCCGGGGCGCCGCCGGGCTGTGTCAGGGCCGGTCTGCCGATTGCCTCTACGGCAGTGCGGAGCGGGTCCGCGTCTCCGGTGGCCCGGTACCGCTCGTGCTCCAGGGCGATCAGGAGCTGAGTGGCCCTCAGCCGTGCGTAGTGACCGGTCGGCAGGACGTTCAGTGCCTCGTGGGCGACGCCGAGCGCCTCGGCCAGGTCCGCGGTCCGTCCCCGGTGGTCGTACCGGTCTCTCAGCACGTCACGCAGTGAGGCCAACATGAGGGCACGGGCGGGGAGGTCGGACGGCGCCGACCGCACGCTCTCCCGGTTGAGGGTGACCGCCCGGTCCAGCAGGTCGACGTCGCCTGTGGCCGTGAACTCGCGGTACGAGCGCGCCGCGGCCGCGAAGAGCACCACCGGCTCGGTCATCGGCTGCCAGACGAAGAAGGGCTCGCCCGGCTCGCCCGCAGTGTGGACCAGCCGGTAGATCTGGTTGGCTGCCTCCGGATGCCCGGTGGCATGCGCGCGGGAGAACCAGTAGAACGCCTCCGCGTACTGCTGCCGTCCCAACGCGCGCACGCCGCTCCGGTGGAAACCGCCGTACTCCCCCTCGTCGACCGGCATGGCCCCCTCGCCGCAGCAGATGGTTCGATGCGGCCCCAGCGTAGGCCGCCGCTCACTACAGTGATGCCATGTTCGAAGCAGCCGCCCTCGACTACCTGCCCACCACCGACTACAGGTGGACCGAACGCGCCTTTGAACTCCTGGGGACGCGCGAACTCACCGTCACCCCGTACGCAGGGGGCGGCGCGCCCTGCTTCGTGGTCTCCGGTCGGTGCCCCCGCTGTGACCACCACCTGGTGGACCGTCAGGTGACCACTGCGCTCGCCGGCCTGTCCGGGCCCAGCCGCGGTGAGGACGGCGAGCAGCCGGCCGTCGTGATGCTGGATGTGACCTGCGGCTGCGGCAGCGAGCACGGGAACGCCCCGGCGGGGGCGATCGGTTGCGGGGTCAGCTTCCGGATTGAAGTGGTCGCCGGATGAACCTGGTGCCCCGCCTGCCGGCGCGGCCGCCCACCGAGAACGATCTGGCGGAGCGCGACCGGTTCCAGGCGTTGGTGCGCGAGTCGCTGCCGAGCGTGCGGGCCAGCGCGGAGGCATGGCGCAACGGCCTGGCGGCCTTTGTAACCCTGGTCAGCGCCGCGGTCGTGATCAAGGGCCGGACCACCACAGCCGACCTTCCACCGCTGTGGCGGCTGGCCGTCACCGTGATGATCGGCGGCGGTCTCGCCCTCGCCGTGACGGGCCTGTGGCACGCCCTGGCCGCGCAGTCCGGGACGAAGCCGCTGGCGGTCACGCTGGCTGACATCCACCGCGAGTACGGTTCGGTGGACGGCTTCGAGCTCGCCACCGCGATCCGGGCTGCGCGCCGGCTGACGCTCGCCCGCCGCGCCGTCGCGCTGGCGCTGGCCTGCCTGTTCATCGGAACAGCCCTCACCTGGTGGGCACCCGGAGCGTAACCGGTGAACCGCGGGTGACGCACGGCCCGGACACTCCTGCGGCAGCCTGCCGACGGCCGACGGCAGGCTGCTGAGGATCTCCGTGGACGGGCAAGGACACGCCGCTGGAGATCCCGCTCGCCGCCGCCGTCACCGGCACGACGACCACCGCCGACTGCAACTGACCCGGCCACCAGGTCGCGGCGGACGAAGTTCGGGCGCGCCGGCTGCTGGACGGCGAGGTCCATGCCATGCGTGAACCGGCGATCTCCGGCAGGGCGAGATCGCCGAAGCCGAACTTCAGCACAGCCCGGGCCGCCTCCGTCACGTACCCGTGTCCCCAGGCGCTGCGGGCCAGCCGCTGGTCGATCTCGACGCTGGCGAACGGCATCTCCACGTCCACCGGATCCGGCCCGGCTGCGCACGTCGTGTTGTGCTACGGAGCGGCAGCCGATCCTTCGGCGGTCGGACATCGCATGGACCTCTGAGGAAGGAGCAGACCCGCGAGGACCTGGACGCGAGCTCGCTCAACAGACGGGAGGCTGGGAAATTTCGTGACCGCGGGCCTGGGGAATTACGTGACCGTCCACACGGGAGAAGCACCCACGGCGGCGGATCGTGGATGCGATCTTCTACGTGGTATGGACCGGGTGCGCCTGGCACTGGCCGCCGAAGGACTTCCCGCCCTGGCCCACTGTGTACGGAGACTTCACCTGGTGGCATGACGACGGCGCGAAGCGTTCGTTGCTGTGGACCCGTCTGGACCATCCGGGCGTGCAGAAGATCTGGGCGGACCGGGGCTTCGCCGGCCGCCTCGTGGAGTGGCCACGCACAATCCCCGGCCGCGAGCTGGAGATCGTGCGCAAGGCCCCGGGCCGGCGCGGATTCCAGGTCCAGCCCAAGCGATGGGCGATCGAGCGCACCTTCTCCTGGCTCATCGCCCACCGCCGCCTCGCGCGGGACTTACGAGACCAGCCCGGCCCGCTCCGAGACCATGATCCGCTGGGCAATGATCGGCATCATGGGCCGCCGACTCCCCGCGGCCGACCGGCGACGCGGCCGGGCCCGCGCTTGCTCCGGCGAGACGTTCCATAGATACGCCGGCCTTCCCTTCCATGGGAAACGTCCTGCGTCAGTGCTCTAGGGAGCCAGGAACCGCTCGACCTTCCGTTGCAGGTCAGGCGGCAGGTCGGTCAACTCCGAGACGATCGCGCGAAGCTCTCGGCCGAGTCCGGAAGACTCGGTCCAGACCACTGGGTTCCTGGTGAGGACCGCGGACAGCAGATCACCTTCGTACATGTGCCCCTCTGCCATCGGGTTCTCCCGCAGCACCTCCAGTGCCAGTGGCAGGAGATGGGGCAGTCCTACGTCCTGCCCGATCAACAAGCGCATGTCCTCGACGGTCAGCTCGCCGATCGGCCGACGCCGCAAGGCGTGTGCGGTAGCGACAAGACGGGTGGCGTCGGCTGACGGGTCCGGCCAGCGGTCGCGGTCAAGCTCTTCAAGGGAGCGGTCACGATTCAGGGGTCGCGTCACCGATCGATTGTCCTATGGCGAGATCTCAAACGCGGTCTGAGCCTGGGCGGTGGGAGGCATGGATCACCTGCGCAGCACACTGCGGGCCGCTGACAGAGGCGAGGCCGGCGCTCTCTTGGAGAGTGCCGGCCTGGGGCGGTCTCACGCGGCAACGTGATCACGCTGGGTTCCTGATCGCCTTGGTGGAGCCCGCAACTCTCAGAACGCCAGAGTGGCCGGAACAAATTCGCACAGCCCGCCGAACGTGCCCGTACGCTGACGCAGCGTACGGGGTGAGCGGACCCAGAGGGCGTGCCACACGTTCTTCCAGGGCGAGGCTCGCTACGGGCCTTCTCAGGTCGGCAGTCGCCAGCGAGGGCCCTCCGGATCGCCCAGCCAGACGACCTGGTCCCACTCGGTGACCGTCATACCGAACGCGGACTGGTCGGGCGAGCCCGCTTTCTGCCAGACGTCGAGCGCGTCCTCGACCTGGTCCCACAGTCGCAGGGGTCCGTCCTGGTGCACCGTCCAGCCGTCGCCGTCACGCTCGGTCCATGCCTGCGATCCGGTTGCAGCGTCGACCAGGGCGAGGCCGTCCCCCGTGCGAACCAACTCGGCGGATGGCGCGCCGAGTTGCGCGACGAACAGCCCGGTCCAGTCGTCCAGCAGGCCCGGGCTCACCCACGAGTCCCGCGTGCTGCCCGGATGGGTGTAGAACGTGGGGCGAGGCGGCCGTTCGTGCGGCCGGGCGAGCATGTACGACACCGGGTCGGCGGCGAAACGGCCGTGCGCGACGCCCTCCTCATCGAGGACGAGCCGGATCAGGCCCGAGCCCAGCATCCAGCCGCTGATCGTCGTGGTGATGCTGCCTCCGTCACGGAGCTGCCACAGCCACGAGGGCGGGATGGTGCGCACGGCGCACGTCGCGATCACCGCGTCGTACTCCGCGCCGTCCTGGTGCCCGCGCAGGCCGTCACCGACGACGAGGTGCGGGGAGCAGCCGGCGGCTCGGAGGTGTTGTGCGGCAGCGGCTGCCACCTCCTCGTCGTACTCGACGGAGTACACCGTCTCATCCCCGAGCCGGTGACAGAGCACGGCGGTGGAGTAGCCCGTGCCCGTGCCGATCTCGAGGACCCTGTCACCGTCTTGGACATCGGCGAGTTCGAGCATCCGCACGACGAGCGACGGCAGGGTGCTGGAGGAGGTCGGCCGCCCCGACACGGGGCCCGCGGCTTCCTGGGCGCTGATGCCGTCGACCTGCGTCACCCAGGTGGTGTCCGAGTAGACCGTCCGGAGCCACTCGTCGTCACCGAGTCGCTCACGGCGTACGGGCTCCCACCGGGCGCCGTCGGAACGGAACACGGCACCTCCCAGGAACAGCTCGCGGGGCACGGCCTCGACGGCGGCGCGCCATGCCGGATCGGTGAGCAGGCCCTGTGCGGCGAGTTCGCCGGCGAGGCTCTGGCGGATGATCGTGCTGCTGGTCATCGGCGGTCCCGGCGGTCGGAGTACTGGAGTCGGTCGGCGAGGGCTGCGGTGATCCGGTCGGTGACGGGATCGGGGAACCATGCGAACTGCCCGTTCGGATTGCACTCGTACCAGTGCCACCGTCCGGCGGCGTCGAGCCCGAAGTCGAAGGCGCCGTAAGCCAGGCCGAACGCGTCGAGGTACTGGTGGACGCCCTTCGCCACGTCGGGCGGTGTGTCGATGAGGGTGTAGTGGAGGTCGTCATAGTGCCGACGCCAGTCCAGGCCCGGAGACCCGTCGATCCGCACGGCGAACAGCCGGTTCCCCACTGCGGTGAGCCGTACGTCCGCGACCTTGTCCACGCGGCTCTGGAACAGGTGCATCGTGTGGCCGATCCCGGCGTCGAGGTCCGCCGTGGCGACTTCTTCGACCCACACCGTCAGGCCTTGGCCGTCTCGATCGGTGTAGTCACTGTTGCACAGCGGCTTGTAGACGGCCGGGCCATGATCACGGATGAACCGCCGCGCCCGCTCGGCGTCGTTGGTGAGGAGCGTCGGCGGTACGCGCAGCCCGCACCGCGCCGCGGTCGTGAGCTGGGCCGGCTTGTACTCGGCGGCCCGGTTGCACCACGGGTGGTTGACGTAGTGCGCTCCCGGCAGAGACGTCAGGATTCCCCCGAAGCCATGGCGTGCCTGCTGGGCGCACCAGTCGGCATCCGGTCCGTTCAGCCCCTCGGACGCGGAGTAGGGGCGCGGACGGCGCCAGTACACGGACCGGACCGCGTCCAGCGCCACGGCCCGGGTCTCCGTCCGCACCTCACCGGTAAGCCACGAACTCTCCACGCGCGCTGACATGGTGACCGTCTGCGGGAAGTCGCCCGGGTCGAGTCGGACCACCGGCACCGAGCGCCTGTTCAACTCCTCGATGACGACGTCCGCCGTCGCGTCGTCCAGCCGTGTGACGACGAGAACCGGTGATGCCCCGCTCAATCGCTGTCTCCCTGCTGGTCGCTTCCCTCGTCCTTGTTGCCGTCCATGGACGTCTTCGTCTTGGTCTCCTTGCAGGTCTCACTGCGCTTGTGCCGGTCCAGCTCCGGAACGTCCAGGCCGTCGGGCCCGACCCACCGCCCGACCTGACGGTCCGCATCGAGCACGACCGTCGCTGCGGTCAGTACGGCCGTTGCGGGAAACGGCTTCATCCGGGTCAGGCCCCACGGCCTCGTGGTCGGCGTCGTCATCGGGCACCTCTTTCTCGTCGACACTGCGGCGACCGCACCGGACACAGTCGCGCACCTCCGGCCCCGGCACTCGGAACCACCTTCAGGTGCATGCGGGGCCCTGCCCTGTGATCGCCGGCACCCAGCGTGGCCGACGCGGATCCGAGCCGTCCACCGAACGTGCCCGTACGCTGACACGGCGTACGGGCCGCGCTCCCGGAAGGGGTTCGCCGGCCGCCGGGTCCGACAGGGGTCAGTAGCGTCGCTCGACCGTACGGTCCTCGGTGCGCACGAGGTAGTCGTCCGGGTCGAGGCCCATCGCCTCGCGCTCGGGCGACGCCCAGTACAGCGCGTTGCGCTCCGCGAAGGTCTCCGGACCCTCGTAGGAGATCAACCAGACGAACTGGTTGCGCTCCCGGTCCGTCCAGGCCCCTCCGATCTCGAAGCCCAACTCCAGCCGCAACGGCACGATGTCGCTGCGCCACCGCTCGACCCACTCGTCGAGCAGCCCGTCGCGGACGGTGTACGTACGCAGTTGTGTGGTGCCGCCCATCTCGTGCACTCTCCTGTCGAGCCGGGGCGACCGGCGGGCACGGGCGCGTGTTGCCCGGGCGGGCAGCGGTCGCCGATCCGTACTCAAAGTGACACCCCATCCGCACGTCGCCCACAGAATGCTCCCGTACGGTCACGCTGCGTACGGGCCGCACCTCTGGAACGTGCCCCCGCGCACCCGCCACCGTGGTCCCATGAGCACAACCATCCCCCAGCTCCCCGCCGCCGCACGGTCGTTCACGCAGCAGTTGTCGTCCACCCGCCGCGGTGCCCGCCTCGCCCGACTGCTCGCCTACGAGCAGTTGCGTACCTGGCAGACGTCACCCGGCGTCACCGACCGCGCGGAGCAGATCGTCGCGGAGCTCGCCGCCAACGCGGCGCTGCACGGCCGGGTCCGGGGCCGCGACTTCCGCCTCACTCTCACCCACGATCCGGCCGCCGGCGTCCTGCGCATCGCGGTCACCGACGCTCGCGGGGACCGGCTCCCCTCCCCCGTGACGGACGTCGTCACACCGCCGGACGACGAGTCGGGCCGCGGCCTGCTCATCGTCGCCGCCCTAGCCGACCGCTGGGGCACTGAGTCGTATCCACCCGGCGGCAAGACCGTGTGGGCCGAGTGCGCGTGCTGAGCGCCGTCATGTTCACCGATGTACTCGATGGGGTGAGGCGCCGTCGTTCGGGTCTCCCCTCAGGAACGCGAGCAGTATGGTCGACGGTATGGCAACCAAGAAGTACACCGTCACGCTCCCCGAGGAGCTGGCCGAGGCCATCCGGGCAGAGGTGGGCCCCGGTGGGTTCAGCCGCTATGTCACGCAGGCCATAGAGCGGCGGCGGGAGCAGGACCGGCTCGGCGAACTCGTCGACTGGCTGGAGACGGAATACGGCCCTGTCACCGAGGAGGAACTGGCCGCAGCCGAGGCCGAACGCAAGGAGATCGAGCACGCCCATGCGGAGAGGGCTCGTGCGGAGCGTGTCACCGAGCAGCAGCAGGCCGGGCAGGAGCGGCACGTCGCGTGAAGAACCGCATCGTCTATCTGCTCGACTCCGAGGGCCTGTCCCAGACCGTGCGGGGGGCCACCGCGATGAAGGGGCGCCTCAAAACGGCCCACCTCTCCGGCATCCGCGTGATGACCACGTCCATGACCTTGATCGAGGCGTACGACGTGCGGACCTACCTTCCGGCCTGGCACTGGGCGCTGTCCCGGATCTACGTCGAGCCGGTGACCGAGGAGATCGCCAAGGACGCCGTCGAGCTCCTCAAGGAAGCCGGCCTCCACGGCCACAAGTACGCCATCGACGCGGCCCTGGCCGCCGTCGCCCTGCGGCAGCCGGGGCCGGTCACGGTCTTCACCTCCGACGAGGACGACCTGCGCAAGCTGTGCGGGGACCGTGTGGTCGTCATGGGCCTGTGACCGGCCTGTCCGCCGCTTCCACCCCCGAGGGGACGAAAGCGGCGAGCAGGGCACGGGCCGCTGAGCTCCGTATCCGGCGCGACATCACACGTCGAGCGCCACGCCTGCCGTGGCAGCGGTTCCAGGCGTCGAAGAGCTGGGCCACCACGTGGCAGTGTGATGACGCCCGCGCGTGGATTCAGGGCGAGAATCCGGTCGAGGTGGAGTTCACCCTGTGGTTCCAGGAGGTCGAGGACGACAGGCCGGACCCGGACGCCTACCTGGACGACCTCTATGCCATCGCCGTCGCGAAGATCCCGGAGGTCGCGGCACAGCTCCGGTCCGGAGTCCTCGGGGAGCGACTGGAGGAACCGGAGGGCGAGGTCACGGACGCGGACTCCTACATCGAGCACCGTGCATGGATGGTCACCGGCAAAGAACTCCTCGTGGGCGTGAAACAGGACGACACCGATACTCCGGTGCAACTCGTCGTGGTGCTTCGTGAGCCCGGTGCGGATGATGAGGCGTACGACGACTGGTTGTGATACGGGCGCGCGGTCCGGGGACCGGGCCAGCGAGGTGTGACAGGCGGAGCGGGACGGCGGCCGGGGTCCTCTCCGGCGGGCGGAGAAGCGACGCGGGACGCGCCTCGGTGAACTCCCGGACCCCCACCGACGCAAGCCTTCGCGCCTGGGCCCGGGGCGGCGCGGCACCGGGTGCAGCCCGGAGACGCCCGGTAACGGGAGACTGCGGACCGGCAACCTCGTCCTTGCCCTCAGTAGGCCGGCAGGCGCGGGTTGCCCACGGCTCCGGGGAGGTCGCACCACGGGCGCAGTTCCTTGTACGCCTTGGCCTGGTCGTAGTAGAGGTTGGCTCCGTATCCGCTGTGCGCCTCGGCAAGGGCGACGCACGCGGCCTCGCTCTCGGTGTCCACCGTCCCCGGGTCCAGTTGCTCGGCCCCGTTCACCGCGGCCTCCCGGCAGTTGGCGAGACTGCCGTGGTCGTCCGCCGTCTCACCGCTCCTTGCGGCCTGGTCCAGGGCCACGACGGCGTCCGCGCAGTCGCGCGGCATCTTCGTCGCCTCGAAGCCGATCCCCTCGGTCAGTTCGTCCACTGCCGCGTCGGTGGACTTGTCGTGCTTGCCGTAGGTGTAGAGGAGGTACTTGCTGTACGGCAGCCACCACACGCGGTGGCTGTTCCTGCGGGAGCCGTCGTAGTCGGGGAGCACGTCGGTGCCGATGGTCCAGTGCATGGCCTTCTTGCCGCCGATGCCGGCCAGTGCCCGCTCCTTCACCGAGATCACCGACTCCTCGGTGGAGCTGAAGCCGTCCTCGCTCTCGGTGGACCACATGGGGCCGGAGTCGAGCTGGCCCTCGCGGATCTGGTCGAGGGTCAGGGCCGGGGAGTAGAGGATGCGTACGCCGGTATCGGGGTCGTCCTGCAGGGAGAAGTCGACCCTGGTCGCGACGGTCGGTCCCGAGGGCCAGCCGTATCCGGGGTCCGCCTCTTCGTCGCTCGACTGGAGCATCAGCTCCGAGTCGGCGGGAACGGTGATGCGCAGGCCGCCGAAGACGTCCACCGGCACAGGTTCCTGCTCCTCTTCTGCAGTGGCCTCCTGCGCGCTCGGCGCCTCGTCCGCGGCGGGAGTCGCGGTGGTCGCGTCCGGGCTCGGTGCCGTCCGTTCCGGCTCGGCCGTCGTGTCGGTGACAGTGTTCCGGTCGGCGGCTCCCGTCCCGGTGTCGCCGGCGGTCACGACGGCCGTTAGGCCCCCGACGGTGAAACTCACGACCGCGGCGGCCAGCACATAGAGGAACCGCCGTCGTGTACGGCGCCTGACGGGTGAGGGCCCAGCAGGAAACGCCACGGGGGCCGAAAGCGGTGCGGGAACCGGTGAGTGGAGGGGAGCCGGGGGAACCGGCGGTCCGGTCCGCGCGGTCACCGGCGGCGTCGGTTCTCCGAACACCTCCGAACGGGCCGAAGGCGAAGGTCCCGGGGACACCGGCGGAACAGCGGGGGCGTCACCCGCGGGCCCTCCGTCGGCAGGCGCCTCCTCGACGGGATGCCCGGCGGGCAGGGGGACGTTCCATCGCTCGCGGTCCAGGGGCACGGTGACACCGGTGCCGATGTCGACGCCGGTCTGCCCCGGGGTGCGGGCGAGGGATCGCGTGTAGGCGATGGTCGGGAAGACCGCGGTGCCCGTCGGCCCGTACACGGCGGCCGTCCGCTCGGCGACCTCCGCCGCGCTCGGGCGCCGTCCGGGCTCCTTGTGCAGGGCTTCGCGCACGAGGGGCAGCAGGGCGTCGGGCACACCCCTGAGCGAGGGCTTGGCGCTGACGATGCGGTGTGTGATGCCCGTGGGCGCCCCGAAGGGGTGGGAGGCAGCTGCGGCATAGGCGACGAGCAGGCCCCAGGTGAAGATGTCGCAGGCCGGGAGGGTGGTGCCGTCGGTGAGCTGCTCCGGCGCCATCCAGCCGGGGGTGCCGGTCATCACCGAGGTCGCGGTGATCGCGGTGGCGTCCAGGTGGTGGGCGATGCCGAAGTCCACGACGCGCGGTCCGTCGGCGGCGAGGAGCACGTTCGTCGGCTTCAGGTCGCGGTGGGCGACCCCCGCGTCATGGATGCAGGCCAGGGCGTGGGCGACGGCCGCCGCGAAGGTCAGCAGGTTGTCCGGGCTCATGGCCCCGGTGTCCCGGACGTGCTGGTGCAGGGTGTTGCCGTGGACGTAGGCGGTCGCCAGCCAGGGCAGGGGGGCATCGGGGTCGGCGTCGACCAGCGGGACGAGATAGGGGCCCGTGACCTTGCGGAGCGTGGTGGTCTCGCGCCGGAAGCGGGCCCGGTGGGCGGGGTCGGCGGCGAAGTCCTGGTGCAGGACCTTGACGGCGAGGGAGAGTCCGCTCTCGGGGTCGGTCGCGTAGTAGACCGTGCCCATGCCGCCGGTTCCGAGGTGACGGGTCGGCCGGTAAGGGCCGATGCGGGCAGGGAGGTTCACCGGCACGGTGCCCCTCCTCGCGCTGCGGAAGCCTGTCCGGCGGACAGCGCCTGCTCACGCGGATCGCACTGATGAATCATGTACCCCCCTGTTGTTCAACGCCCTCACGGCCACCGAGCGATCCGGCGCGGGCGGCCTGTGGCCCGTCCGTACGGGCAGGCCTCAGCAGCTCGACGAAGCCCCCTGATCGGCGGAGACACTTGATGCCGAACTACCGAGAGTCGACAAAGAGTCAGTCGCACGTTGTCGTATGCACCGTTCCACCGGATGTCTGACACCGTCGTTCACACTCGGTGACACGCACCCGCGATAGTACACACACCTAGAAGCAAGTTACACGTTGGCCCGTTGACATCGCTAACGTACATGCGTCACCATCTGATCGGCAACAGCGTGAGGGGTCAACAGCACCAGCCCCCACCTACCGTCGCCACTCAATGAGCGCCTCCTCTATCACAACAACCTGCGTAACTGTCTTGCGCCACGCCGCCGGCACCATGTGATCGTCGTCTACTATTGCCCGACCAGTGAAGGAGACGTGAAAATCTCCGTCACTTCGTTTGCGCGGCAGGGGAGTACGTGGCACGCCACCGCCCCCTCCCCGTCGCGCTCCGATCTGCACAAAGTCCCGGCTTCACCGGGCAAGGGTGGGGAATGTTCACCGGGACACAACTCGACAAAGGGGTGGCCGCACGTCACCTCGAGGACGCGGCGCAGGACCCTGCGCTCGCCCCACGCGCCGAAGAACTGCGCGCGCTGGCCCAGGCACTCGACTCCATCGACATGCGCGCCCTTGACGCATGGGCCGATCTCGATCTGATAACCCACTTCGCCCGGCCCGAGAGCATCTCCGAACCGGTGGACATCGGTCGGGGCGAACGGATCGACTCAGTGCTGGACTGGGTGCTGGGAGCCCTGGTCTTCCTCCCTCTGCTCTTCACGTGGTTCGGCCTGTGGCAGGCGTCGAGTGCTTACGGGGCGCTCACCGGGGACGATCCCAAGGCCGCCGGCCGACCGTTCCTGCAGTTGTGGCAGTCCGGGTTCGACGGGTACCTGAGCGGGGCATACCGCTTCGGCCACGTCGCCGTGGGCGGGTGCCTGGCCCTGGTGATGCTGTTCGTCCTCACGGCCGTGCACGGCTACCGGCGCACACGCGCCGAGCGTCGCGAGGAGCAGGCGCGGGAGCGTGCCCGTGCGGCTCTGGTCCGCCTGGTCCCGGTCCTCACGCGTGCGCAGCTCTCGCTCAACGAGCACCGGTTCGCCTCGCCGCAGCGTTTCGCGGCGGAGCTCAACTCGGCGGCCGGCCGGCTGCAGCGCATGCATTCCAAGGCCATCACCACGCAGGAGGCGCTCAGTCGGGCCGCCGAGCTGGTGGGCGAGGCCGCGGACAAGGCGGAGCAGCGCCTCGCCCAGGCGGAGGCGTACGTACGGCCCATCGAGCAGGTGGTGCTGCGGATCGAGGAGACCGTCAGGGACAGCGGCACGGCCATTCAGGCCGCCGTCCAGGGCTTGGACGACCCGTTGACGCAGGCGGGCCGCCGCCTGGCCGACGCCGTCAGCGGGCAGACCGGTGTCCTGGACAAGGCGTTGGAGGACCTGAGGACGGCCGGCGACGACATGCGCGACGTTCTGTCCCGTACGGCGGACCGGCTGGAGACGGCGGTCGGCGACAACGGTGACCGCGTGCGCGGCGCGCTGTCGGACGCGGCCCGCCAGGTCGAGGAGTC
Organism: Streptomyces sp. NPDC004051; assembly: GCF_053604275.1. Classification (NCBI taxonomy): domain Bacteria; kingdom Bacillati; phylum Actinomycetota; class Actinomycetes; order Kitasatosporales; family Streptomycetaceae; genus Streptomyces; species Streptomyces sp. NPDC004051. The sequence goes on along the minus strand of NZ_JBSGHG010000004.1, from coordinate 228,576 downwards.
GCTGACCGTACTGGCCGCCTCACAGCGCGGGTTCACCACCGGCATCGAGGTCGTGGCGGACGTCAACGGCCGCCTGCTCGACGACCTCGGCACGGTGGCCGACCGGACCGGTGAGGCCGCCGAGGCCTCGCGAGAGGCCCTGCTCGGCATCGAGGCGCGCAGCCGCGCCGTCCAGGAGGCGACGGACCGCTTCGTCGCGGTCACCGACGTCCTGGAACGGGCACTCCGTGAGACGGAGGCGGCGCGGATCGAGGCGGAGAGCGCACGGGGCCGAGCAGAGACGGCGCAGATCGAGGCGGAGAGCGCACGGGGCGAAGCGGAGACGGCGCGCCTGGGTGCCGAGGCGGCCCAGCGGCGCGCGGAGAGCGAGCTGCGACAAGTGGAGAAGCTGCGGGCCGGGATCGGACCGGACCGGTGAGTCCGCTGAAGAGGCGTTTCCGGTTCACACCGCTCCACCTGGCCGGGTGGCTCTTCGCCGACATGCTGCTCGTGCTCGCCCTGGTGTCCATGGGAGACCGCGGTGACCCGCTCGCCGCGCAGGCCAGCGCCAGTCCCTCGAAGTCGGCCGATGCCACGCCGTCCCCCGAACCGAGCCCGACGCCGACGCCGACGGGACCGCGGTCGGTGGCGCGCAAGCCGGTGAAGATCCATCTGACCGCAGCGGTCGGCGACACCACGCGGATGGTGAAACAACTCCGTGCCACCACCACCCGTTACCAGGGACGTGAAGCCGCCTTCGTCCTGACCTTCGGCCAGGCACCGGAGCCCGGTAACGGCCAGGCATACGCGCGGGAGGTGAACGAAGCCCTGCGGAAGGCGCGGCCGGACATGTTCACCGACGCGACCACGCGGGACTTCTGGACCGGCGGCCCCTCGGGCTCCGCCGACCTGGAGATCTACTTCTACACCCGTTGACGGCCACGCCGTCTCATCAGCTCAGGAGAACCAACCCATGCAGATCCTTCCCTTCTACATGGTGTGCGACGAGTCCGGCTCCATGGCCGGCGGCGGCGTGGACGCCATCAACTCGGCGTTGCCCGACCTGCACCACGAGATCAGCACTAATCCGAGTGTCGCGGACAAGACCCGCTTCGCGCTCATCGGTTTCTCCACGCAGGCCTCCGTGCTGCAGCCGCTCGCCGACCTGAGCGAGCTGACGCAACTGCCGTCCCTGTCGGCGGGCGGCGTGACCTCCTTCGGGGCGGCCTTCCGGCTGCTGAAGGACACCATCGAGAAGGACGTCGCGGCGCTGAAGGCGGAGGGGCACGACGTGTACCGACCCGTGGTGTTCTTCCTCTCCGACGGCATCCCCACGGACGAGGGTTGGCGCACCGCGCTCGACGACTTGAACGCGTTCCGCTACGCGCCGAAGATCATCGCGTTCGGGATCAGTGACGCCGACGCCGCGACCATCACCGAGGTGGCCAACTTCAAGGCGTTCATCCAGAAGGACGACTCCATCTCCCCGGCCATCGCGCTGCGTGAGTTCGCCTCCAGCATCACCCGGTCCATCGTCAACTCGGCAACCAGCATGGCCGCCCAAGGCGGGGAAGGCTTCGACCTCCAGGTCGAAGAGCATGTGCCCGGCTTCACCAGCCTTTCCCTGGACAAGCTGTGAGCGGCCCGATGGATCACAGGGAGTGGGCGGCTCCGGCACCTGCCGAACAGCTGCCTTCCCCAGTACCGGACCACCCGGAATCGGCCCAGGCGTCCGAGACAGAGGTTCTGCGAGGAACCCCTGAGCACGTCGGCAATCGTCCTCCCAGTTATCCGCCCCGTCCTCTGGGGCGTCCCTCCCTGCGGGACGGGGACGAATCCGCGGCCTTCTCTCCCGTTGTTCTGCTGGACGGCGGTGAATTCCGGCGGCTGACGGTACGTGCCGCCTCCGTGCGCGGCGACTCCCACAACTGGGAGGGCAGCTGCCGCCAGGACGCCATGGCGGTGACCCGGATCGGTCCGCCTGAGGCAGAGATGCTCCTGCTGGCTGTCGCCGACGGCGTGGGCTCGTCGCTGTACTCGCATGTGGGCTCGCACCAGGTTTCCCGCCTGGCTGCCGTTCACCTCGATCGGGGGGCGGAGAACCTGTACGCGGCGCTGTGCGCTCGCAACGAGATGGAACTGCGCCTCATCGCCACCAAGGCGGTCGTTGAAGCCGTCGGTCGCCTGCGTGCCCAGTGGGAGACGTCCGCAGCACGCCGTGGGACTCGTCCTTACGCCGACCAGGACTACGCCACCACCCTGCACGTTCTCCTCATCCCCACAGACCCCCGTGTCCGCGAGCGGGTCCTGTTCAGCGTGGGTGATGGCGGCTTGTTCGTACTGCGTGAAGGCCGTTGGGAACACAGGATTCCGAACGATGACGGTGACCTGCTCGACACCCGTACCGAGGCACTCCCGCACGCCTACCGCAGCATCAAAGCCAAGTTGCTGCACACCGAACCGGGCGAAGTCCTTCTCCTGGGCACCGACGGCATCACCAACCCGCTCACCCAGAGGGATCCCGAGTTCGCCCAGCGCCTCGCGAACGCGTGGGGCGGGCCTGAAGTGCCCTCGCTGTCCGACTTCCTGTGGCAGGCGCAGACGAGAGCCAAGTCCTACGACGACGACCGGACCGTCATCTGCGTGTGGGAGAAGCCGGAATGAGCGCGGAGGACGGGGCCGACGTCGCACGGTCGTCGCTCACCCTGGGTGAACGGGTCGGCAGCGGAGGCCAGGGAGACGTGTACGCGGTCACGGGTGGCCCCCTCCTGTTCAAGGAGTACAAGGACCCGTCCAAGGTCAACGGGACCGCCCTCGCGGACCTGGTCGGGCTGCGACAGGGCCTCGGTCAGACGGACCGGAGCCGCCTCGATGCCCTTGCCGCCTGGCCCCTGTGCCGTGTGGTCGAGGGCGGCCGGACGCTCGGCTTCCTCATGAGGCGGGCCCCCGCCCCCATGTCGTGGCGCACCGCGACGGGGGCGACGAAGCTCCTCGAGCTGCAGTACCTGATCCGGCCGTCCAAAGCTGCCTGGCAGGACGTTGTTCAGCCGACCCCGGAGCAGCGCAGGGCCCTCGCGCTGGCCTGCGTCGAGGCCATCGGCTGGTTCCACGACGCCGGACTCGTGATAGGCGACATCTCACAGGCCAACGTTCTGTGGTCCCTCTCGCCCGAGCCCGCCGTCCACTTCCTGGACTGCGACGGCTTCCGCCGGGTGGGACGCGCGGCGGTCCAGGCTCAGGCCGCCACTCCGGACTGGAACGACCCGCTGGCGCCCTCCACCGACGCGACGGTGGACACGGACGCCTACAAGACCGCTCTGGTGGCGGGGCGCATCGTCGCCCAGGAGCCATATGTCATACCGGGCCAGGATCTGGAACTCGTCCCCGGCTGCCTCAACGACCGGCAGAGCGACGGAGTGCGGAGGCTCTTCGCGCAGGCCGCCGGCGAGCGCGGTACCCGGCCCCGGCCGGGCGAGTGGCAGACCGCGCTGAGCGACCGTGGCGTCATCACGCTCACGGCGGCCGCACCCCGAGCCCGGCCTGCCATCGACCACACGGTCCTGGACGGGACGCGCAACCGGACCCCGATCAGGCTGCGGGGCCCGGCGCAGTAGTGGGGCATCGGCTCCCCGGACGTCGTGGGAGCCGTACTGCGCGCCGCGCTGCGGCTGACGACCACTTCGGGGCTCGCCCGCGACCTGCACGGTGTCGCCGAGTTCTTTCCCCCGGCCACTTCCCCCGCCGCGGCGCTCCATGCCCTGGACGGCATCCGCTGCACCAGGCTCAACGCGCGTTACCGCGCCGCCCACACCTGGCCCGCCTCATCCTGCGCGGCGGCGGTGTGAACGATCTCCTCACCGACAGGGGCACAGCGGCCGACGGACTGCTCCTGCGCATGCCCGCTCTCTGGGAAGCCGTCGTCCGACGCCTCGCAGTCGAGGCCGCCGCCCGGCACGGCGGCCGGGTCCTTCCCAGTGGCGGTGCCGGCACCACGGTCCGCGGGGACCTGGGGAACACCTCCGCCTTCCGGCCCGACGTGCTGCTCGAACTCCCCGGCCGGAGCGGCTCCGCCCGCTCGCCGCTACCCGTGGACGCCACGTACAAGCGCTACGACCGACACAGCGTCAGCGCTGCCGATGTCCACCAACTGCTCACTTATGCCGCCGGTTACAGTGCCTACGCTCCAGCGAGCGCCGTCATAGTGCATCCACAGCCCGGTGGCCGTGCCCATCGCTCGCTGGAGGTCAGCGCTCCGCGGGGCATGCTCTCCACGCTCCATGTCATCGGCATCGACACCGCTACGCATCCCGAGCAGACAGTCGCGTGGGTCGGGAGCACGCTGCTCTGAGTCGACCGCCGGCCGTCAGGCACACCAACGGTTCTCCCTTCCCCTCCTGACGCGCATGATCGACCCGCCCGTCGAACAACCCTTCACATGTACACGTTTTCGAGTCGCCTTAATTCTCGTTAACCCGTTGACACTGCTCACAAATCTACGTCACTCTTCTTGCGGTAACACTCGCCTGTCACTCTCAGGTGCGTCTCATCCCGCACTGCCGTGGAAGGAACAGTTCGTGATCGACCAACCGCAGGATTCCGTCGACTCCCCCGCCGGTCCCCCGCCCTCCGTGCGGGAGTTACTCCTCGCTCGGCTCGACGGCTCGGATCTCACCCCGGAGGCGCGGTCCCAACTGCGCGAACTGCTGCCCGACGAGCGCGCCAGGAGCAGCGAAGGCCGAACCGGGCCGGTGCACCTGCGTTCCATCACCGCCGTCGGCTGGCGCGGCATCGGCCCGCGCACCACGCTCGAACTGCCGCCCGGTTCGGGGCTGGTGGTCGTCGCCGGGCCCAACGGTTCCGGCAAGTCGAGCTTCGCCGAGGCCGCGGAAACGGCCCTGACCGGACGCAACTCCCGCTGGGAGAAGCGCCGGACCGGTGACTGGAAGCAGGGCTGGCGCAACCTGCACAGCCCCGACGTGGTGCCGGAGGTGTCCGTCGAACTGAGCGTCGGCGAACACGGCGAGCCCGTCACCGTGCGCCGGACCTGGTACGGGGCCAAGGTGGACGATGCGCGCACGCACGCCGAAGGGTCCGACGGCTCGGAGCGGAAGCTGGGCGAGGTCCTCGACGCCGACGCGCTCGACCTCGCCCGGCCCTTCCTGCCGTACAGCGAACTCGGTTCGATGATCAACGGCACGCTCTCCGACTTGCACGACGCCTTCTTCAAGCTCCTCGGCCTGGAGCTGCTCGCCGAGCTCGACGGACGCGTCAAGGACGCCGTGAGCGAGTGCGAGAAGGCCGACAAGCACGAGAAGCAGCGCACGGAACAACTGCGCGGCGAACTGGCCGAACTGGACGACCCGAGGGCCCGGGACGCGGTCGAGGCACTGTCCGGGACCCGGCCGGAGACGAGCAGGGTGCGGGCGCTGCTCACGAGCCGCTCTCCCTCGGTCGAGGTGGAACTGGCTGGGCTGCGGCGACGGGCCGGCCTCACCGGTCCCGAACTGCGCGAGGTCTCCGGTGCCGTCGCGCGACTGCGCGAGGCGGCGGCTCGCGCCGAGGACGCCCGGCACGGCAGTGCGGAGGACGCCCGGCGACTGGCGAATCTGCTGGAGGCGGCGCTGGATCACCGGCGGCGGTCCCAGTCTCCGGACTGCCCGGTGTGCGGCAACGCCGGACAGCTCGACCAGGCGTGGGCCGAGCGGGCCCGGGCCGAGGTGGAACGGTTGCAGCGTGAGGCGGTCGAGGCGGAGGCCGCTCTGCAGGAAGCCGCGAAGGCCCGGCAGGCCCTCCACGACGTGATCGAGCCCGTCCCGGTATGGCTGCAGGCGGACGACTCGCCGCTCGCCGAGCTCTGGCGGCAGTGGGCTCGGTGCCGGAGCATCACCGACGCCTCGGACCTGGCCGACCAGGTGGAGCGAGCCGCCGTCGCTCTGGAGGAGGCGTGTCGGCAGGTGCGGGATGAATCACTCCGTCGGCTGGCCGACCAGGACGGCGAGTGGCAGCCGATGGCCGTGCGGCTCACGGACTGGCTGGCCGTGGCGGAAGCGGCCGAGGCCGCCCGCGCTCGTCGCCCCCACATGGCCAAGGCGCGCGCCTGGCTGCGGAAGGTCATCGACGAGCTGCGGGACGAGCGGCTGCGCCCCTTCGCCGAGCGCTCGCAGGAGGTGTGGCAGCAGCTGTGCGAGCACAGCAGCGTCACGCTGGGCTCCGTCACCCTGGCCGGGACTCCCGGTCGCGGCAGGGTGGAACTGGGCGTCACGGTCGACGACATGACCGCACCGGCCTACAGCGTGATGAGCCAGGGCGAGCTGCACTCGCTGGCGCTCTCGCTGTTCCTGCCGCGTGCCACGCACGAGGCCAGCCCGTTCGGCTTCCTGGTGATCGACGACCCCGTGCAGTCCATGGACCCGGAGAAGGTCGAGGGATTGGCCCGGGTGCTCGACACCGTGGCCAAGGACCGCCAGGTGATCGTCTTCACCCATGACACCCGGCTTCAGCAGGCGATCTCCCACCTCGGTATCCGGGCCACCGTGCTGCGGGTCACCCGTCAGACCGACTCCGTGGTGGGCGTCGAAACGGTGACCGATCCCGTCGACCAGGCACTCGCGGAAGCGCGGGCCATCTCGCTCGACCCGTGGGTGCCTCAGGACGTGGCCGATCGCGTGCTGCCGGCCATGTGCCGGGGTGCTGTCGAAGTCGCCTGTCTGGTCACGGCGCGCCGCCGGCTCCGCGACGAGCACGGACTGCCGCTGTCCGAGGTGGAGAAGCGCATCGCGTCCCTGGAACGCACCAAGGAGTACGCGGCCCTCGCCCTGCTGGGGGACGGGAAGCGGAGCGCCCACGACGCCGTCGAAAGGATCCGGGAGGGCGGCTGGAAGCTGATCGAGGCGTTCAACTCCGGTACGCACACGTCGCTGCCCACGGTCGACGACCGCAAGGCGCTGGTGTCCCGTACCAAGGCCCTGGCGGCGGCCATCCTCCGCTCCGGCGTCCCGGGCAGTGGCGCACAGGCCCCGGGGACCCCGGGGGGTGCGCGATGACGCTCGCCCCGGAAAGCCTGGTCACCGACGCCGGCCGGCTGCTGCTCCCTCCGGCGGGGACCGCGCAGACTTTGGCTCCCGGCCTGCGGGCCCGTGCCGCCGCGGTCCTGCTGCGCCTGGCCCTGGAGCAGGCCCTCGACGCCTATTGGCGGCAGGTCACCCCGCGGATGACCCGGATCGGCAAGCACCGCATGCTGTGCCTGGAGTGGTACGCGGGACATGACACCGCGCGCCGGTGCCGCACGACGTGGGTGGCGCTCAGTGCGGCCTGCCACTACCGCACGTACGAACTGCCACCCGCCCCGGCCGAGATCCAGGCCCGGCTGGAGGAGGTCACCGAGTTGCTGGCCGCCCTGGGGGCCGGTCCGGGAACGGCAGCGGTGGGCCGGCACACGGACACATGACCGACGGCTCCGCCTTTCGCGGACGCGAGCGGCGGAGCCGGTCGGTCGACGCGTAGGGTCCTGGAGGACGGTCCAGGCTCTCCACGGACGAGGAGCAGGTGTGAGCGAGGAGTACGAATCCCCCTCCGGGACGGCGCAGTACCCGGAGTTCCGGCTGCGGCTGCCGGGCGGCGGGCCCGAGGCCCGGGGACGGCTCCTCGCCGACAAGGGCACCAACGGCAGTCAGAAGTTCGTCGTCCTGGCCGGGTCGCCGGGCCGCACGGAGGTCGTGCCCTCGTTCCCGCAGCGCATGCAGTCGTCGTACCGGCTGCGTCAACGGCTGATCGCCGCGGGGGCACTGGTCGAGTCCACCCGCTGGCCGGGCCGGCTGGAGACGACCCGGGACATCGAGTGCAACTCGCCGTCGGCCGCCGCCGAGATCCTGGCCGGGCGCAGCTCCAACGGGTGGAAGGAATGGAAGTCGGCCGACGGGCATCCGCTCGCCGACTACCTCGACCAGGTCTGGTGGGGACGCAGCAGGGCCTGGTTGGTGCGGGGCTCCAACGTCTCGGGCCTCGACCTCGTGCGACGACTGTGGCTGTCCGAAGGGCTGGTCTCCCTCTCGGCCCGTCACCTGCGCAAGGGCATCGAGCAGGGCATCAGCAAGGACAGGCTGCGCACGGCCGTCGACGAGGACTACGCGTCCAGTGCCACGTACAACCAGAAGATGCAACTGGTCGAGGACATCCACGCGTTCCTCTCCCGCATGCGGCCCGGTGACACGATGTGCACGATCTCCGGTGGTCGACTCCACGTCGGCGAGATCTCGGGACCCGCCGAGCAGGTCGACTCCGAGGACGGACGGTCCGATCTGCGCCGCCCGGTGGACTGGGCGGAGCAAGGGCATCCCTACGACGAGTTGCCGGAGGAACTGCAGCAGCGCCTCTCGGCCCAGCACGACGTGGTCGACCTCACCGTGGTCAAGGACCTCATCGACGGCCTCGGACTGAGCGACCAGGACCTGATCGACGAGGCCGAGGCCACCGACCGCGATCCCAGCGTGGAGATCCCCGCCCTCACGGCCCGTCGGGAGCTGAAACTGCCTCGACCGACGGAGGAGCTGGCCGCCGACCTGCTCGTGCACGACGCGGCGTGGCTGGAGGAAGTGCGCGATCTGCTCTGGGACGAGCGGCAGCTCGTGCTCTACGGGCCGCCCGGCACTGGCAAGACCTACCTCGCCCTCAAGCTCGCCGAGTTCCTGGGCGGTGGCCCCGAGCAGGTGAAGCTCGTGCAGTTCCACCCCTCCTATTCCTACGAGGACTTCTTCGAGGGGTTCCGGCCGCAGGAGGATCCGGAGACCCGCGAGGTGGCCTTCCGGCTCACCGCGGGGCCGCTGCGCGAGCTCGCCGATCTCGCGTCCCGGGAGGGCAACCGGCACATCCCACACTTCCTGGTCATCGACGAGATCAACCGCGCCAACCTCGCGAAGGTCTTCGGCGAGCTGTACTTCCTGCTGGAGTACCGCAAGAAGGCGGTGCGGCTGACCTACTCGGGTGACGACTTCGCCCTGCCCCGGAACCTGTTCGTGATCGGGACGATGAACACCGCCGACCGGTCCATCGCGCTCGTGGACGCCGCGATGCGTCGGCGCTTCGCCTTCGTCGAGCTGTCGCCGCGCGTCGAGCCGACGAGCGGCCTGCTGCGGAGGTGGCTGGAGCGGGAGGGGAAGGACTCCGAGCCGGCGGACCTGCTCGACGCGCTCAACACGCGGATCGACGACCCGGACTTCCGTATCGGGCCCTCGTACCTGATGAAGAAGGGCGTGTACCGGGAGGGCGGCCTCGAGCGCACCTGGCGGACGAAGATCCTCCCGTTGCTCGAGGAGCACCACTACGGCGAGGGCGTGGACGTCGAGAAGCGGTACGGGCTGGCGGCGCTGCGGGAGTCGTCGGGGTGACGCCGGTCGTCGAGCTCGTCGAGCACGCGCCGGCGGTCAGCGTGCCCCTGCCGGACGGTGTGGGGCGGGCGCTCGCGGCGCTGCGCGTCGTGGACGCCGCGCCGGACCCGTACTCCCCGGGCCGCTGGTCGCTGCGGGCGGGCAGCAGGGTCGGGGCCGTCACGCTCACGGTGCCGGGTCACGACGATCCGCTCACGGTCCGCGTCGTCCCCAAGGTGCCCGTCGCCCGCCTCTTCTTCCTGCTCGGCTACGGCCTCGGTCCCACCGGTGCCTGGCGGGACGGTGAGGTCGAGGTGGCCGAGCATCGGGACCTGTTGCCGGCGCTCGCGCACGCGGTGGAGCGGCAGGTGGACCGGGCTCTGCGGCAGGGGCTGTTGCAGGGGTACCGGGTGACGGAGGAGACCTCGGTGGTCGTGCGGGGGCGGATCCGGGAGGCCGAGCAGATACGGCGCCGGTTCGGGGCGACGCTGCCGGTGGAGGTGACGTACGACGAGTTCACGACGGACATCGCGGAGAACCGGATCCTGCGGGCGGCCGTGGAGCGGCTGCTGCGGCTGCCCGGGGTGCCGCGCGAGGTGCGCCGGAGGCTGCTGCACCAGCGGGCGCGGCTGGCGGACATCACGGTGCCGGTGCGCGGCCGGCCCCTGCCCGAGTGGCGTCCGAGCCGCCTCAACTCCCGGTACCACCACGCCCTGCACCTGGCGCGGGCCGTGCTGGAGGACGCCTCCCCGGAGCACGGGCCCGGCGGACTGCGCATCGACGGGTTCCTGTTCGACATGAACGAGCTCTTCGAGGACTTCGTGACCGTCGCTCTGCGCGAGGCCCTGCGCGGGTCGGGCCGCACCGCCCGCTTCCAGGACAGCCATCACCTCGACGAGGCCGCCGCCCTCCGCATGCGGCCGGACTTCGTGCTGTACGGGCCGGACGGCGTCCCGTGCGCGGTCGCGGACGCGAAGTACAAGGCGGAGAAGCGGGGCGGTTACCCGGACGCCGATCTGTACCAGATGCTGGCGTACTGCACCGCCCTCGGCCTGAGCGAGGGGCACCTGGTCTACGCGAAGGGCAACGCTTCACATGCGGCCCACCGAGTGCGCCATGCGGGCATCCTGATCCACCAGCACGCCCTCGACCTGGACCAGGAACCGGCGGGGCTGCTCGCCGACGTCGCGGAGGTCGCGCAGCGCATGCGGAACGGCTGACGCGACCTCCTGGGGCGACTCCTGCTCCTGCGGTTACTGCGGTTACTGCGGTTACTGCAGTTTCCACTCGCCGGTCTTGTCGGCGAAGCCGGAGTCCATGGTGAACTGCACGGTGTCGACCTTCGCCGCCTCGGGAACCTCGAAGACGATCCAGCCGAGGCCCTTGGCACCGGGCTTGAGCTTCAGGCTGGAGGCCATGGACGGCCCGGCCGTGATGTCCCCGAAGGTGGCGTCGAACTGCTGCCCCTCGGTGTCGGCGACCTGGGCGCCGTTGGACGGGCTGTCGCTGTAGGCCGCCTCACCGGTGTTGACGAGTTGGAACTGGACGCCGACGAACCGCTTGCCGGAAGCGGGCTTCATGAACTCGTCGGCCGGCTTGGCGGGGTCGGCGACCTTGACGACGGTGACGTCGAGCTGGCTGCCCTCCTCGAAGCCCTCCAGGGTGAGGGTGTCGCCGACCTTGGCGACCTCGGGAGCGGCGAACTTCTCCTTCGCGGTGTCCTTGCCGCTGTCCGCCTGGGCGGCGGCGTTCTCCTTCGGCTTGTCGACGACGGTGCTGCCGGTGTCACAGGCCGTGAGGGTGAGCGCGCCGAGGGCGGCGGCTACGGCGGCGGCGATTCTGATGCGGGCGTGCATGGTCCCCCCAAGGGCAGTGCTGAATGTTCACGTACACACCCCGCTACCTCAGTCACGGCGGGGCTGCACAAGTAAACCGTAGATTTAGTCCGTTGATGATGTCAACGGAACATCAAAGGGTGTCCACACGGCGAGATGACGGTCGGACGGTGTGCACCCGATGCGTATGATCGGCCCGGATGGTCCATTCAGGGTCGGGGGGCACGTGCCGCAGCTTGCGTTCGCCAACAGCTTCTGGGAGAGCTACGACGTTCTCGAGAAGCCCGTCAAGGCCGGCGTGCGCAAGGCGATGCGCAAGTTCCAGCAGCTCACCGTGCCCGAGTTGCAGGCGGACAAAGGGCTGCACCTGGAGTCCGTCGAGAAGGCGCGCGATACGCGGATGCGAACCATCCGCATCAACGACTTCTGGCGCGGTGTGGTCCTCGCCCCGGACGACGGCAGTGACGTCTTCCTGCTGGTGAACGTCGTCCGGCACGACGACGCCTACACCTGGGCCGCCAAGCGGCTGTACACGACGAACGCGGCGACCAGGGCGCTCGAGGTCCGCAACGTGGTGGCGATCGAGCAGTTGACGCCGCAGCTGGAGAAGGCCGCCGCCGCTGCCGGTTCCCTGCTGTTCGCCCGGTACTCGGACACGGTGCTGCGTGAACTCGGCCTCGACGACCAGGTGCTCCGTGCGGTGCGCACCATCATCGACAAGCCCCAGCTGGAGGCGTTCGGCACCCTGCTGCCCGAGGACCAGTTCGAGGTGCTGCAGTACCTCGCCGAGGGGTTCAGCCCCGAGGAGGTGTACCGCGACGTGGTCGCCGTTCGGCGGCCGGTCGCCGCCGGACCCGACCCGGACGAGAGCCTGGCCGCCGCGATCGCGAACACCACCAGCCGCATCACGCTGGTCACCGGGCCGGAGGAGCTCGCCGGCATCCTGGAGAAGCCCTTCGCGGCCTGGCGGGTGTTCCTGCACCCCTCGCAGCGACGGGTCGCCTACCGGGTGTCCTACGGCGGCCCGGTGCAGGTCACCGGCGGCCCCGGGACCGGGAAGACGGTCGCCGCACTGCACCGCGTCCAGCATCTGCTCGGCCGCTCACCGCACACCCGCGTCCTGCTCACCACGTACACCAACGCACTGGCGGCCTCGTTGCGCGAGAACCTGGCCCTGCTCCTCGACGGCGACGAGCACCTCCTGGAGCGGGTGGACGTGACGACGGTCAGCTCCTACGCGCACGGTGTCGTGAGCCGCCTCGACGGCAAGGCCCCCTCCCCCGTCGGTGACCGCGAGGAACGGCAGTTGTGGCAGCGCGTCGTCAAGAAGCTCGGCCTGCCGTGGACCGAGCAGTTCCTCGCCCAGGAGTACCGGCACGTCGTGCTCGCACAGGATCTGCGCACCCTGGACGACTACCGTGCCGCGTCCCGGCGCGGCCGGGGCACCGCCCTGTCACCGGGCAGGCGTGAGCAACTGTGGCCCGCCGTCGAGTTGTTCGAGTCGATGCTGCGCGACCGGCAGGGCACCACGTACCTGAAGGTGTGCGCGCGGGCGGCCGAGTTGCTGGCCGCTTCCACACCCACGCACGACCATGTCGTGGTGGACGAGGCGCAGGATCTGCACCCCGTGCAGTGGCGTGTGCTGCGCGGCGCGGTGGCTTCCGGCAACGACGATCTGTTCATCACGGGCGACCCGCACCAGCGGATCTACGACTCGAAGGTGTCGCTCGGCTCGCTGGGCATCGCGGTGACCGGGCGCACCCACCGGCTGCGGCTCAACTACCGCAGCACCGAGGAGATCCTGACGTGGTCCACCGAGCTCCTGAGCCCGGTGACCGTGGAGGACCTGGGCGGCGACGGCAACGACACGCTGGCCGGCTACCGCTCGTTGCTGCACGGCCGCAGGCCTCACGTCACCGGGTACGGATCGGAGCAGGAGGAAGTGGCGGCGCTCGTGGCACGGGTGCGGGACTGGGTGGCGCAGGGCATCCACCCCTCGGAGATCGGGGTGTGCGCCCGGTTCAACGTCCTGCTGGACAAGGCCTACGACAAGCTCAGTGCGGCCGGCGTGCCGGTGGTGCGGGTCAGGGACAATCCGGGGCGTGACGTGAACGGGGTGCGGCTCGCCACGATGCACGCCATGAAGGGGCTGGAGTTCCGGTGTGTCGCCGTGCTGGGCGTGACGGCCGGTGCCGTGCCGTTCGGACGGGAGGTGACGCCGGCCTCCGTGGACGCTCTGCAGCACGAGTCCGATCTGCTGCGGGAACGGTGCCTGCTGTTCGTGGCGTGCACCAGGGCCCGGGAGGCACTGGCGGTGTCGTGGAGCGGTGCGGGCAGCCCGTTCCTGCCTCAGTGAGCCCGGGGGGGCGACCGTCGCGCCCTGTCAGTCGCCGGGCCTCAGGGCGCCGTTGCCGAGGCCGTCCCGCGCCAGTGCGGTGATCTGCCTGCTGAGCTCGGCCACCCTCCGCGACCGCTGCTCGAACTCCCCGAGTGCGCCGAAGACCGCTCCGTAGCGGCGCTGTGCCGCGATGTCCATCTGGGGGATGCGGGCGCCCTTGCCGTCGAACCGGAAGGTGCCGCTGGCGGTGGTGGAGCGGCGGCTGTTGGCGGTGCTGTGCAGGAAGCCCTGGAGGAAGTCCGTGTCGAGCTGGTCGCTGACCGAGACCGGTTCCGGGTCCGCGTACTCGACCAGTCCGGCCCTGACGAGGTCGGCGACGCTCACACTGGCCCCGTCGAGGGGGCCGGGTCCCTCACCGGCGGCCAGGGTGGGGAGCAGTTCACCCAGGCGTTGCAGCTGCTCGGTCAACTCGCGGTGCAGGGCGTCGTATTCGGTGACGAAGTCGCGGTGGGACTCGTCGACGTGGCGGCCCGGGGTGAGGTCCACCAGATCGTCCAGCAGGTCGATCTGAGCGACGTCGGCGACCTGCTCGGGGCGCGGCTCCAGGGGCCCGTCCGGGTCGTTGGCGGTGAGGTCGACCATGCGGACGGTGGCGGCGGTGTCGCCCGGTGTCCGTGGCCGCCGCAGCTGCCACAGGTGTACGGGCAGGGCGTGCGCGGCGGCCGTGCCCGGGGGCAGGGCGGTGACCTGGGTCAGGATGCCGCGACGGACGAGCTCGGCGCGGATGCGGCGGCCTGCCTTGCGGTAGGCGACCGAGGCCGGCATCACCATGACGACCCGGCCGCCCGGCGCGGTGTGCGCGTAGGCGTGCTGCAGCCAGGCGAGTTCGCCCTCGGCCCTGGAGGGTGTGCCGAGTTCCCAGCGCGGGTCGAGGAGCAGTTCCTCCCGCCCCCAGTCGGTGTCGCTCACCGGCGGGTCGCAGACGACGAGGTCGGCCTTGAGGTCCGGCCACTGGTCGGCGCGCAGGGAGTCGCCCTGCCTGACCTCGATGGGGGCCGGCTTCGCGAGCTCGGCCCGCCGGCGCGCGAACCGTGCGCTGCGGGTGTCCACTTCCTGGCCGTACCGCCTGCTGCCGCGGTTCGTCCCGGTGGTCAGGAGGAGGGTGCCGATTCCGCAGGCCGGGTCGAACAGCACCGCGTCGGAGGCGAGGTCACCGGCACTGTGCCGGACGGCGCGGATGACGCGGGGCGAGGTCACCTGATCCGATCCGGCCCGCCGTACGGACTCCGTGAACCGCTCGGCCAGCCCGTCCACCACGTCGGCCGGGGAGCTCTCCTCCGCCATGCGGCGGGCCAGGCGGACGGCCTGGTCCGGCAGTGCTGACGGCTCCTCGCCCTCGGGGGTGGCGAGGGCCTGGGCGACGTCCGCGAGTCCGCCGAGGATGTCGTCGCCGTAGGCTCCGCGCAGCACCTGCCACAGCTGGACCTCGTCGGTGACGTCCTGTCCCTTGTGCTGCTTGTTCAGCCACGCCTGCACCTCGGCCAGGTCGAAGAGGGGGCTGTTGGCCCCGCCTCCGGCCGGGGCCGGGAAGTCGTCGTACCGCCGCCGCCAGTTGGACACGGCGGCCCGGGTGACACCCGCGATCCGAGCGATCTCGGAACCTGTCACCAACGGGTTCGTAGGAGTGGCCGGGGTCTGTGACATGCCATCTACCGTACACAGGCTGGCTACCTGCATCAATGCAGAATGACCGTTGACGACGTTAACGAGGTTAATGTGGCATACGGCTTCTCAGGCGGCGGGGCGGCCGCACGCCCCGGCCGTCGCGCCGACGCACGGCGGGCGGAGCGGGCGGAGCGGGGCGTGGGGCGGGCCCGGTGGTGGCCCGGTGGGTCAGGCCGCGCGCCGTGTCCGGTTCCCGTGGCCGCGGACGATGTCGGCGTACCGGTGGCCGGAGCCCTTGATGGTGCGGGTCTGGGTGGCGTAGTCGACGTGGACGAGGCCGAAGCGCTTGGCGTAGCCGTACGCCCACTCGAAGTTGTCCAGCAGGGACCAGGCGAAGTAGCCGGCGAGCGGGGCGCCCTTGCGGGCGGCGGAGGCGCAGGCGGCCAGGTGCTGTTCCAGGTAGTCCTGGCGTTCCGGGTCGTCGATCGTGCCGTCGGGGCGGACCACGTCCGGGAAGGCGGAGCCGTTCTCGGTGACGTAGAGCCTGCGTGCGCCGTAGTCGTTCGTCAGGCGCAGCAGCAGCGTCTCGATGCCGCTCGCGTCGATCTCCCAGTCCATGCCGGTGCGCGGGACGTCGGCGCGGCGCACGAAGGCGGCGTGCGGCGCCGGGCCGTCGGGGTCGGCCGCCACCACCTGGGGGAAGTAGTAGTTGAGGCCGAGCCAGTCGAGCGGGGCGGCGATGGTCGCCGGGTCTCCGGGGCGTTCCGGGAGTTCGACTCCGTAGACCTCGCGCATGTCGGCGGGGAAGCCGTAGCCGTGCACGGGGTCCAGCCACCAGCGGTTGGTGTGGCCGTCCATGCGGGTGGCGGCGGCCAGGTCCTCGGGGCGGTCGGTGGCGGCGTGGATCGTGGAGAGGTTGTTGACGATGCCCACCTGGGCGTTCGGGGCGGCGGCGCGGATCGCCCGCGCGGCGAGGCCGTGGCCCAGCAGCAGGTGGTAGGAGGCGCGGACCGCCGCCGTCAGGTCGGTCAGGCCCGGCGCCATCCTGCCTTCCAGGTGGCCGATCCAGGCCGAGCACAGCGGCTCGTTGAGGGTGGCCCAGTGGTGCACGCGGTCGCCGAGGCGTTCGGCGACCGCCGACGCGTACGCGGCGAAGTGCTCGGCGGTGTCGCGTTCCGGCCAGCCGCCGCGGTCCTGGAGGGCCTGGGGCAGGTCCCAGTGGTAGAGGGTGACGGACGGGGTGATGCCCGCCTCGAGCAGGCCGTCGGTCAACCGGTCGTAGAAGTCGAGGCCCTTGGCGTTGACCGGGCCGTCGCCGCCGGGGACGACGCGGGGCCAGGCGAGGGAGAAGCGGTAGGCGTTGGTGCCGAGGCGGCGCATCAGGTCGATGTCCTCGCGCCAGCGGTGGTAGTGGTCGCAGGCGGTGTCGCCGTGGTCGCCGTTGTCGACGGCGCCGGGGGTGTGCGCGAAGGTGTCCCAGATCGACGGCGCACGGCCGTCCTCCGTCACGGCTCCCTCGATCTGGTAGGCCGAAGTGGCCGTGCCCCACAGGAAGTCGTCGGGGAGGGCTGCGTAGTCGATGGTCACGGAGGTCCTTTCGGGTACGGGGACGCCGGTCACTTGACGGCTCCTGCCGTCAGGCCGGCGACGAGGTAGCGCTGCAGCAGCAGGAAGCCGGCGACCACGGGGACGCTCACCACGAGCGAGGCCGCCATGATCTGGTTCCAGTACACGTCGTTGAGGGTGGAGTAGCCCTGGAGTCCGACGGCGAGGGTGCGGGTGGTGTCGTTGGTCATCACCGAGGCGAACAGCACTTCGCCCCAGGCCGTCATGAAGGCGTAGACGGCGACCGCGACGATGCCGGGGATCGCGGCCGGCACGACGACCCGGAAGAGCGCGCCGAGCGGACCGCACCCGTCGACCATCGCGGCCTCGTCCAAGTCCTTCGGCACCGAGTCGAAGTAGCCGATCAGCATCCAGATGGAGAAGGGGAGGGAGAACGTCAGGTACGTCAGGATCAGACCGCCGCGCGAGCCGAACAGGGCGATGCCCGTGGCGTTGCCGATGTTGACGTAGATGAGGAACAGCGGGAGGAGGAAGAGGATGCCGGGGAACATCTGCGTCGACAGCACGGTCACGGTGAAGACGCGCTTGCCGCGGAAGGTGTGGCGGCTCACCGCGTAGGCGGAGAAGACCGCGATCACCACCGAGCAGACGGTCGCCGCGCCCGCCACGATCAGCGAGTTCACGAAGTACCGGGCGAGCGGGACGGTGGACCAGATGTCGATGTACGGGCGGACCGTCACCTCGCTCGGCAGCCAGCGGAACGTGCCGGTGACGTCCGCGAGCGGTTTCAGCGAGCTGGAGACCATGACGTACACCGGGATCAGCACGAAGCCGGTGAGCAGGGTGAGGAAGATCCGCCGGGACCACAGGAACGAGCGGGGCGGGGCCATCGGGGACCGGGGCGGGTTCATGGGGCGGTCCTCCGTCCGCGCGAGGTGAGTACGAGGTACACGCCCGTCACGGCGAGCAGGAACAGCAGGAGCAGGACGGACATGGCGGAGCCGGTGCCGAAGTTCCAGGTGACGAAGGACGCTTGGTAGATGTGGACCGAGATGAGGTCGGCGGCCTCGGGGGCGGCCTTGCCGAACAGGACGAACGGGGTGTTGAAGTCGTTGAACGTCCACAGGAACAGGACGAGGACCAGGACCTGGTTGACGGGGCGCAGTGACGGCAGGGTGATGCGGCGGACCTGCTGGATCATCCCGGCGCCGTCGAGGGCGGCGGCCTCGTACAGCTCGCGGGGGATGTTCTGCAGGCCGGCCATGACGATCAGGAAGGCGAACGGCCAGCCCTTCCACACGGACACCGTCAGCAGTGCGAAGAAGCTGTTGTCGCCGATCAGCCAGAAGGACGGCTTGTCGGTGAGGCCGAGCTGGTCGTGCAGGACGTGGTTCACCAGGCCGTTGTCGTGCTGGAACATGAACACCCAGGTGATGACGGCGGCGTAGACCGGCAGGGCGTACGGCACCAGGAACAGGGCGCGCAGCAGGCCTCGGCCGCGGAAGGTGTCCTGCAGGTAGATCGCGGCGGCGGTGCCGATGAGCCAGCACAGGCCGACCGACAGCACGGTGAAGGCGACGGTGACGAAGAAGGAGTGGAGCAGGGCCGCGCCGACGGGGGCGTCGAAGTCCACCGACACCGTGTAGTTGTCGAGGCCCGTCCAGGGGGCGGTGCCCCAGTCGCGGATGTAGAACTGGGTGAGCTCCTTGAAGCTCATCACGATGCCGATCACCATCGGCACCAGGTGGACGAGGAGTTCGAGGAGGACGGCGGGCAGCAGGAGCAGGTAGGGCAGTCCGATGCGGCGGATCCGCCCGGGGCGGCGGCGGGGGCCGCGCGCCGCCCCGGGGGACGTCTTCCGCACGGCGGCCTCCGCGGGGGCAGCGGCGGTCATGGCGGTGTCGTGACTCACTTCTTGGGCATCTGCTGCTGGGCCTTGGTGAGTGCGGCCTTGACCGACCCGGTGGTCACCTCGCGGCCGCCGGCGGCGTCGGCGAACAGGTCCTTGACCGCGGTTCCGACGGCGGTCTCGAACTGGGACTCGTCGGGGACCTGCGGCAGCGCCACGGCACTGGTGGCGAGGGTGTCCTTCAGGACGGCGTTGGCCGGGGAGTCGAAGGCCGGGTCCTCCTGGGCCGCCTTCACCGGCGGGATGGAGCCGTAGGCCGTGTTGAGGATCTTCTGCTCGGCGTCGCTCGTCATGAACTTCACGAACTCGGTGGCGCCGTCGAGGTTGTCGCTGTTCTTGAAGACGGCCAGGTTGATGCCGGCGGCCATCGAGTTGACCTGCTTGCCCGCGCCCGGGGTGCCGGACTGCACGGGCACCGGTGCGATGCCGTAGTCGTCCTCGCTCATGCCCTGGGACTTGAGGTTGGCGGACGCGGACTGCCACAACAGCATCGCCGTCCTGCCCTTGGCGAAGTCGCTCACGGACTGGTTCTGGGCGTACTCGGCGTTGCCCGGGGCGATGATCTTGTCCTTGGCCATCAGGTCGACGTACTGCTTGACCGCGGTGACCGCGCCGTCGTTGGTGAAGTCGGGCTTGCCGTCGGCGGTGAAGAAGTCGGCGCCGTGCTGCTTGGCGAGGACGAAGGCGTGGTGGATGTTCTCGGAGGGGTTCGAACCCTCCGTGCCGATCCCCCACTTGCCGTCCTTGGAGACCTTCTTGCCGGCGGCGACCAGCTCGTCCCAGGTGGCGGGCGGGCCGTCGATGCCCGCGTCGGCGAACATCTGCTTGTTGTAGTAGAGGGCGTACGCCATCGAGTACAGCGGGACGGCGGCCGGGTCCTGGCCCTCGGTGCCGGTGGAGCCGAGCGCGGAGTCGACGAAGCGGTCCCTGCCGCCGATCCTGTCGAAGTTCTTCGCGTCCCACGGCAGCAGCGCGCCCGTCGCCTGGAGCGAGGCGGACCAGGTGTTGCCGATGTTGAGCACGTCCGGGCCCTGGCCCGAGGTGGTCGCGGTGAGGATCCGGTTGAGCAGGTCGGACCAGGGCACGACCTCGAGCTTGACCTTGATGCCGGTCTGCTTCTCGAACTTGTCCAGCTCGGGCTGGAGCACCTTCTTGTCGATCTCGACGCTGGCGCCCTGGTTGGAGGCCCAGTACGTGAGCTCCTCGGGCGAGTCGCCGGACCCGCCGCCCGTGCTCGTACCGCCTCCGCAGGCCGAGACGGCGAGTGCGAGGGGCAGGATGACGGCGCCGGTGGCCGCGGTTCGGATGCTGCGCATGGCTCCTGATGTGCCTTTCCGGGGGTGCGGGCAGGAAGTGGAGAAGCGGAGAAGAATGGCGGGGTCGGCGACTCATGACTTAATTTAGGACGTGAGTTAAACCCTCCGGAGGCGGCACGTCAAGGGTTTGGACGGAGTCATCCGACTCTCGCCGCGCCCCTTGACTCATCTGTTCCACGCATGAACCATCAGCGGCGAAAGAGCGCTCCCAACTCCCCCACATCGTTCACTTCCTGAACCAGGAGAGCCCTTCATGACCCCCGACTCCCCCTCCGTCCAGCCGCCCTCCGACGACCCCCGTTCCGCCGTCCGGCGCCGGGCCGTTCTCGGCGCCGCGGCCGCCGCCCCCGTCCTGGCGGCGCTGACCACCACGGCCTCCGCCGCACCGGCCGCCCCCGCCGCGCCGACCGCCCCTTCCGTCGCGGCGAAGCCCGGCAAGCCGCGCCGACTGCGGGCCGGCGGCGACCTCGGGCCGAACGTGATCGTCTTCGACCCGTCCACACCGGGCATCCAGGCGAAGCTGGACGAGGTGTTCGCCCGGCAGGAATCGGACCAGTTCGGCCCGGGCCGCTACCAGTTCTTCTTCAAACCGGGCACCTACCACGGGCTCAACGCCCAACTCGGTTTCTACACCTCGATCTCGGGCCTCGGTCTCTCTCCCGACGACACCACCATCAACGGCGACGTGACGGTCGACGCCGGCTGGTTCGACGGCAACGCCACCCAGAACTTCTGGCGTTCGGCGGAGAACCTGGCCCTCGTCCCGGTCAACGGCACCAACCGCTGGGCGGTCTCCCAGGCCGCCCCGTTCCGCCGGATGCACATCCGCGGCGGCCTCAACCTGGCGCCCGACGGCTACGGCTGGGCCAGCGGCGGCTACATCGCCGACAGCCGGATCGACGGCACGGTCGGCCCGTACTCGCAGCAGCAGTGGTACACCCGGGACAGTTCGGTCGGCGGGTGGACCAACGCCGTGTGGAACATGGTGTTCTCGGGTGTCCAGGGCGCCCCCGCACAGAGTTTCCCGGAGCCGCCGTACACCACGCTCGACCGGACGCCGATCTCCCGCGAGAAGCCGTTCCTGTACCTGGCCGGCGCCGACTACCGCGTCTTCCTGCCCGCGCTGCGCCGGGACGCACGCGGTGTCAGCTGGGGCAGCGGCACCCCGCGCGGCACCTCCCTGCCCCTGGACCGTTTCTACGTCGCCAGGCCCGGCGACTCCGCGGCCACCCTCAACCAGGCGCTCGACCAGGGCCTCAACCTGCTGCTGACGCCGGGCATCTACCACGTCGACCAGCCGGTCCGGGTCGACCGGGCGGGCACGGTCGTCCTCGGCCTCGGCTACGCCACCCTGATCCCCGACAACGGCGTCACCGCCCTGAAGGTCGCCGACGTCGACGGCGTACGGCTGGCCGGTTTCCTGGTCGACGCCGGACCGGTCAACTCCCGCACCCTGGTGGAGGTCGGCCCGGACGGCTCCTCCCGCAACCACTCGGCCGACCCGATCACCGTCCAGGACGTGTTCATCCGGATCGGCGGCGCGGGCCCCGGCAAGGCGACCACCAGCATGGTGGTCAACGCCCGGCACACCATCGTCGACCACACCTGGATCTGGCGCGCCGACCACGGCGAGGGCGTCGGCTGGGAGACCAACCGCTGCGACTACGGCGTCGTCGTCAACGGCCACGACGTCCTGGCGACCGGCTTGTTCGTCGAACACTTCAACAAGTACGACGTCCAGTGGAACGGCGAACGCGGGCGCACGATCTTCTTCCAGAACGAGAAGGCCTACGACGCGCCGAACCAGGCCGCCGTCCAGAACGGCTCGATCAAGGGCTACGCCGCGTACAAGGTCGGCGACCACGTCACCACCCACGAGGGCTGGGGCATGGGCAGTTACTGCTACTACAACGTCAACCCGTCGATCGTGCAGCACCACGGCTTCGCCGCCCCGAACCGTCCGGGGGTCCGCTTCCACCACCTGCTGGTCGTGTCGCTCAGCGGCCACGGGCAGTACGAGTGCGTCATCAACGACACGGGTTCGCCGACCTCGGGCACCGAGACCGTGCCGTCGAAGGTGGTGTCCTACCCCTGACCCCGGTGTGCGGTGCGCGCCGTGACCGGAGCCGGCGGTCACGGTGCGCACCGGTGTGATGCCGACGGCGGTCCCTCCCCCTGAGTCCGGGAGGGACCGCCGTCCCCGTCACCGCACGGACACCGCGGCAGGCGCCGGTGCGTAGCCGGTGGGCCGGGTGGTGAAGGTGCCGCGGCCCCGGGTGCGGCGCGCCCCTCCGCGGGGGCGGCGCCTGCTCGTCGCCGAGGAGTGCAGGGAGGGCCGGGTGGGCGGAGCCACGGCTTTTCCCGTGTGGCGGGGATCACGTCGGGGGGAAAACCCGCAGCGCGGCTCGGGCGTCTAGCGGGTGTGAGATCAGTCAGAGCAGCACCGCACGAGGTGGACGAGGAACGTCTCGTCCGGCTGGTGGCGAAGGGCGACCGTGCCGCGTTCGAGGAGTTGTACCGGCGTACGGCGCCGTGGCTGGCGGTGCGGCTGCGCCGCCGGTGCGCGGACGAGCAGATCGTCGCGGAGGTCATGCAGGAGACCTACCTGGCGGTGTGGCGCGCGGCGGGCGCGTTCGCCGGGGCCGCGGTCGGCGGGACGGCCGTCGGCTGGCTGTGGACGATCGCGGCGCGCCGCCTGGTCGACGCGTTCCGGCGCAGGGCTCACCACGCGGAGCCGCCGCCGGCCGCCGCCGTGCCCGGCGCGGCGCCCGCCGCCGAGGAGGAGGCGCTCGCGGCGACCGTCGGCGGTGAGGTCGGGGACGCGCTGCGGTGCCTCGCGCCGGAACTGAGACAGGTACTGCAGGCCATGGTGCTCGACGGGCTGTCCGTCCGGGAGACCTCGGTCCTGCTCGGGCTGCCCGAGGGCACGGTCAAGACCCGTGCCCGCCGGGCCCGGATCGCGATGCGGAGGGCGCTGGCGTGAGTGGGGAACATCCGTCGACGCGGATCGTCGAGGGGTATGCGCGCGGCGGTACGGACCTCGCCGTCGACGAGGTGTGGGCCGTGGAGGCCCATCTGGAGGCGTGCCGGGTGTGCCGTGACCGGCTGTCCGCCGCCGTCGGTACCGAGGCGCCCGCCGTGGCGACGCTGGTCGGCACCGTGTGGTCCGGCCTCGAACCCCGGCTGGCGGTCACCGCCACGATGCCGCGCGGACGGCGCCGGCCGGCGCGGCTGTCGAGGTGGCTGACGCCCACGATGGTGCCGTGGCTGGCCATGGTCGTGGGTGTGGTGCTGCTGGCCCTGCTGTTCGACCTGGTCGGCACCGGTTCGGGCGAGGTGTCGCTGGTGCTGCTGTTCGCGCCGGTCCTGCCCGTGCTCGGTGTCGCGGCCTCCTGGTCGCGCGGTCTGGACCCGGCGTACGAACTGACGTCCTCGGCGCCCAGGGCCGGGCTCCCCCTGGTGCTGCGGCGCACCGCGTCCGTGCTCGGCGTGGTCGTCCCCGCGCTGCTGGTGGGCGGATGGGTGACGGGGGTGATGGTGGCCCAGTGGCTGCTGCCCTGTCTGGCCCTGACGGCGGCGACGCTGGCGCTCGGCGGTGCCATCGGGGTGACCCGCGCCGCTGTCGTGCTGGCCGCCGGGTGGGCTGCCGTGGTCGTGGCGCCGACCCTGGCCACCAGCCGTACGGCCTTCGCCCTGCAGACGGGCGGTCTGCCCGTGTGGGGGCTCCTCCTCGCACTCGGCACCGGTGTCGTGATCGCCCGCAGGGGCGCGTACTCCGTGCCGGGAGCTCCTCGATGACTATCGGACCATCGGAAAGGAACACCACATGACGTCCGCCGTGAGCGCGGCCGACCTCGCACCGACGGCCTACGCCTGGGAGATCCGGGCCACCGGGCTGAAGGTCAGGGTCGGCAGGAAACGCATGGCCGTCGACGGCCTCGACCTGTCGCTGGGCACCGGCGTACACGGGCTCCTCGGCCCCAACGGGGCGGGCAAGACCACCCTCATCCGGACCCTGGCCACCGTGCTGCGCCCCACCGAGGGCACCCTGGAGCTGCTCGGCGAGTCCGCCGACGGCAGGGGCGGGCACCGTGCGCTGCGCCGCCGGATCGGTTACCTGCCGCAGGAGTTCGGCTACTACAAGCGTTTCACGGTGCGCGAGTTCGTCGAGTACATGGCGTGGCTGAAGGAGGTACCGAAGGCGGAGATCCCCGCGGCGGTGCAGCGCGCCGTGGAGCGGGTGGGGCTGGCGGACCGCGCCGACGAGAGGATGAAGGCCCTCTCGGGCGGCATGGTGCGCAGGGTCGGTATCGCCCAGGCCATCGTCAACGACCCGGCGATCCTGCTGTTGGACGAGCCGACGGTCGGCCTGGACCCGGCGCAGCGGCTGCGCTTCCGCGAGTTGCTCCAGGAGTTGGGCACGGACACCTGTGTGCTCGTCTCGACCCATCTGGTGGAGGACGTCGCCGCCGCCTGCACCGACGTGGTGCTCTTCGCCGAGGGCCGGCTGGTCTTCCAGGGCACCCCGGACGAGCTGGCCGCGGCGGGCGGCCCCGAGCACGTGGGCGACAGCCCCCTGGAGCGCGGCTACTCGGCACTGCTGCAGGGTCCCGTCCGGGAGAGGGGCACCTGGTGAACACCCGTGTTCTGCGCATCGAGTTGAGGCGCTCCGTCGCCCCGTGGGCCGGCGCTTTGGTCTTCACGAGCGCGCTGGCGTTCCTGTACCTGGTGGACGCCTCGTGGTGGAGGGGCACCACGGCGTGGACGGCCCAGTGGACGTCCATGGCGATGTGGACCCGCTCCCTGCTGTTCTACCTGTGGCCGCTCGCCGTGGGGCTCGGGGCGCTGCAGGGTCTGCGCGACCACCGCTCGAAGATGCCGGAGCTGCTGACGACCACGCCGCGACCCGCCCGGCACCGTGCGGCCGCGCTGGCGGGCACGACGGCGCTCACGCTGGCCTCGGCCTTCACGCTCCTCGTCCTCGTGGGCGCGGTCCAGGTGGCCGCCCACACCGAGTACACGCACCTCGGGTGGCTGCCGATCTCGCTGGTGGGGGCACTCTTCCTCGTCGCGGGTGCGGTACTGGGCATGGGTGCCGGGCGGGCCCTGCCGTCCGCGCTCACCCCGCCCGCGCTGACCATGGGCGCCTTCGTGTTCACGGCCCTCATGCACATGTCGTTGGGCCGGACGGAGACGACCACGGCGACGGGGGTTCCAAGCATGGAGCCGAACCGGGTCTCCCTCCTGTCCCCGGCGGTGGAGGAGGTGCGCAACGTGCTCGTCACGTTCTCCGCCGCCGTGCACGTCGGGCAGACGATCTGGCTGCTCGGCATGGCCGCGACCGGCTTCGCACTGCTGGTCGCCACGACCCGGCGCGCCCGGCTGGTCGCCCTGGCTCCCGTCCTGGCGGGCGCGGTGCTCGCCCTGCTCGTCCTCCCCTCCGACCCGCGCCGGATGTACGTCGTCGACGAGGCCGCCGCGGAGCTGGTGTGCGACGGTCCGGTGTGCGCGACCCAGACGCACCGGACCCGACTCGCCGACCTCGCAGGCCCCGGCAAGGAGGCGCTGCGCCTGCTGCACGGCGCCCTGGGCGACCGGGCCCCGGTCTCGGTCCGGGAGAACACCGCCGTACTGCCGGACGGCGCCATGCCGCAGTGGTCCGGCGAGACCGTGCTCTTCGACTTCGACGACAACATCGTCGCCGCCGCGAAGGGCGAGGAACTGACCCGGGCCCTGATCGCCAAGGCCATGGTGCCGGGGTGCACCCCCGTGGGCTGGAGCGGTTGGGGGACCGAGGACTTCGCGCGGGCCGTCGCGGTGGGCTGGGTCCTCGGGGACCTCAGGCCGCTTCCCGGCACGGAGCCGGCGAGTCTGCGCAGCGAGGTCGAGACCGAGACCCGCCCGGTGTGGAAGGAGCTCACGGCGCTGCCGCGGGCCGAGCAGCTCTCGCGGATCAACGCGATGCGCGCCGCCGCGCTCTCCTGCGAGGGCGACGCCTTCGAGGCCCTGTCCGGCGGTGCGTCCCGGTGAGATGGCTGACGCTGTACGCGCGCTCGCGTCAGGTGCCCGCGTCGCTCGCCGCGGTGGTGATCAGCACGGTGGCGGCGTGGGCGCTCTCCCGGAACGGGGGCGGGGGGCCCGGCGATCCGCGGCTCCCCGTCCTCCTCCTCGCCGCGGGGGCGATGGCGGCCTCGACCGGGCTCAGCGGGCAGGACCTCGCACTGGACCGGACGGCCGCGATCCGCTGGATGCCCCGCAGGGCGGCGCACGTGCTGCTCGCCGGCGCGGTCGTCGGCACGGCGCTGCTGGCGGTGCGGGCCACGGGCGAGGACATGGCCTCCACCGCGTTCGTCGTCCGGAACAGTGCGGGCCTGATGGGCCTGGCCGCCCTGGGCGCGGCGCTCTCGGGCGGGCAGTACGCGTGGACGCTGCCGTTCGCCTGGCTCTCGTTCGCGTTCTTCGCCCCGCCCCCGACGAGTGTGCCGACGCAGGTGGCGTCCTGGATGCTGCTGCCCCCCGGAACGACGGCGGGCACCTGGACGGCCCTGGCCCTCACGGTCGTCGGCACCGCGGCCTACGCCGTCGCGGGCCCGAGACGGTGACCGGACCGGATGTTCGACGGGCCCGCCGCCCGTTGCTCGGCTCACCCGCTCGACACGGCCTTCGGCCTGGCGTTTGGCCAGGCAATGGCTTCCTGGCCCGGTTCAGCGCCCCCTGCGCACCCGGGCCGCCGCCCGGGCCTCCGCCGCCTTGCGGGCCTCGGCGGCCTTGCGGGACTCCTTGCCCGGACGGCCCGGGCGGCTGCCGAGGCCGCGGAAGGGCGCATTGCCGCTGCCGGCCTTCGTCCCGGCCGGCGGGCGTTTCGCACCGGTGAGGGCGGTCAGCGTCGCCTCGCCGGAACGCACCGGGGTGACGGTCGGCCGGACACCGGCGTCGGACATCATCCGGTTCACCTCGCGCCGCTGGGCGGGGGTGACCAGGGTGACCACGGTCCCGGACTGCCCGGCCCGCGCGGTGCGCCCGCCGCGGTGCAGGTAGTCCTTGGGGTCGGCCGGCGGGTCGACGTTGACGACGAGGTCGAGCGCGTCGACGTGGATGCCCCGCGCCGCGACGTTGGTGGCCACCAGCACGGTGAGGTCACCGTCCGCGAACCGGCCGAGCGTGTGCGTGCGCTGCGGCTGCGACTTGCCGCTGTGCAGGGCGCCGGCCCGCACGCCGGCGGCCCGCAGATGGCGTGTGAACTGGTCGACGCCCGCCTTGGTGTCCAGGAACATCAGCACCCGGCCGTCCCGGGCGGCGATCTCGGTCGCCGTGGCGTACTTGTCGGCGGGATGCACGGTCAGGACGTGGTGGTCCATGGTGCTCACCGAGCCCGCCCCGGGGTCGACCGACGCGTGGACCGGGTCGGTCAGATGGCTTCGCACCAACTGCTCGACGTGACGGTCGAGCGTGGCCGAGAACAGAAGCCGCTGCCCGTCGGCGGGGACCTGTTCCAGGATGTCCGAGACCTGCGGCAGGAACCCCAGGTCGCACATCTGGTCCGCCTCGTCCAGCACCGTGATCCGCACCTGGTTCAGATGGCAGTCCCGGCGCGACACGAGGTCGGCCAGCCGCCCCGGCGTCGCGACGACCACCTCGGCACCGCTCCGCAGCTCCGCCACCTGCCGGTTGATCGACAGCCCGCCGACCACCGTCGCCAGCCGTACGTTCAGCGTCCGCGCGTACGGCACCAGGGCGTCGCTCACCTGCTGGGCGAGCTCCCGGGTCGGGACCAGTACCAGCGCGAGCGGCCGCTTCGCCTCCGCCCGCCGACCCGCCGTCCGGACGAGCAGAGCGAGCCCGAAGGCCAGCGTCTTGCCGGATCCCGTGCGTGCCCGTCCGAGGACGTCACGGCCGGCCAGCGCGTCGGGCAGCGTCGCCGCCTGGATGGGGAACGGTTCCGTCACCCCGAGCCCGCCCATCGTCTCCACCAGCTCCGGCGGCAGCCCGAACGCGTCGAAGGACGCGGCCGGGGGCGCCTCCGGCGGCGCTGCCACTCGCGGGGACGTACCGCCCCCGGAGAGTCCGGAGAGTCCGACGGTCGACGGCTTCGCGTTCATGGGGCACCTTCCTGATCCGGCGCCCGGAGCGCACCGGGGCCCGTACCGTTCGGTACGGGCCCCGGTGCAATGAAGCGCGGGCACAGCTTATCAGCGGCCCGGAACGCACCTCCGGCGCCGACTTCCCTTCCGTCACCGGCGCCCGCGCCCTCCGAGCGGCCCCGACCGCCGGCAAGCCGTGTCACTCAGGAGGGGGCGGGTACCTGGAGCGGGCCAGGAGCCCCCGCCGACCTGGAGGGAAGCCATGCTCTCCGACACCTCCCGCCCCGTCGTCACCGCCACACTCCCCGTGGTCGCCGACCACATCGGTGAGATCGCCCAGCGCTTCTACCGGCACATGTTCTCCGCGCATCCCGAACTCCTCGACGGCGTCTTCAACCGCGGCAACCAGGCGCACGGCCACCAGCAGCAGGCCCTGGCCGGCTCGGTGGCCGCGTTCGCGACGACCCTGGTGGAGACACCGGAGCGGGTGCCGGAGCAGCTGCTGAGCCGGATCGCCCACAAGCACGCCTCGCTCGGCATCCGCCCGGACCAGTACCCGATCGTCCACGACCACCTGATGTGGGCGATCGGCGACGTCCTGGGCGACGCGGTCACCGCGGAGGTCGCCGCGGCCTGGGACGAGGTGTACTGGCTGATGGCCAACGCCCTGATCAACCAGGAGCGCGGTCTCTACAGCGCCCGCGGGGTCCGGCCGGAGACGGTCTGGCGGGACTGGCGGGTGGAGCGGAAGATCAGGGAGACCGACGACGTGGTCACCTTCGTGGTCAAGCGGAACGACGACCGCCTGGTGAAGACCTCGCTGCCGGGCCAGTACGTCACCGTCCGGATGCGGATGCCCGACGGGAAGCTGCAGCCGCGTCAGTACAGCCTGACCCGCGCGGACGACGGCGAGCACCGCCAGTTCTCGGTGAAGCGGGTGCGTGGTGAGGACGGCGACCCCGACGGCGAGATGTCGGCGCTGCTGCACGACTCCGTCCAGGTGGGCGACGACCTGACGCTGTCGCTGCCGTACGGCGACGTGGTGCTCGACGACTCGGGACGTCCGGTGGTGTTCGCCAGTGCGGGCATCGGGGTCTCCCCCATGGCGGGCATGCTGTCGCACCTGGTCACGGCCGACTCCGGGCTGTCGATCACCCTTCTCCACGCCGACCTCGACGAGGCGTCCTTCCCGCTGCGGCGGCAGGTCGTCAACGACGTGCTGGCGCTGCAGGACGCGCGGATGCACCTCTGGTACGAGAAGGGCGCGCACAGCCTCGAACCGGTGAACGGCGTCTTCGAGGGACAGATGGACCTGTCCTCCGTCGACATTCCCGACGACGCCCTCTACTACCTGTGCGGGCCCCTGCCCTTCATGCAGGCCGTACGGAGCCGGCTGATCGAGCAGGGGGTCGCCCCGCGCGACATCCAGTACGAGGTCTTCGGCCCCGACCTGTGGCAGGCCGACCTGGACTGACCGTCGTGCCGCCGGCGGCAGGAGCGGGCCGGGAGTCGTTTGCGGTCACCCGGAGTTGTATCCCCATCGGGCGTTGCCGTCCTTGCCCATGAAGCACTTCGCGGGCCGCCCGTCGGTGGTCGTCGCGACGGCGCCGACGGGAGAACAGTACTGACCGAACTGGACGCCGGGCCGGCTCCCGGTGCCGCCGCCCGAACTGCCGGAGGAACCCCCGCTGGTGGAGCCCCCACTGGTGGAACCGCCGCTGGTGGAACCGCCGCCGGACGAGCCGCCACTGCTGCTGCCGCCCGTGGTGCCGCCGCTCGAGCCGGTGCCGTACGAGGGCCGCGGTCGCGGCTTCGACTCGGGCTTGGGCTCGGGCTTCGGTTCAGGCTTCGGTTCAGGCTTTGGCTCCGGCTTGGGCTTCGGTTTCGGCTTGGGTTTGGTGCAGGGGTCGCTGGGGCCGATCAGCCACAGGTCGATCTGCGTCCCGGTCGAGACCTCGGTGTCGGGCTCCGGCTGCTGCCTGCACACCTGCCAGTCGGCCAGTTCCTCCAGCCCGTCGTACAGACGCTTGCCGGTGTGGGCGTGGAAGTAGATCACGTGCTCGAGACCGAGGTCGCCGAGAGCACGGGAAGCATCGTCGGTCTGCTCGCCGACGAGGTCCGGCACGACGATCCGGCGGGGGCCGTGCAACCGGGGCGGGCACTCCTCCTTCTCCGGAACCGCGTACAGGGTCAGCGTCCTGGCTGCTGGACGGACCGTCTCGTCACGGACCGGGCTCTGGAAGCAGACCTGCCAGCCGCTCGTGGTGGTGTTCACAGGCCGCTGGTCGGAGGAGGCGTCGGCTGCCGACACCGTCTTCCACGGATGCAGGTCGGCCGACACAGCCGCCAGGGCGAGAGAGGTACCCGTGAAGTCGGGGACGGTCAGAGCGGGCTCGGGCTTCTGGACCACGGCCTCCTTCTCGCCGGCGCCCGGGCCCAGGTTGGCGAAGAGGAATCCGATCACCGCTACGGAGACGAAGACAGGGTGTCGGCTTATCCAGGTGGCGAACCGTGTTCCGCGGCCTGGGCGCAAGGGGGAGTCGGGAGGGAGAACCTCGCCCGTGGCCACGAGGAGCTCGCCCCTCGGGTCGAGTTTCGAGCCCCACAGCTTGTGCGGATGCCCGTGGACGAGGACCTCGACGGACCGGAACATGCCGTAGGTGCGGCGGGAGATCCGCAGGGGTGCGGGGACGCGGATCGCCCTGGGTCTCACCAGACCCCGTAGAAGAACGAGGTCGTTCTTCGTGAGCACGGCCCAGCCCCAGCCGTTGCGGTAGACGGCCCGGACGTCTTCCTGTGGGCCCAGTTCTCCCAACAGCGCCTTCGCCTGGTCGTCGGACAGGGAGAGACTCTCACCAGCGGCGGCTTCGGCGGTGCGCCGGTCCTTGGCCAGCAGATCGGACAACGGTTCTCCAGCTCTTTCGAAAAGTTCTCCGGACGCGTCGAGCTGTGAGCCCCGGAAGCCGGTACGCCACCCCTGCACGGAGACACGCCCCGCACCGCCGGACGCTGTGCGGGAGGCACTGCGCGACAGTTACCGACAAATGCAGATGTTAACGGCTGCCGATCCGGGCCCGGACACCGGCAGGACTCACCGAAGGCACCCGTGACCTGCGCCGATCCCCCGGAGCCATCCTGCTCGCCCCGCCGGCACGCGGCAGCGGCCCGTGCCACCCGCCCACGCGAAGACTCAGGTGAAGCCGCCGTACCGGAAGCACCGGGAGACGTATCGTGAGGCCGTGAAGAGACGGCGTTGGTGGGTTCTGATCAGCTTGTGGGCCATGTGGTGGGCGGCCGTTACCGCTGCCTTTGCGCTTCTGGGTGCGGTTACCGATCAGCCGATGGGTCTTGGGGAGTGCGCGGCGGGCGCCGCGTTTGTGATTGTCGTCGGTGAACTCGGCGACCGCCTGCGGCGACGCTTCTTTCCTCGCCGCGAGGTCGGCTGACCGTCCGACTCGTCAACGCTTGCTGCGTCGCCGGAACTTCGACCCGCGAGTCAGGCGGGACATGGTGCGGAGGGGCTGCTTCCTGAACGGCCTCCGCGGGAGGGCGGGTGTCGTCGGGCTGCGGCCGAAGAGAGATGGCCCGGCCCCTCAGCAGGACCAGGACGATCAGTCGCGTTAGTGCTCACGGGAGCGGAATCCACGAAACCCCGGGCTATCACCACAGCCTGAGATCTCTGCCGGACTGGGGGGGGTTCATCGGTGCCCGTCCCGGCCGGGAACGCCGGGGCGTCGAGATCCTTTCCTCATGCCGGTGACGACACCACCGCTTGATGCCGCTGGGGCGGCCGTATACCCGTCGATGACAGCAAACCGGTGAGTGGTGGGGAATACCAGGAAGAATGCCGGGAGACTGGTGAGCAAGGGGGCTGAGTGATGAGTACGGCGTTGGTGGCGCTTGCGGCTGCGGTGCTCGGAAGCGGGGTTTCCCTGACGTCGGTGTTCCTTACGCAGCGCGGTGCGGAACGTGGTTGGATCCGTGAACATCAGCGGATCGAGCGGCATCGCCAGGAGGACCAGGTCCGTCAGTGGGACAGCCGATTGCTGGAGGAACGGCGCGCCGCGTACTCGCGGTTGCACTCCGCAGCGCGAGCAGCCCGGGACACCCTGGCCGGATGCATGCACGATCTGCGCCGGGCCGACACCTTGGAAGAGGCCCGGAAGGCGGAACTGGATGAACGCTGGAACGCCTACGCCGTTCAGCACGCGGAATCCCACATGATCGTGTCTGATGCCGTACTGCCCGTCCTGGGGGCCGCCAATGGTTCATTGCGAAAGATCTACGGGCTGGTCAAGCGTCTCGAAGCGGGGCAGCCGAGGCAGGAGGAGAACGTCGAAGAACTGAGTCGGCAGGTGGACGAGCTCTGGGACCGGCTGACTGATCTACGGGATGAGATGCGCCGTGACCTCGGCATCACCGCACGCGTGGAGCCACCGAACAGGTAAAGGAACACGGCCGCCCCGTAAGGCGAGCTTGCTTCGAAAGTTCGGGCGTGGACTGTCGACCAGTTGGTCTGACCCTTTCTCCGAAATCGTCAACGACGTCCGTACACCGGTCGACAGGCGTCGGTCCCGGCTGGCTCAAGCCCAAGAAGCCTCAACCCGTCTGACTGCATAGTGCGTCCCTGGGTCACGTCCGCTGGAGTGGTGTATCGACGGCCACTCGGTGATCTCGTTGTGAGGCTATGCGGTGAGTTCGGTCGGCAGGACGGTGTCGTCGGTTTCTGACTCGATCGGGTGGAGGCGGGCCTTGGCAAGGAGTTCGCGGCTCATGTAGCGGCGGGCCTCGGTCCACTCGTCGTGCTGCTCGGCCAGGGCCGCCCCGCCCAGGCGGATCACGGCGGTGCGGTCGGGGAAGATACCGACCACGTCGGTGCGACGGCGGATCTCCTTGTTCAGCCGCTCCTGCGGATTGTTCGACCAGATCTGCCGCTAGATCTCGCGCGGGAAGGCGGTGAAAGCCGGCAGGTCGTGCTGGGCGGCGTCCAAGTGGGCTGCCGCCTTGGGGAACTTGGGGCCTCCCCCTGAGCGGTGGACACGCTGATACTGGATCTGCTTGATCCGGAGGAAGCGAGAAAGACCGCCGATGGCGATGAAGGACTACTCGGACGAGTTCAGGGCCGATGCTGTGGCCCTGTACGAGTCCACGCCCGGGGCGACCTATAAGGGAATCGCCGCTGACCTGGGCGTCAACCGGGCCACCCTGCGCGAGTGGGTACTGCGGGACCGCGAACGACGTGGCATCGCTGCCACCGCCTCGTCGGTGGGAAAGGAGACGCCGGCCCGGGCCGGGCAGGCGGCACCGTCCGCCGGTCCGGACGAGCGGATCCGTCAGCTGGAGGCCCGGGTGGCCGAGCTCGAGGCGAGTGAGCGCAAGCTCGCCACCGAGCGGGACATCCTCCGCAAGGCAGCCAAGTATTTCGCCGGGGAGACGAACTGGTGAGCCGCTTCCAGTTCGTCGCCGACCACCGGGACGCCTTCGGCGTGAAGCGGCTCTGTGAGGTCCTGGACCTGAACCGGTCCAGCTACTACAAGTGGCTCGCCGGCGCCGCAGGCCGGGTCGCCAGGCAGCGTGAGGACCGGCTCCTGGCCGAGAAGATCCGTCGCGTCCACGCCGAGTCCGGCGGCGCCTACGGCTCGCCCAGGGTGACTGCAGAGCTGCGGGAAACGGGCCTACGGGTCAACGAGAAGCGAGTCGCCCGCGTGATGCGGACGTTCTCCATCGCCGGCATCCGGCTGCGCCGACGTGTCCGCACCACGGTCCCGGACCCGGCCGCATCCTTGGTCCCGGACCTGTTCCAGCGGGACTTCACCGCCACCGAGCCGGGCCGGAAATACATGGGTGACATCACGTATCTCCCGCTGGATAACGGGGAGTTCCTCTATCTTGCGACCGTGCTGGACTGTTTCAGCCGCAAGGTCGTCGGCTGGTCCATCGCCGGCCACATGCGCACCGGCCTGGTCGCCGACGCCCTGCGGATGGCTGCCGTGACCCGCGGCGGCCTGGACGGCTCGGTGTTCCACTCCGACCACGGAGCCCAGTACGCGTCCCGCGCCTTCGCCGACCTCTGCGACCAGCTCGGGGTCACCCGGT
This sequence comes from Streptomyces sp. NPDC004051, assembly GCF_053604275.1. Taxonomy (NCBI): domain Bacteria; kingdom Bacillati; phylum Actinomycetota; class Actinomycetes; order Kitasatosporales; family Streptomycetaceae; genus Streptomyces; species Streptomyces sp. NPDC004051. The sequence goes on along the minus strand of NZ_JBSGHG010000004.1, from coordinate 194,429 downwards.
CGATGGGAGCGGTCGGCACCAGCGCGGACAACGCGGCCTGCGAGAGCTTCCACGCGTCCCTGAAACGCGAGACGCTCCGGGGCGCCCGCGACTACGGCGACGCGGTCACCTGCCGCAGGACCGTCTTCGCCTGGCTGACCCGCTACAACACCCGCCGTCGGCACTCCACCAACGGCCACCTCAGCCCCAACGAATACGAACGCCGACACCACGCGGCTAAACTCACGCTCGCCGCGTGAGCAATGACCGCGTGTCCACCATCACGGGTGAAGGCCCCTTGGCTTCCAAGGCGTCCAGGACATGCCGCATCTGGGCTGTCACCACGTCGGCATCGGGCTGTTCGAACACCGTCCGCAGCAGGGTCGCCATCCTCCCCCAGCCTCCGGCCGGGGGTACCCCCAGGCTGGGCCGACTTCGGCACCTGGCTCAGCAGATTGTGGGTGATGGGGGCACCGCCCGCGCCCGTTCAGGGCGTGGGGGAGGGTCCGGCACCGCTGCCACGATGAGCCGGGCAGGACGGCACCGATCGCGTCGACCAGGCCGGCGTGGGCGTCGGAGATGACCAGCTGGACGCCGGACAGGCCCCGGGCGATGAGCGAGCGCAGGAAGGCCAGCCAGCCGGCACCGTCCTCGGCGGTGGCCACGTCGATGCCGAGGATCTCGCGGTGCCCGTCGGCGTTGACGCCGACCGCGATCAGGGCATGGACGTTGACGATCCGGCCGCCCTCGCGGACCTTCTGGGTCAGGGCGTCGACCCGGACGAAGGAGTACGGGCCGGCGTCCAGGGGCCGGGTGCGGAAGGCGGCGACCTGCTCGTCCAGGTGCTTGGCCATCGCGCTGACCTGGGACTTCGACAGCTGGGTGACGCCCAGGGACTCGGCGAGCGTCTCGACCCTGCGGGTGGAGACGCCGAGCAGGTAGGCGGTGGCGACCACGCTGATGAGGGCCTGCTCGGCCCGCCGACGGCGCTCCAGGGGCCAGTGCGGGAAGTAACTCCCGGACCTGAGCTTGGGGACGGCCAGCTCGACGGTGCCGGCGCTGGGGGTACCCCCGGCCGGAGGCTGGGGGAGTGTCCCACTCGCGCGGGCGGTAGCCGTTGCGGTGGTTGACTCTCTCGTCGCTGACCTGCCCGTATTCGGCGTTGCAGAGGGCGTCGGCCTCGGCGGACATGAGCGCGTCGGCGAACGTTTTGATCATCGCGCGCAGCAGGTCGGGACTCGCCGCGGCGAGGTTCTCCTCGGCGAAGGCGTGCAGGGGCAGACTGTCCGGTGCGGTCATCGTGCTGATCTCCTTCAAAGACTTGGTCGTCTTGAAAGATCAGCCGGTGGCCGTTCTCATATCCGGGCACTCACTCCGGCGCCGGGCCAAACACCCGGATCAGGTGGGAGCCCGTACACCATTTCCCAGGACGCAACCCACTGTCCTGCCCGTGTGCGACTCCGAGAACATGCGCATGCCGTCACGTGTGCCCGTTCAAGTCCCGTCCTGGCTGCAGCCGGACCGAGGACCGCGTCCGAACGCACTCCAGCGGTGGCCGAAAAGCATGAGCCCTCAACAGTGGTGCACTACCGTCACTTCTGCTGCGCACCTTCCCGGAGGGTACGTCTGCGGTGTTCGGATGCCGGTTCCCGGTTGTGACTGACGAGTGGTTTCCGCTGCGTGCCACGCACGCGGCGTGAGTGCGGATGCCCGGTAGGGCGGTCCCTGCCATTCCCAGCTCACGCCAAGGAGTGGACATCCATGAACCCCGTTGAGTACAAGCCTGCACGTCGTCACCGGCTTCGCGAGATCCTGGTCGACGTCGCCGCCGGTGTCGCCACCCAGCTCGTGGTGACGGCCCTGGCCGCGGCAGCGCGCCTGGTCTTCTGACGCAGGCTTGTGGCGGGCCCGGAGAGCCCGCCACTCCGCATGCGAGCAGTCCGCTTCAGAACAGGGACAGGTCGGGCGAGTGCGGGCCCGTGCTCTGGCGCTTCTTGCGGGGGCGCCGCCCTCGGCGCGGCCGGGGCAGGTGCGGCACGCGTGCTTCCTCCGGCAGGTTCTCCCAGGTGGGGCGCAGCCCGTGTATCTGGAGCCCGCCGACCATGTCCTTCAGGTAGTTGCGGGTCTCCTCGTCCGTGGAGTAGAGCACCGTCGCCCGGCTCGCCCGGGTCATCAGCACGTGGTAGGCGTGGCGGACCAGCCGGGCGAACTCCTGCTCACCGACGCTGCCCGCCTTCACCTTGGGGTCGAACGAGCCCGGGACGGCGACGCGCTTGACGCCGGACTCCGGGTCCTTGCGCTCCTTGCCCCGTCGGAACACCCACCGGCCGTCCCGGCGCACCATGTCCTCACCCAGGATCACACCGCACCAGTCCCACTCGAGACCCTGAGCCGTGTACACACAACCGATCTGATCAAGCCCTTTCTCGTGCACGGACCAGATCTTGGACGGCGGCGCCCCGTTCTCGCAGAACGCGTCGCTGTCCGCGTTCCACGGTCGGTGCCAGTCGCCGATCCGCACGTCGGCCTCCAGCCGCCTCTCCTTGCCGATCGGCTTCGTCCAGGGCCAGCAGTACCCCGCGACGAGACGGGCGGACGCCCCGGCCAGCGCCTCGGTACGGATGATCCGTTCGAGTTCCTCCGGGCTGTCCGCCACCTCCACGTGCATCAGTCCGTCCGGCGTCCACTGCTCCGGTTCCTCGTCCGCCACCCCGAGCACGGCGCGCACCCAGCGGATGTAGGCGTCGCTGCCACCGCAGCGGAACTGTTCCCGGAGTCGGTACCGGACAAGAGCGGCGCCGTACCGTTGCGCCGCGTTTTCGATCAGCTCGACGGTACCGACCTCGTTCGGCCGTACGGACTGCCCCTCGTCGAGGAAGAACACGGTCAGACGGGACGCGTCGAGAAGCTCGTCGACCTGGGGTTTGGTTCCCTGGTGCTCGGGCTTCCAGAAGCGGTTGGTCGAGCGGTCCCGCAGGCGGTGCGCCTCGTCGCAGATCAGCACGTCCAGCGGCGGATCCGGTGGGGTGACGAAGTTGCTGAAGTAGGTGAAGGTCTCCTTGAACTCCCGGTCCCCGTAGCCGACGTGCTCCTGGATCGCGCCGTTGAAGGCTCTGCTGCCGCTGGCGTACTTGACCGTGCGGCCGCCTGCCTCCAGCTCCGCCTTGATCTGGAGGCCGATGGCACTCTTCCCCGTACCGGCACCGCCGGTGACCAGGAAGACCACGCGCCGCTCGTCCGGCACGAGGGCGGGGCGCTGCGGATCCGGGAGGACTTCGGCCGCGGTGTCCAGGATCTGGTCGGCGACCTTCTTCTGCCGGCCACGCAGGGTGAACACCGTGTCCTCTCCGCGGGAGCGGATCATGGCGTCGAGCAGGGGTGTGTTGCGTAATCCCATGCTCTGCAGCAGTACCTCGGCCGCGGACGCGCCGCCTTCGTCGGCGAAGTGCTTACGGAGGTCGGAGATCAACTGCTCGCGCCGGTCGTTCGTGTAGACGCGGGCGTAGGCGCCGGTCGGAGCGTCCACGTCGACCAGGGGCCGGACGGAGGCGTCGGTGGCGTTGTGCAGGTAGGCGAACCCGCCGCATTCGAAGTCCAGTCCGTGCAGCGGCCCCCTGTCGCCCGTGAACGCCTCGTAGTACTCGCGCAACTGCAGGGCGGGATGCTTCTTCCTGCCCATTCCCGGTACGTGGACCAGTTCCGCGGTGGCCCGTTCCACTCGGGTGACCGTCGACCAGCGCTTCAGCTCGACCAGCTGGACGGACAGTCCCTTCTCTTCCGGGTGACGGCCCACGAGGACGACGTCGATGAGCCTGGGGTCGCCGGGGCGGTCGGCCTCGTCGAGGGTGGCGGCGCACTCGACGATCATCTCCACGTTTCCGCGCCCGGCGGCGACCAGGTCCTCCGCGAGGTGCACGAGGCTCTCGGCCCACGCGGAACGTTCCGACAGCGAGGCGTCGGCGCCTCGGAAGTGCCGCCATCTGGCGGCCAGGTGGGGCACCATACGGCGCCTTGAGTTCAGGGTCAGCAGATCCTGTGCTGCAAGCCGCAGCAGGAGCATGGACACGAGGTGGGTCCCCCAGAGCACGAGTGACTCGTGCGGGTGGGGGCGTGTCCTCTCGTGAGGAAGCCCGTCGGGCCGCAATCAGTACTCGGGATCTTAGGAAGACCAGCTGCCCTACGGACGACGACGACACCGTGATCGACGCGAAGCGTAGCCATCATGGCCGGATCGTGTGCTCCGTGGCGAGGACCTGCCTCCCCGTCACACCGTGGAAGCCCGCCGCTCCAGCCGGCCGCCCGCCAGCTTCCGCAGCTTCTCCCGCGTCTCCGGGTCCGTCGAGTACACGATCGTGCCGACCATGCCCCGGGTCAGCAGCACCTTGTAGGTGTTGCGGATCAGCCGGTCGACGTCGTCGTCCGGGGTCGATCTCTTGAAGACCGGGTCCTTCGACGCCGTACGGTCCGTGATCCAGCGGTCGCCGCGCCAGAGCAGGTCGGGGCCGATGATGACGCCGGACCAGTCGTACTCGAAACCCTGGGCGGTGTAGACACAGCCGACCTGGCCGAAGCCGGCCGGGTCGGTGGCCCACAGGGCGGACGGAGGCGCACCGGAGACGGAGCGCTCGCCTCGGAGGTTCCAGGGGCGGGACCAGTCGCCGATGACGACGTCGGCCGGAAGCGGGTCACCGGGCTTCGGCTCCGGAGACCAGGTCCAGCAGTAGCCCGCGGACATGCGAGCGCCGTAGCCCTCGCTTCGGCGGGCTTCGAGGAAGGCCTCCATCTCCTGGGGGCTCTCGGCGACGAGCAGCCGCATGCGGTCGTCGGGCTCCCAGACGACCGCGCCGCCGGGCTCCAGACCCAGGAGCCGCACCACCCAGCGCAGATAGGCGTCGCTGCCGCCGCAGCGGAACTGGCTCTCCAACGGCACCACACGGCACTCCAGGCCCTTGGCCGCCGCGGCCGCCTTGATCTCCTGCACCGTTCCCATCTCCCCCGGGCGCACCACCTGGTGCTCGTCGAGGAGGAAGACGGGGACGCGGGCGACATCGATGAGTTCTTCTATCTGCCGTTTGCCCGTGCGGTGTGCGGCCGGTGTGTAACGGTTGGCGGACGTCTCGCGGATGCGGTGGGCTTCGTCGCAGATCAGGACGTCGAGGGTGTTCTTCTCGGTCGTCATGAAGCTGTTGAAGTACTTGAAGAGCTCCTGCACCTCGCGCTTACGGGTGCCCGCGACCTTGCGCATCGTCTTGGTGAACGACTGGGAGCCGGTGGCGTGCAGGGCCGGAACACCCTGACGGTACAGCTCGCCGAGCAGGGAGAGCGCGATGACGCTCTTGCCGGTGCCAGGGCCGCCGGTGATGACCACGACTTCCTTGTGATCGGATTGCTTCGCCCTGCGTACGGCGTTGAGCACCATGCGGTACGCGACCTGCTGTTCGTCCAGGAGGACGAACTGCTCGCGCTCGCGGACCTCCTGGGCCGCCACCGACATGAGCTGCTTGGACGGGACCGTCCTGCCCGCCTGGAGTTCGTCAGCGGCCCGGGCGCCCGGGTGCCGGCCGCTGAGCCGGGTGCGGAGGTGGTCGATGAACTCGCCGCGCCGCTCGCCCGTGAAGAGCTGGCCGCGCTCGTCGAGTTCGACCGCTCGCAGTCCGCTCACACCGAACTCGGTCGCGTTGTGCAGGAACGCCACGCCGCTGACCCGGCCCGGGTGTTCGGCCACCGCCCCGTTGAAGTTGACGAGGTACTCGCAGTAGCGGCGCACCTGCTCGATCGGGTTGAGGACCGGATGCGTGTAGGCGTCGATCCGGCACAGCACCGGATCGTCCTCGTCCGGCTCCGCCTGGCTCCACTGCTTCAGCTCGACGACGACGTACGACGGCTCACCCGTGACCGGGTGCACGCCGGCGAGCACGGCATCGGCGCGCTTGCTGTTCAGCGGGAGGGCGTACTCCAGCATCATCTCCACGTCGCCCAGGCCGGCGTCGTCGAGCGCGGCGGCCAGGACGGGGATGCTGCGCTCCCAGGAGCGCACTTCCGAGGTGCCGGGCCGGTAGCCGTGCATGTGGACGAACTGGTCGGTGAGGTGCAGGAACAGCGAACCGTCGAGCGCCATGACGGCGACCGTTTTCGCGGACGCGCGGAACAGCAAGGACTTCCCCCAGGCAGCACGAAGTAGCTCGTGCGGGTGGGGGCGTGTCCTTCGAGACCCCACTGAAGTGGAGCGGAAGCCCGTCGGGCCGCGTTGACGATGGGTCCGAGGCTACCTGGCGTCACCGACAACCGTGCGGGTGCCCTGGAGCAGGAAAGGCGACAGGTGTCGGTGCGCCGAAGTGGGGGCCGGGTCTGACCCCGGCCCCCACTCACCGGTCGATCACTTGCCGGTGTCGACGATGCCCGGCGCCGCGTGGAGGACCGGTTCGACGTGCAGGCGTGTGCCGTCCCTGTCGAAGGCGCCGCCAGCACACCCATCGCGACGAGGACACCGGCAGCGGCACCCGTGCCGGACAGTCTCTTCTTCCTCAGCACCGCCTGGAGGGATGGCATGAGGATGTGACGACGGTTCGTCGACGCTCATTCCAGAAGTCGCGCTGCTTGTGGACCGCAGACCGGGTCCGAACGCGCACCATTCCCCCCACCTCGTGCCGACACGGCTATGGACGGCGACTGCGCGCTTGCCGCAGTACCGACCGGTTCTGGCCCACGCCAAGATCCTCGAGAGCGGGACCACGGCACTGCACATCCGTGTGGGAGCCTGCGCCGGATCGGAGGCGGGAACGGTCCGTGGCATCGGCCGGGTCCGACGGCGGGCCGCTCGTCCTGCTCCGGATGGTCCGTCGCGGCTCAGAAGCAGGGGATCACCTCCCGCCCCCGCCACGGACTTGACCACGCTCCTGAACACGGAGTCAGGCCGCGTCCTCCTCCTGGTCACCGCCCTGGCCGACCGCTGGAACACGGAGCCGTGTCCGCCGAGCGGCAGGACCGTCCGGGCAGAGGTGTCTCAGCAGTCGTGAAGCGACTCGCTGCCGCGTCTCACGAAGTCCGCTCCGCGCACCGCCCCTGTTCGTGGCCGCGTACCGCCGCCGGCGCAGCTCGGATTCCGTGGAACCTCGGTGCCTGGATCAGCTGAACACCGACCGACTGGGCCAGTGAACTCCACCTGTCGTCCGTGGGCTTCTTCAGTACCAGGGCCGACCGTACAGGTTGGAACGCCACACGTTCCCTGAACGAGCCCTGCGAGGCAGCGGACGGTGGCCGGGCCCGACGGCGGGCCCGGCCACCGGAGTTCTCAGCAGGTGACCTTCAGGTCCGCCCAGTCGGCGTGGTCGTACTCGTTGCCGTCGCCGCCGTCGGTGACGACCAGCGTGACGGTCCGGGCACCGCTCACGTCAGCGGTGAGTTCCTGCGCGTCCTGGGAGTTGGTGAGGAGGCCGGTGGCCGCCGCGCGCTCGCCGTCGGCGCGGATCTCGAAGGCGACGGTGCCGCGTGTCCCCGTCTCGTCGTCGAGACCGACCAGGGCCGTGACCTGTTCGCAGCGCCCCGCGGTGAAGTACTCGACGCTGCTGTGGGCGTGCACGCCCAGGCCCTTGTCCCAGGTGCGGCCGCCGATGGTGAGCGTCCCGCCGTCCCCGGCCGCCTTCTCGCCGTTGCTCCGGTCCTGCTCCACCGGCCCCCAGCCGTTGGCCGTTGACAGCGGTGTGAGGTCGCTGAGGTAGGTGGTGCCGTCCTCCGGCGCGACGGACACCTTCACCTGGACCGGGGAGACGGAACGGACCTCCTGCCCGGACGGCGTGCGGTACGTCGTGGTGAGCTTCAGCTCGTAGGTACCGGGGTCGGTGCCCTCCGGAACCCTCGCTCGCCACGTGGTCCGGAACTCCGCGCCCCCACGGAGCAGCGGGCTCCCGGGACGGGAGTCGGCCTTCGTCCGCCACCCCGCGGGGCCGGTCAGCGCGAGGGAAACGGAGTGCACCGGGCGGCGTCCGAGGTTCGCGGTCACCGCGGTGAGCCGTGCGCTGTCACCCGCCTCGGTGATCGCGACGCCGTCCACTCCGGAGTCCATGGCGGGCGGCAGCTGGGCCCAGCCGCGGTCCGGGCCCACCCGCACCAGCACGGTTCCGTGTCCGGGCACGGTCGCGGAGATCTCGCCCGCCGTGTGGGTGGAGCGGTGCTCCCACAGGTCCCGCACCCGATAGCCGGCCGCGTGCGGCAGGCCGACCGTACGCGCCGTGGTGGAGATCCGCTGCGGCCGGTCGCTCTCGTTGAACAGGGCCACCGCGCGACTGCCGTCGGCCAGTTCCTTGGCCACGACCCAGCGGCCGTCCTCGGAACTGATCACCTTGCCCTGCTTGCCCAGCTCGTCCTGGTCGACGGCGATGACCTCCTTGTTGGAGAGGATGTCGAAGGCCGACCGGGGCGCCGACCGGAGGTCCGTGCCGATGAGGAGGGGCGCGGCCATGATCGACCACATCGAGAAGTGGGTGCGGTACTCGGTGTCGGTCATGCCGCCGTTGCCCACCTCCAGCATGTCCGGGTCGTTCCAGCCGCCCGGGCCCGCGTACTCGTCGAGGGCCAGGTTCGCCTTCATGATCGACAGCATGGAGTCCCAGTCGTCGCTGATGTCCCCCGTGGTGCGCCATGACTGCCCGACGCCCCTGGCCCATTCCCAGGGCTTGTTCTCACCCCACTCGCAGAGGCTGTAGAGGATCGGACGCCCGGTGGCCTCCAGCGCGTCGCGCATGGTCGTGTAGCGCTGCTTCGCGTCCACGCCCTCGTTGTTGCAGTTGTCGTACTTGAGGTAGTCGACACCCCAGTCGGCGAACTGCTGGGCGTCGCTGTACTCGTGGCCCAGTGCGCCGGGGAAGCCGATGCTGCTGCACGTCTTCGTTCCCGCGCTGGTGTAGATGCCGAACTTCAGGCCCTTGCCGTGCACGTAGTCGGCGAGGGCCTTGATGCCGTGGGGGAACCGCTCCGGATCGGGCACGAGCTTGCCGTCGACGTCGCGCTGGGGCAGGGCCCAGCAGTCGTCGAGGTTGATGTACTCGTACCCGGCGTCCTTGAGCCCCTTCTCCACGAAGAGATCGGCCATGCCCTTGACCAACTCCTCGTCGAACTCCGCTCTGCAGTGGGTCGAGTTCCAGTTGTTGAACCCCATCGGCGGCGTCAGTGCCAGGTGGTCGTCACCGTCCTCCCCCGGGGCTGTTGCGGAGGCGCGGGGTTCCTCCGGAGTCACCGCGGCCGACGCCGGCGAGCCGAGTGCGGTGACGCACAACAGCCCAGCAGCGAGCGTGGCCACCGCAGTGCGTACGGGAGTGCCGGACCGGGTTCTCCACCCGGGAAAGTGAGCCATCTACGTGTCTCCCTCGCCTGGCGTCCTGGATCGTTCCCCTGGTGCTACTGCTGGGCGACGAGACTACGCGGTGTGCAACTTTGTCGGAAGAGGTTCAACAATGGGCATCCAGTTGCAAGCCAGGTTGACTGATTTTGAAATTACCCCCCTTGACGCCGGTCAGCGTGTTCAATTTTGTTTGGTTCTCACTCACCATCGCGACGAGTGACAGTCCGCGGTCGGCCGCTGTGCGCACACGGTCGCGAACACCATGCGCGGCTCCCTGGCTTGCTCTCGCTCATCGGCAACCTGGTGGAGGACTACGGGGCCCGGCGACGGTCGGCCGAGGAGGCCCTGACCGCCGAGATGTCGAACTCGAGCTCGATCTTCTCGCTGACCATCAGGCCACTGGTCTCCAGCTTCGCGTTCCAGGTGAGGTCCCACTGGCTGCGGTCGAGGACGGCTGTGCCGTCGAAGCCGATCCGCTCGACGCCGAAGGCGTCGACCACCGAGCCCGTGTGGAGGAGGTCGATGGGGAAAGGACATCCGCAACCGGATCGTCCACTTCGACGAGAAACCGCTCCCCCATCACCTGAGGGACTCCCAGCAGGACTTGTCCCTGCCGGGACCGAGGTCGCCAGCGAGCAGGCGCCGTTCGCCGACCCGGCCCGCCAGCAGTTCCCGGCGGTAGGTGTTGGCGTTCCCGATCGGCGGCAGGGTCCGGCCCACGACGCGGCCGGTGGCGTCCCGCGGGGTGCGCTCCACGTCGCCGATTCCCGTCGCGCGGGTGCCGGGGACGACGCGCCCCTGATTGCCGCCTTCGCCGAGGAGGAAGTCGATCTGGTTGATCGTCAAGGGCGCGGAGCTAAAGCCGTCGTCAAGACCGGGACGGCTCTCCAGGACGACGGCCTCCTCCAGGCGGTGGTCCCGCTCGGCGCCCAGGAGGCGTGCCTGAATCTTCTGCGCAGTGCCGATCATGCGCAGGGCGTTCGGGCTGCGCAGGTGCCGGCCCTGTCCGTCATGGTTCGGTGCCAGGACGCCGAGACCCACCATTTCCTGCAGGGGGGCCCGGAAGCCCTCGCTGTCCAGCTTGGCGAATCCCCGTGGCCACCAGCCCGCACACTCGTCGCGCAGTTCCCGGTCGCTGAGCCTGGTCTCCGGGCAGTTGTCGCGGGCGTGGCGGCGCCGGTGGCGGCCCTTCCGCGTGCGGGTGCCGAAGGGCCGCCATGCTACTGGCGGGATCGGACCTCCGTGCCGGCCCTGGGACCGGCCTCCACTGCGACGTCTTCCGCCACCACGACCCGGAAACCGGGCACCGCACGGCTCCCGGGCCACTGGGCATCCGGTCGAACTGCCAAGTGGTCCGGGGCCTGGGGGACATAGGAGAGGAGCGAGGTCGGGAACAGTTGGAGGATGCTCCCGCGGACCTCAGTAGAGGTAGGCGAACGATCTCACCTGGGACGCGGTGAGGGCTCCGTCGAAGACGCGGACGGTGTCCGCCCCGCCGTGGAAGTACTCGCCCCAGCCGCCGTCGGCGGTGTGGCCGCGGCCGATCTGAAGCGGGCCGGGGGCGCTCCAGGAGGCGTTGAACTCCGTGGTGGCCACGGCCTCGCCCCTGACGTACAAGGTGACGTGGCCCTCGGAGTCGTCGTACACGACGACCACTTCGTCGGTGTGGGACGTGGGAGCGCCGGGCCCGGCGACAACGGTCTCCGCGGCGCCCGGTTCGCTGCCGCGGGTGACGACCAGCTGCCACTCGGACGCGGCCGGGTCGTAGCGGACCTTGAAGGCGTCGCTGTCGGCGTCGCCCTGGGACAGGAGGGTCATCGGCCGGTCGGGGGTGGTGTCGGCGAAGCGGACCCGCAGGCCGACGCTGTAGCTGTCGGCGGTGTCGACGACGGGGCCATCGGTGGCGGCGTAGTCATCCGTGCCGTCCAGGGCCAGATGGTCGTTGCCGTCGAGGGCGTCCGCCGGGAACTCGACGCACCCGGGGTCTTCGAAGCAGGCGTCGTAGTCGGGGGTGTAGAAGCCGGCGCCGCCGTGCAGGGTGAGCGGCTTGTCGCCGTCCCGGTCGGGGATCACACCGTCGTCGGTGCGCTCGATGTCCCAGGCGGCGACCAGTTCGGCGGGGCGGGAACCCAGCCTCTCGATCTCCTTGCGGGGCACGACCCGGTCCCAGACACGGACGTCGCCGATCTCGCCCTGCCAGCGCGCACCGCCGTCGCCGCGGGCGCGGCCGATCTGGAAGGCGCCGGGGGCGGCCACCGGGGCGACGCCGGTCTCGGAGGCGACCTCCTTGCCGTTGACGTAGAGGCGCAGGGTGTCGTCCTCGGTGTCGTACAGGCCGGTCAGGTGGGCCCAGCCGCCGGCGGAGGCGCTGCCGCCGGTGAGGGTGGTGGCACCGTAGCGGAAGGCCCAGGTGGCCGGGGAGTCCGCGGTCGGGCGCAGGCCGAGGGTGAAGGCTGAGGTGCCGTCGGCGGCATCCTGGCTGGCCACCGTCATCGGGGAGTCGGTGGCGGCGGGGCGGACCCAGGCGGAGAGGGCGAAGGTCCTGGCGGTGTCCGTCGCGGGGGCGTCCGGGGTGAGATAGCTGTTGCCCCGGCCGTCGAGGGTGACGGTGGAGGTGAGATCGGTGCGGGAGGGTGCGGGGGCGCCGAAGACGACGCCGTCCTCGGCGCGGGCCACGGGGCCGGCCTCGGCGGCGGCGTTGTCGGCTCCGGCCGGATCGGCGAGCTTCCAGCGGGCGACGGGGGCGCGGCCGGTGGCGACGCGCGTCCAGTAAGTCGTCTGGGAGCTGGACCGCCCGGCCCGGTCGACGGCGCGGACCTGCACGTGGTAGGGCCTGCTGTCCTCCGGCATCCACCGGATGGTGACCGGTCCGCCCGGTTCCTCGGGCCGGACCCGCTCGGGGGCGGAGCCGAGGACGGAGTAGACGTACTCGACGACGTCCTCGGACGGGGAGTCGAACGTGAAGCTGCCGTAGACGCCGACGCCGTCGTGCCAGCCGCTGTCGTCGTCCGGGTACTGCTCCGAGACGATCGTCGCCGGCTCGGGGCTGACCGTGTCGATGACGAACCGGCAGGTGATGCCGGGGGCCTCGTCGCTCCAGGCGGAGGTCGCGCCCTCGCGGTCGACGGCCCGGACGTGCCAGGAGACGACGGTGTCGGCCGGGAGGTCGGAGGGGGTCCGCCACAACTGGGTGATCGGAGAGTGCACGATGCCGGAGGTGTGGCTGCGGCGCTGCGGGGTTCCGTCAGCGTCGGTCCACCAGGCCTCGAACTCGGCCCCGGCCCCGTTGGTCTCCCCCTCCTGGTTGTCCTCCGTCGTGTCCTCGACGACGGCCCGGAGTTCGGGCGCGTTGGGGACGTAGACGGGTTCGGCGGAGCAAGCTTTGCTCCAGTTGGCAGTGAGGGTGTCGATGCTCGGCTGAAGCGGCGGAAGGTTCTCCCCGGCCGCCGTGGCGATGCCCGGGGTGGCGGCGAGCAGCACGGCTGCCAGTCCCGTGGCCGCGGCGGCGGTTCTGGCGCGCCGACCGGAATGCGTGTTCATGCGGTGGGGTCCCCCCTGTTTCGGTTGTCCGGCCCGCGCGGGCCGGTTCGCCGCCCTTCGGCTCGTGCAAGGGCCACGCAGAGACCAGTAGCTGTCATGCTCACCATCAGTCTCGGACTGCACGACTATAGAGCGATCTTCGAACGCGTTCGGAACGATTTTCCGGCCGACGTGGAACCGTGCCGGCTCCGGGCCGCAACAGGCCCGTCGCCTCAACCCGCTGCGCGCGGCTGGGCCCGCCGCCGTGGCTCGCCCGGGTCGCCGCCACGACCTGAGATCTCTCTTGAGCCCCGGACGGTTCAGTTCCTGTGGGGCAGGAGCAACAGGGCGTCTCCGACGGGGCGTTCACCGGCGGCGTCGGACGGGTCGTTGATGACACGGCCATCGGCCGCCATCGTGGTCGAGCCGCCGCCGTCGAGGTTGACCGCGTCGCGCAGTCCAAGTGCCTTGGCGACTTCGGCGCTCTCGCCGATGCTGAGCCCGAGGGCGTCGGTGCCGCGTCCGTCGGCGGCGACGAGCACGGTACGCCCGACGGCGTCCACTCCGGCCGGCGTGCGCGGAGAGGTGCAGGACCGCGAGCCGGCCGCCCTGGCCCGGCTCCCGGAGATCCACCGGGCCCTGCGCGCCCAGCGCGAGGACCGGCACCGCGCCGATGCCCTGCGCTCGCTCATCGGCAGCCTGGTGGAGGACCACGGGGACCGGTGCCGGTCGGCCGAGGAGGCTGGGCCCGCACCCGGCGCCCCGGGGCGATGTCCCGGCGCTGGTCGGCGTGCTGTGATCCGCCGGGCGCGGTCAGGGCGCACGGACCGCCGAGATGTCGAACTCGAGCTCGATCTCCTCGCTGACCATCAGGCCACCGGTCTCCAGCTTCGCGTTCCAGGCGAGCTCCCACTGGGTGCGGTCGACGACGGCTGTGCCGTCGAAGCCGATCCGCTCGACGCCGAAGGCGTCGACCACCAGGCCCGTGTAGAGGAGGTCGACGGTGACCGGATGCGTGCGGCCCTTGACGGTGAGGGCGCCCGTCATCCGGAAGCGGTCGTCGCCGACCTGCTCGATGTGGGTGCTGCGGAAGGTGATGGTCGGGTAGCGCTCGGCGTCGAGGAAGTCGGCGCTGCGGAGGTGACGGTCGCGCTGCGCGACGCGGGTGTCGACCGTGGCCGTCCGAACCACCACACCGGCTCCGGAGCTTTCCGGTCGTTCACCGTCCAGTCGAAGCCAGCCGTCGAAGTCGGTGAAGCTCCCCCGGATCCGGGTGACCACGGCGTACCGGGCGGCGAACCCGATGGTGCTGTGCGCCTGGTCGAACATCCACTCCCCGGAGAGCTCGGCCCGGGAGGGGTCGGCGATGAGCCTCCGGGTGCCCGCGTCCGTCGGCGGGGTCGGCGACGGTGTCGGCTCGGTGTCGGCGGACCGTGCGTTGCGGAAGAGAGAGCGGAGGACCATCAGATCTCCCGGTGAGGGTGCAGGACATCCGCGTACGCGGCTTCAGGAGACCGCTATTCAACAGGTGCAGGACACATCGAAACGATCTTGTCCGGATTCTTTCTCAAGTTGAGATCTTCAGTGGTCCGCCGTGGGCCGTGCCGAGGCCCCGGGCGCGGATCCGGTGTGGATCCGGTGTGGATCCCGCGCGGTCGGACCCCGGTCCGCGCCACGGCGACGATCTCCCCGGCGCCTCCCGCCGGGACGGTGTTTCAGCGCTTCCCGGCGAGGAAGGCCTCCACCTCGTCGCGGCGGGCGAGGGAGGGCTGGGCGCCCGCCCGGGTGGTGCTGATCGCCGCGGCGGCGCAGGCCCAGCGGGCGGACTGCTCGAGGGTGCGGCCCTCCGCGAGGGCGACGGCGAGCGCGCCGCAGAAGGAGTCACCGGCGGCGGTGGTGTCCACGGGCCGGACGGAGAAGGCGGGGACGTGCAGGTGCGAGGCGCCCTCGAGGAGGAGCACCCCGTCGCCGCCGAGCGTGACGAGCACCGCGCCCGCACCGGTCAGTTTCCGGGCCGCGGCGACGACCTCGTCGATCGTCTCCGGTACGGGCGTGCCGGTGAGGGCCGCCAGTTCCGTGCGGTTGGGGACCAGCACGTCGACGTGGGGCGGCGGAACGGCTCCGGCGACGGCGGGGGCCGGGTTGTGCAGCACGATGCCGCTGGCCAGCCGTGCGGCGGCGTGGTTGGCCTCGTCCGGGACCTCCTGCTGGAGGACGGTCACGGCCGCCTTCCGCAGCACGGCCGCCGCGGCCTCGCAGTCGGCGGTGCCCACGCGGGCGTTGGCACCGGGGCTGACGATGATGGTGTTCTCTCCCGCCGGGTCGACGGCGATCAGGGCGCGGCCGGTCGCCACGCCCGGGGTGCGGGTGATGTGCGCGACGTCCACGCCCTCGCTCCGGACGGCGTCGAGCATGACGTCGGCCGCGTCGTCCTCGCCGACCCGGCCGACGAAGGAGACGTTCCCGCCGAGCCGGGCGGCGGCGACGGCCTGGTTGGCGCCCTTGCCGCCGGGGTGCTGGGCCATGTCACCGCCGAGGACCGTCTCACCGGGGACCGGATGCCGGGGAACCGGCGCGACGAGGTCCAGGTTCAGGCTTCCGACGACTGCGATCACTGTTCTACCTCTGGAGTGCGCGTGTTGCGGGTGTTGCGGGTGCTACGGGTGTCCTCGGTCGAGGACACGCGGGGTGCGCTGGGCGCGCTGGATGCTCGTACGACGAGTTCGGGGGCGAGACGGATCGACCGGCGCGGCCCGTCGTTCTGTCCGGCCAGCCGGTGGCCGAGCAGGTGCACGGCTTCGGCGGCCAGTGCGCGCACGGGTTGGCGGACGGTGGTCAGGGCCGGGTCGGCGAGATCCGCCATGGGGATGTCGTCGAAGCCGGTGACGGCGATGTCGCCCGGGACGTCCCTGCCGAGTTGGCGCAGCCGTTGCAGTACGCCGACCGCGAGGAGGTCGTTGGCGCAGACGACGGCGTCCGGACGGGACGGCAGGATCCGCTCCGCCGCGGTCCGCCCCCACTCCAGCGAGAAGTCGCCGAGTTCGACCTGTCCGGAGCCGCGCGGGAGCAGGGCGCCGGCCTCGGCCTCGTACGCCGCGAGCCGCTCGACCGCCGCCGAGCCGGTTCCGGCGGCTCCCACGAAGCAGACCCGGCGGCGGCCGGTGGCGACCAGGTGGTCCATGACGAGCGCCATACCGGTGGCGTTGTCGGTCGCGACCGAGTCGGCGACGCCGGGGCCGCAGCCGCGGTCCAGCAGGACCAGCGGCACGTGGGCCGCGGCCTTCTCCACCGCGGCCCGGCTCCGCTTCTCGTCGACGGGGATGACCAGCAGGGCGTCGACCTGACGGTCCAGGAGATCGGCGATCCGGGCGGCCTCGATCTCCGGGTCGTCGTCGCAGTCGACGAGCAGCACGGCACGTCCCTCGGCGTGCAGGGCGTGCTCCACCTCCCGCACGAGGGAGGGGAAGAAGGGGTTGGTGATCTGCGGCAGGACGAGGCCGACGGTGCCGGTGGAGCGGCTGCGCAGGGCACGGGCGACCTGGTTGGGCCGGTAGCCGAGTGCCTCGGCCGCCTCCCGCACCCGGCGGGCCGTCTCGGCCCCGACCGGACGGGTCCCGGCCAGGACGCGGGAGACCGTGGCGACGGAGCAGCCCGACGCGCGGGCCACCTCTCTCAGGGTGACGTCTGTCACGATGCGACCCCCTTCGTTCGGTTCGGCTGCGCTGGGCCCGATCGGGCTTCACCGGGCTGGAAGCGGCCTCCCGGAAACAGTTTCGGCAAACGTTATCACCGCACAACTGCCGAGTACCGACTCATTCACACTCAAGTATGGGATGTCCGACATTGACAACGGCGCACGCTTGGGTGAAATTTTTGGAGAACGTTTTCCCACGCTATGGCCCAGGGATGCGGACGGTTTTGTCCGCCCCTGTGGTCGGCGACAGCGATTCCGTACGTGTCGATGCCCCCGGCAGCGCGGCGGGGGCCGCTGCCACCTCCGGCGCCGGAGACGTGAGCCGACGCACCCTCCGCAGTGGCCCGCCCACTGCTGCCCCTGCGGAGTTCCACCTCCTCACAGACCCGCTAGAGCGAAGGGGCTCTTCCGATGACCAGGAAAATCATCCTCGACTGCGACCCCGGGCACGACGACGCCATCGCACTGCTGCTGGCGCACGGCAACCCCGACATCGACCTGGTCGCCGTCACGACCGTGGTCGGGAACCAGACGCTGGAGAAGGTGACCCGCAACGCCCTCTCCGTGGCGCGCATCGCCGGGATCACCGGTGTGCCCTTCGCCGCCGGCTGCCCGCGGCCGCTGGTGCGGGCCATCGAGACGGCCCCGGACATCCACGGCGAGACCGGTCTGGACGGACCGGAGCTGCCCGAGCCGACCCTCGAGCTGGACCGCCGGCACGCCGTCGACCTCATCATCGACACGGTGATGTCGCACGAGCCCGGCGAGATCACCATCGTCCCGACGGCGGGTCTGACCAACATCGCCCTCGCCGCGCGCAAGGAGCCCCGCATCGTCGAGCGGGTCCGCGAGGTCGTCCTGATGGGCGGCGGCTACCACGAGGGCAACTGGAGCGCGGTCGCCGAGTTCAACATCATCATCGACCCCGAGGCCGCCCACATCGTCTTCAACGAGAGCTGGCCGGTCACGATGGTCGGTCTCGACCTGACGCACCAGGCCCTGGCGACGCCCGAGGTCGCCGAGCGGATCGCCGCGGTCGGCACCAAGCCCGCCCAGTTCGTCGGCGAGCTGCTGGACTTCTTCGGCGCCACCTACAAGGAGGCGCAGGGCTTCGAGCACCCGCCCGTGCACGACCCGTGCGCGGTCGCGTACGTGATCGACCCCTCCGTCATGACGGTGCGCAAGGCTCCCGTGGACGTCGAGCTCAGCGGCGGTCTGACCCTGGGCATGACCGTGACGGACTTCCGCGCCCCGGCCCCGGCCGACTGCCACACCCAGGTCGCGGTCGAGCTCGACCGCGAGCGCTTCTGGGACCTCGTGGTGGACGCCCTCGAGCGGATCGGTGACGTCGAGGCATGAGCGCACCCACCACTCTGAACCGGCCCGGCGGCGAAATGTCGGGCCGGCGCGCCACCCGCGTGGGCGTGCTGATGGCCGCGCTCCTCGCCGCCTGTTTCGCCTTCCAGCTCAACGCGAGCATGCTCAGCCCCGCGCTGAAGAACATCGAGGAGAGCTTCGGCGCCAGCTCGGCCGAGATCGGGCTCACCCAGACCGCGTTCTTCACCTCGGCGGCCCTGTTCTCCCTCTTCCTGCCCCGGCTGGGCGACGTCCTCGGCCGGCGCAAGGTGCTGGCCGGCATGCTGGCGGTCATGGCCGTCGGCTGTGTCGTGGCCGCACTGGCGCCGAGCGTGCCCGTGCTCTTCGTCGGCCGCATCATCCAGGGTGTGTCCGGCCCGGTCGTCCCCCTCTGCCTGATCATGCTGCGGCAGGAGGTGAGCGAACCGAAGAAGTACGGCACCCTGCTGGGCGTGATCACCGCCGTCAACGGCGGCATCGCCGGTGTCGACGCCCTCGCCGGGGGCTACCTCGCCGACACCTACGGCTTCCGGTCGGTCTTCTGGACGATGGCCGTCGTGGCGGTCCTCGCCACCGTGCTGGTCGCCACCCTCACCCCTGAGACCAAGGCGCCCAACGCGACCCGTATGGACTGGCCGGGTGTCGCGCTCCTCGTCGTGTCCGTCGGCGCGCTGCTCACCGCGCTGAACGAGGCCGGCAAGCTCGCCGACGCCCACTGGCTCCTGGTCGCCGTCCTCATCGTCGTCGGCGCGGTCGCCTTCGCCCTGTTCTGGCGGACCGAGGACCGCAGCCCGCACCCGCTGGTCGCCACCCGGCACCTGAAGCAGCGCTCGACCTGGGCGACCCTGCTGACCACCCTGCTCACCATGACGGGTGTGTTCGCCGTCATGAACGGACTGATCCCGGCACTCGCCCAGGACGGGAACGCCGGGCTCGGCATGGGCGCCGAGCAGTCCGCGTGGTGGACCCTCACCCCGTACGCCCTGGCCGGCCTGGCCATGGGCCCCCTCGCCGGCCGGCTCGCCGCCACCTTCGGGTACGGCCGCGTCCTGCGGCTGGGGCTGATCGGGGCCGTGGCGGGCGTGCTCCTGATGATCCTCACGGTCGACTCCCAGTCCCGCGCCATGCTGCTGCTGACCTCGATCCTGGTCGGCATCGCCTACGCGGGTGTGGCGAACATCGTGCTCAACGGGCTCGGCATCGTCCTGTCCCCCAAGGAGAACCCGGGCTTCCTGCCCGGCCTCAACGCGGGGGCGTTCAACCTCGGCGCCGGTCTCAGCTTCGCACTGCTGTACGCGGTCAAGACGGCTGCCCTGCCGGACGATCCCTCGTCGCCCGCCGACTACACCGCCGCCATGGTCGCCGGAGTGGTCATCCTGGCCGCCGCCTTCGCGACGTCCTTCATGATCCCGAAGCCGGTGGAGGCCGAAGCGCGCGACGACTGAGTCAGCCTTCCGGTACCGCCGCGCCCCGGTGGCGGTCCGGTGGCGGTCCGGTCCGGCGACCTGACGAACGGCCTGCGGCGCGGGCCCGGGAACTCCTCCCGGGTTCCGTGCCGCAGGCCGTTCGTCGTTCGCTCTTCGGGGCCGGCTCCCGCGGCCGACCCGCGTGCGCCCGCAGCGCCGGACACCTCGGGTTCGTCCCACATCCTGATACGCGCCGACTGACGAGTGAGATGTTTGGGAACCTTGAGTTGCCTGTACCGTACATACGGCCTTCCCCCGGGGAAGGCGCCCGCTGTCGGACGGGCCGTCGGCGGCACACCGTCGGCGTCTGTTCTCCGCCCTCGTGCGAAAGACCGAGAAATGCCCGCACCAGCCACCAGTCCAGCCCCGGCGCCCGCCAACTCGCGGTCCCGTGTCCTCGTCGCGAGCCTCGTCGGCACGACGATCGAGTTCTACGACTTCTACATCTACGCGACCGCCGCGGTCCTGGTCTTCCCCTCGCTCTTCTTCCCGAACAGCGACCCGACCACGGCACTGCTGTCGTCCTTCGCGGTGTTCGGCGCCGCCATGGTCGCCCGCCCGATCGGCGCCGTCGTCTTCGGACACCTCGGCGACCGGCTCGGCCGCAAGGGCACGCTGGTGGCCTCGCTCCTCACCATGGGCATCGCCACCTTCCTCATCGGCGTGCTGCCCACCTACGCGCAGGCCGGCTGGATCGCGACCGCGCTGCTGGTGCTGATGCGGCTCGCCCAGGGCTTCGCGCTGGGCGGGGAGTGGAGCGGCGCCGCGCTGGTCGCCACGGAGAACGCGCCGAAGAACAAGCGCGCCCTCTACGGCACGTTCCCGCAGCTGGGCGCCCCGCTCGGCTTCATCATCGCCAACGGCCTCTTCCTGATCATCGGCGCGCTGCTGCCGTCCGCCGCGGGCGCCGACCCGTCGCAGCCCTCCGAGGCCTTCCTGAGCTGGGGCTGGCGCATCCCGTTCCTGTTCTCGGCCGTGATGGTCGCGATCGGCCTGTGGGTGCGGATGCGTCTGGTCGAGGCGCCGGTCTTCGCCAAGACCCAGGAGGCCGGGCTGGTGCGGAAGCTGCCGCTGGCCACCGTCTTCCGCAACCACTGGAAGCAGCTGCTCCTCGGCACCTTCTTCATGCTGGCCACGTACGTGCTCTTCTACCTGATGACCACGTTCTCGCTGAGCTACGGCCGTACCGCGACGGACGCCGCCGTGCCCGGCCTGGGGTACAGCTACACCACCTTCGTCCTGATGATGATCTTCGGGGTGCTGTTCTTCGCCGCGTTCACCCTGATCTCCGGCCCGCTCGCCGACAAGTACGGCCGCCGCGCCACCCTGATCTGGGTCACCGCCGGAATCCTGGTCTTCGGGCTGGTGTGGGTGCCGCTGATCGGCCTGGGCACGCTGGGCGTGGTGCTGTGGCTGGTGCTCGGCTTCACCCTGATGGGCATGACCTTCGGCCCGATGGGCGCGCTCCTGCCGGAGTTGTTCCCGACGAGCGTGCGCTACACCGGTTCCGGCATCTCGTACAACGTCAGCTCGATCCTCGGCGCGGCCGTCGCCCCGTTCATCGCGGTGGCGCTGTGGGAGGCCGCCGACGGCTCGCCGCGGCTGGTCGGCGTCTACCTCTCCGCGATGGCACTGCTGACCCTGGTCTCGCTGCTGATCGGCAAGGAGACGAAGGACACCGCCCTCGACGAGGGCGAGGCCCCCGCCACGGCCGACACCGCCACCCGGGACGAGTCCCCCGCCCCCACGGCGGCTCGCTGAACCGTCCGGCGTTCCACACCGCGGCCCCCTTCCCCCTTGCGCGGGGGAAGGGGGCCGCGGTGTTTTCTGGGCGGGCGTCGTCGGACGGGGTCGTGGAAGCACGAAAAAGGGCCGCGACCGTAAGGTCGAGGCCCTTGCATCCGTGTCTTCACTGCGAGTGTCCGAGGGGGGACTTGAACCCCCACGCCCGATAAAGGGCACTAGCACCTCAAGCTAGCGCGTCTGCCATTCCGCCACCCGGACCAGGTGTGCCGCCTTCAGGGGCGTTCCCCTCGGCGACGTGGACAACCATACCAAGGTTTCGCAGTGCCTTTCACCTGCGTTTCCGTGCCCCGGGCAGGGGTCTCCGGCCTGCCCGGGGCACGGGGCGCGTCAGGGCATGAGGTGGTACTCCGGGAAGTTGCCCGGCAGCCGCTCCGCGGCCGGTCCCTGCGTCACGGCACGGACCAGCAGCTCGCCGCCGACGAAGGCGCCGCGCCAGGAGGCGCCGAACCCGCCGAACAGTTCGTCCCGGTCACCGCGGGAGCGCGGGGTGCCGTGGCCGACCTTGAAGGCGCGGATCTGCGGGGCGAGCCGGTCGTAGGTGGCCCGGTCGTCCGTGGACAGCGTGGCCACCAGCGCGCCGTTGGACGCGTTCATGGCGGCCAGCAGTTCCGCCTCGGTGTCGACCAGGACGATCGTGTCGACCGGCCCGAACGGCTCCGCGTGGTACAGCGGTGACGACGGGGGCGGGTCCAGCAGCGTGACGGGCTGGACGTACGCCGAGGTGTCCTGGCCGGGCAGGAAGCGGGCGTCCGCCTCGTCGCCGTGGTGCAGCGGTACGGCACCGCGCTCGACGGCCTCGGTGACCTGGTCGCGCAGCTCCTTCGCCTTGGCCGCGTTGATCACCGGCCCGAAGTCCAGCCGCGGGTGGGGGTCGTCGGGGTGCTCCACGGCGAGCGGGTGGCCGACCCTGAGCGTGCGCACGGCGGGGAGGTACGCGGCCAGGAAATCGTCGAACAGCTGTCGCTGGACGACGAACCGCGGATACGCCGTGCAGCGCTGCTTGCCGTAGTCGAAGAGCTTGGGGACGACCGCCGCGAGCGCGTCCCAGTCCGAGTGGTTCCAGATGCCCCAGGTGTTGAGCCCTTCCTGTTCGAGGATGTGCCGTTTGCCGAGGTCGGCGACGGCCGTGGCCACCGCGGCGCCGGTGTCGCGACCGCCGACGAAGGAGACGCAGCCGATCTCGGGCGCCCGCAGCAGGGCCTCGGACAGCTCGCCCCCGCTGCCGCTGACGAGGGTCACGGGGATCCCCTGGCGGGCGGCGAGCGCCGAGGCCAGGGTCAGACAGGCGACGCCGCCGTCGGTCGGGGTCTTGGCGATGACCGCGTTGCCCGCCAGTGCCTGGACCAGCAGGGCGTGGACGAGCACGCTCATCGGGTAGTTCCAGCTCGCGATGTTGGACACCGGCCCGTCCAGCGGAGCTCGGCCGACGAGCATGGCGTCGATGCCGTCGACGTACCAGCGCACGCCGTCGATGGCCCGGTCGACGTCCGCCTGGGCGAGCCGCCAGGGTTTGCCGATCTCCCAGACGAGGAGGAGGGCGAGCAGTTCGCGGTGTTCGGTGAGGGCGTCCAGGGTGGCGGCGACGCGGGCGCGGCGTTCCGGCAGCGGGACGTGCCGCCAGGCGCGGTGCTGGTCGAGCGCGGCGTGGACGGCGTCCTGGGCGGTGGCCCGGTCCAGGCGCGGGGGGCCGACGACGGGGCTGCCGTCGACAGGACTGACGGCGGGCAGTGTGCTGCCGTCGGCCTGCCAGGCGGCGTTCCAGAGGTTGAGGACGCGGTCGTCCCGGAAGGCCTCGGGGGCGACGGCGAGGCAGCGCTGCCAGGCGTCGGTCCAGGAGGTGCCGGCTTTGAGGGTGAGGGTGGGTGTGGTGGATGCCATGCGGTTCGCTCCGCTCTCGGTGCACAGTCGAGAGGAGGGGGCCCGTGGGGCCGCCCTTGGCTGGGGTTCGCTCTGGGTCACCGTCCGGCTTCGAGGACGGCGAGTACGTGTCGTGCCGTTTCCGTGGGTGTGCCACCCACCCGGACGCCGACGGCTTCCAGGGCGTCCTGCTTCGCCTGAGCCGTACCCGAGGAGCCGGAGACGATCGCGCCCGCATGGCCCATGGTACGGCCCTCCGGTGCGGTGAAGCCCGCGATGTAGGCGACGACCGGCTTGGTGACGTGCTCGCCGATGTGGGCGGCCGCGCGTTCCTCGGCGTCGCCGCCGATCTCGCCGATGAGGACGATCAGGTCGGTGTCGGGGTCGTCCTGGAAGGCGGCGAGGCAGTCGATGTGGGTGGTGCCGACGACGGGGTCGCCGCCGATGCCGACGCAGGTCGAGAAGCCGATCTCCCTCAGCTCGTACATGAGCTGGTAGGTGAGCGTGCCGGCTTGGAGACCGGTCCGATGCGGCCCGGCTCGGTGATGTCGGCCGGGATGATGCCGGCGTTGGACTGTCCGGGGGCGATCAGTCCGGGGCAGTTGGGGCAGTTGGGGCCGATGATCCGGGTGCCCTTCTGCCGTGCGTACGCGGTGAAGGCGACGGAATCGTGGACGGGGATGCCCTCGGCGACGACGCGGGCTGCGCCGGCGGCATCGTGGCGACCGCCATCTCCCTGGAGGCGATCGTCCACGGCACCGGCCGCGGTGTCAGCCGACTGCTCCGGTGAGAACGACAACGCCACCCACTGCGGTCTGGTGTACTCCTCGAAGCTGGTCTCCGGTCTGCTCGGGTCCGGCATGGGCGCCGTCGTGGTGGCCGCCTGGGACTACGCGGGCGCGTTCGTCCTCGCCGGTTCGATCTCCCTGTTCGCCGGTTTCGTGGCCGTGTTCCTGCACCCCCGGGTCGGCCGAAGGTCCGCATCGTCCCGAACCCGCGGCCGCTCGGTGACGAGACGGCCTGACCCCTCCGGTCGCCGTCGGTCACCGCCGACGCCGCGTACCGTCCCTGTTGCGGAGTACCGGGCGGTCCTTCCCGCAGCACTCGGGAGGGGCCGCCCGGTCCGTGTCCGCTTCCGTTTTCGCGGTCAGCGGCGACGCTTGCGCAGGGCCGCCAGGTTGTCGTAGCCGATCTTGGCCTCGCGCAGCGACTGCCCGGGGTCGGTGGCGCTCGGGGCGTTGTCGTCCTCGATCATCGGGTTGTGGTAGTTCGGCTGCCCGACCCGGGAGAAGAACGTCGTGTAGTCGATGACGCCGGTTCCGAAGGGCACCATCTCGTAGCCCATGCCGTTGGTCGTGCTGACGACGCCGTCCTTGGCGTGGAACAGCGGGTAGCGCTTGTTGTTGCGGGCGACCAGGCCGGCGGGGTCGAAGACGTTCCTGCGGGTGGAGCCGTCGTGGGCGGTGTAGGTGTGGAACTTGTACTGGGCGACGTGCGCCCAGAAGATGTCCATCTCCAGCCAGACGAGCTTCGGGTCGGTGACCTTCAGGAAGTACTCCAGCTTCCGGATGCCCGAGCTGCGGGTCGGCCGGCCCTGGTCGTCCAGCGGTCCGCCGTCGAGCAGGAAGCCGTAGGCGCCGTCGTGGTTGTGGGTGTAGAGCTTGACGCCCTCGCGGCGGGCGATCGCGCCGAGGGCGTTCCACTTGTCGGCGGCCACGTCCCAGTCGGCGCGGTGGGAGCTGCCGGTGGGGTCGCCGCCGGTGCCCATGTGGTCCAGGCCGAGGATGTTGGCGATCTCGAGGTGCTTCTTGAAGGTGTCCAGGTCCGCCTTGGTCAGGGGCCAGGAGGACGGGATGAAGCCGTGGTTGCCCTGGGCGCGCAGACCGTAGTCGTCGAGCCAGGAGCGCAGCAGCCTCGCTCCCGCGACGGACTCCAGGCTCGCCCCGCCGGGTGCGTTCGCGTGCTGGTTGTAGCCGGCGAACTCCACCTGGCGGTAGCCGTGGCGGGCCAGCTGCTTGAACACCTCGCGGAAGCCGGAGGGCAGATCGGTGGAGAGGGGGTCGCGGCCGGTGGCGTCGCGGACGGTGTAGAGGATGATGCCGCGCTTGTGCGGCGGGACGAGCGCCTGCCCGCCGTGGTCGTGCCCGTGACCGTGGCCGTGGTCTCTGCCGCGGTCGTGGGCCAGGGCGGGGGCGGCCCCGAAGACGGGGAGTGCGACGGCCCCCGCCGCCACGGCGGTGCAGGTGCTGAGGAAACGGCGCCGGTCCACGCCGAGGGAGCGGCGCAGTGCTTCGCCCGGGGCTCCGGTGGCGGAGTCGGCCTCGGTTCTGGAGGGGTCGGAGTACAGGGTCATGGGTGCCTGCCTTCTGGGTCGTGGCCGGTTCCGGTGCCGCCGGGACCGGCCGTTGTCAGTGCCGTGTGTTTCACTCTCCGTAGCTGGATCGCTGGATCTCGGAGGGGCCTGTGCGGTGGTGCGTCAGCCGTGGTGGTGCGTCAGCCGTGGTGGTGCGTCAGCCGAGTCCGGCGAGCCGGAGCAGGAGTTGTTTGACATCGGTGGCCGCGACGCGGTCTCCGACGGCACGGGGGGTGGAGCAGATGAGGAGCGGACCGTCGTCGTCGCTCGCGGGGAGGCGGCCGTGGCTGCCCCGAATAGGCGAGGGGTCGAGGGGCACGACCGCCATCCGGTAGCGCATGCCTAGTTTCTTGCGCGCCAGTGCGGTGGCCGCCTTGACCTTGACGTAGGGGTCGAGGGGATCCATGAAGAGTTCGACCGGGTCGTAGCCGGGTTTGCGGTGGATCTCGACGAGCTGCGCGAAGTCGGGCGCGCGCTCGTCGTCGAGCCAGTAGTAGTACGTGAACCAGGCGTCGGGTTCGGCGACGGCGACCAGTTCGCCGGCGCGCGGGTGGTCGAGGTGGTGGGCCTTCTTGCCCTCGTCGTCGAGGAGTTGGTCGATACCGGGGAGCCCTTCTAGGGCGGCCCGGGTGGTGTCGAGGTCCTCGGGGCGGCGCACGTAGACGTGGGCGATCTGGTGGTCGGCGACCGCGAAGGCGCGCGAGGCCATCGGGTCGAGGTACTCCATGCCGTCCTGCGTGTGCACCTCGAGCAGGCCCGCGCGGCGCAGGGCGCGGTTGATGTCCACGGTCCGGTTCACCCGGGTGATGCCGTACTCGGACAGGGCGACGACGGTGCGTCCCTCGGCGCGGGCGTCGTCGAGCAGCGGGGCCAGGGCGGCGTCCAGGTCGGCGGCGGCTTTCAGGGAGCGGGGGTCGTCGGGGCCGAAGCGCTGCAGGTCGTAGTCGAGGTGGGGGAGGTAGCACAGGGTCAGGTCGGGGCCGCGGGTGCGGTTGATGTGGCGGGTCGCGTCGATGATCCACCGGCTGGAGACGAGGTCCGCGCCGGGGCCCCAGAAGTGGAAGAGCGGGAAGGTGCCGAACTTCTCGGTGAGTTCGTCGTGCAGGGCGGGCGGCCGGGTGTAGCAGTCGGGTTCCTTGCGGCCGTCGGCGTAGTAGACCGGGCGGGGGGTGACGGTGATGTCGGTGTCGGCGCCCATGGCGTACCACCAGCAGATGTTGGCGACGGTGTAGCCGGGGTGGGCGCGGCGGGCGGCGTCCCAGAGTTTGTCCCCGGCGACGAGACCGTTGTGCTGGCGCCACAGCAGGACGTCGCCGAGTTCGCGGAAGTACCAGCCGTTGCCGACGATGCCGTGTTCGGAGGGGAGGGTGCCGGTGAGGAAGGTGGACTGGGCGGCGCAGGTGACGGCGGGCAGCACGGTGCCGAGCGGGGCCCGGGAGCCGGACTGGCCGAGGGCCTTGAGGCGGGGCATGTGATCGAGGAGGCGGGGGGTGAGGCCCACGACGTCGAGGACGAGGAGGGGGGTGGGGTCGTTCAAGGGAGTTCCTTCAGGCCTAGGTCCGTCAGCAGGTCGCGGGCGAGGGTGAGTTCGGCGGCGATGCCGTCGGCGAGCTGGGCGCGGCCCCGGGGCCGCAGCTCGGGTGGGAGGGCCTGCCAGGTGTAGGTCTCGACCTCGAGGTGGCGGGTGAGCGGGTGCGGGCCGCCGACGAGCCGGGTCAGGGCGGTTTTCAGCACGGGCAGCGTGGAGGTGAGGGGCGCGGTGGGGGCCGCGTGCAGCGGGACGTGGAAGTGGGCGCGCCAGGGCGCCGCGTCGGGCAGGGCGTCGCCGGCCAGGGCCTCGGCCAGGTCGTCGGTGCCGCGCAGTCCGGCGGCGGTGGAGGTGCGGGTCTGGTGCAGGAAGCGGGGTTCGGCGAAGGCGGCCAGGGCCTCGCGGACCTCGGGGAGGTGGGGCTGTTCGGCGTGGAGTGCGGCGGACAGCTGGGACTTGACCACGGGGATGCCGGCCCGGGTGAGGTCGTCCAGGGCGGTGTGCGGGTCTTCGAAGGAGGTGGCGAGGTGGCAGGTGTCGACACAGATGCCGATGCGGTCGTGGCCGATCGCGGTGAGCGGTGCGATGGCGTCGTGGGTGGTTTCGACGACGCAGCCGGGTTCCGGCTCCAGGGCGATGCGGATGGAGCGCCCGGTCAGCTCCTGGAGCGCGTCGAGGCGTTCGGCGAGGGTGCGCAGGGCGGTGCGGGAGGTTTCGGCGCGCTCCGGGTCATGGGCGGTGCGCCAGGCCAGCGGCAAGGTGGAGATGCTGCCGTCGGGGACGTCGTCGGGGAGCAGTCCGGCGAGCAGGCGGGCCAGCGAGGTGGTGTGCTCCAGGCGTTCGGGATCGGCCCAGTCCGGTTTGTAGACGCGGTACTTGACCTCCTCGGCGCCGAAGCCCTCGTAGGGGAAGCCGTTGAGGGTGACGACCTCGAGGCCGCGCCGGTCGAGTTCGCAGCGCAGGCCGCGCAGGGCGGACGGGTCGGTGACCAGGGCGTGGGCGGCGTCCTTGGCGAGCCACAGGCCGATGCCGAGCCTGTCCCGGCCGAGGCGGCGGCGGACGGGCTCGCAGTGGTCGCGGAGCTGGGCGAGGACGCCGTCGAGGGTCTCGGCGGGGTGGACGTTGGTGCAGTAGGCCAGGTGGACGGTGGAGCCGTCGGGGTGGCGGAAGCGCATGGCTCACGCCTCCGCGGCAGGGGCGCCGGCTGGCCGGGGTTCGTCTCTCGGGGCCCCGCGCAGGATGGAGTTGCCCTCGTGGGTGGCGTCCGTGGTGGTGACGTCGAGGTTCAGCCGGCCGCTGAGTCCGTAGAAGGCGACGGGGTTGCGCCACAGCACCCGGTCGACGTCGTCGTCGGTGAAGCCCTCGGCGAGCATCAGGTCGGCGACCTTGCGGGTCTTGAGCGGGTCGCTCTTCCCCCAGTCGGCCGCGGAGTTGACCAGGACCCGTTCGGGGCCGTGGGCGCGCAGGATCGCGACCATCCGCTCCTCGTCCATCTTGGTGTCGGGGTAGACGGAGAAGCCCAGCCAGCAGCCGCTGTCCTTGGCCTCCTTGACGGTGGTCTCGTTGAGGTGGTCCATCAGGACGCGGTCCATGGGCAGTTCCGACTCCCGGACGACGTCGAGCGTACGGCGCAGGCCGGCGAGCTTGTCGCGGTGCGGGGTGTGCACCATCGCGGGCAGGCCGTGGTCGGCCGCGAGCTGGAGCTGGGCGGCGAGCGCGGTGTCCTCGGCGGGGGTCATGGAGTCGTAGCCGATCTCGCCGACGGCCACGACGTTGTCCTTGACGAGATACCGGGGCAGCAGGTCGAGGACGGGCGTGCAGCGCGGGTCGTTGGCCTCCTTGGGGTTGAGGGCGAGGGTGCAGTGGTGGGCGATGCCGTACTGGGCGGCCCGGAAGGGTTCCCAGCCGAGGAGGGCGTCGAAGTAGTCGAGGAAGGAGGTCGGCGAGGTGCGGGGCTGGCCGAGCCAGAAGGCGGGCTCGACGACGGCGCGGACACCCGCCGCGTACATGGCCTCGTAGTCGTCGGTGGTCCGCGAGGTCATGTGGATGTGGGGGTCGAAGAGGCGCATCAGGACTCCTTGACATGGGGGCCGTGGGGGGTGCGGGGGCCGTCCGTGGCGGGTGTCGGGGTGGCGGACTCGGGCCGGATCAGGGCCTGTACCCGGTGCAGGTCCTCCGGGACGGGGCGGCCCGCGGCGGTGCGCTCGTCGGCGTAGTCGCCGAGCATGCGGGCGAGTTCGCCGTCGCCCCGGGCGCGCCGGGGCAGGTCCGCCACGTGATCCACGGCGACTCCGGTGAAGAGGCACTTCAGTACGGCGTGCCGCCAGGCGTGGGCGTCGAGGTGCCGGGCGCAGTACGGGCCGACGGCGGCGGAGACGAGCCGGGTGTCGTTGGTGCGCAGCGCGTCCTCGACGAGCGGGCGGGCCTCGGGGCCGGGCACGAGGTGGGGCAGGGCGTGCAGGACGGCCCGGCGTTCGTCGGCGGTGCCCTGGTGGTAGACCCGGGTCAGCGCCTCGAGGTCGGCGCGGGCCGCGTGCAGGATCAGGACGCGGGCGGCGTCGGCGTGGGCGAGGCCGCAGCGGCGGCCGGCCTCGGCCAGACGCAGCTCCCAGACGGAGATGGGCCCGTGGGTGCCGGGGCGGGCGGCTGCCTCGTCCAGGGCCTGGTCCAGCCAGGCGCGAGCGGCCGTGTCGAGGCGGGCGGAGAGAGAACGGTGCAGTTCGGCGAGCGGGGTGACGGCGGGGTGGAGCGGGGCGGCGGGAGCGGCGGAGGTGGTGCCGTCGGCTGCCGGGGCCGCCGAGGATCCCGGAGGGCGGGGGGCCGCCTCGGGGCCGTCAAGGGTGGCTGCCTCCGGGGTGGCCGGGGTGGCACGGGGGTGGTTCACGGGGTGCTGCTCCCTTCGGGGGTGGCGGAGGGATCGCCGGTTGGGGACGCGGGGGCGGGAGCCGTGCCGGCGCCGTTGGCGGTCGCGGCGGCGCGGGCCGCGGCGTGGAGGAACGGGAGGGAACGGGCCGCGAAGTGGGGGCCCGCGTGGGAGTGGCGGGGCAGTTCGACGACGGTCAGGCCCTGGTAGCCGGTGGCGGCGAGGGCCGCGAGGACGGGCGGGAAGTCGATCTCGCCGTCTCCGAAGGGCAGGTGCTCGTGGACGCCGCGGCGCATGTCCTCGATCTGGACGTGGCGCAGCCAGGGGGCGGCGTCGCGTACGCAGTCGGCGGGTGGGAGGGGTTCGAGGCACTGGCAGTGGCCGAGGTCCAGGGTGAGGCCGAGGGGTTCGGGGTCGCCGAGCGTGCGGCGCAGGCGGTGGAAGTCGGCGAGGGTGGCGAGGAGGTGGCCGGGTTCGGGTTCGACGGCGAGCGGGACGCCGGCGGTGGCGGCGGCGTCCAGGACGGGGGTGAGGGTCTCGGCGAGGCGTTCCCAGGCGGTGTCCTCGGCCGTGCCGTCGGGGAGGGTGCCGCTGAAGCAGTGCACGGCGTGCGCGCCGAGGTCGGCGGCGACGCGGACCGCCCGCAGGAGGAGGTCGACGCGGCGGGCGCGGTCGTCCGGGTCGGGGTCCAGCAGCGACGGTCCGTGCTTGCGGCGGGGGTCGAGCACGTAGCGGGCGCCGGTCTCCACGGTGACGCCGAGGCCGAGCGCGTCCAGTCGGTGCGCGACCCGACGGGTGCGGGCGGCGAGGTCCGGGGCGAGCGGGTCGAGGTGCATGTGGTCGAGGGTCAGCCCGACCCCGTCGTAGCCGAGGTCGGCGAGGAGGGCGAGGGCGTCGTCGAGGCGGAGGTCGGCGAGGCCGTTGGTGCCGTAGCCGAAGCGGAGCGGGGTCGGGGGGACGCCGTTCGGGTTCCGGCTCACGTGATGCTCACCTTCCTCATGGCGGACCTCCTCGCGAACATCCGGCCGGCCGGGGCCAGGGCCGCGACGAGCAGGGAGGTGGCGGCCGAGCCGGAGCGGGCGGCGAGCGCGGCCTGGAGCGGGATCGTGGCCCGGATGCCGCCGCCGACGGCGCGTTGGGTGAGCGGGGGCGAGGGGTTGAGCACGGCGTGGAAGTAGGGCCGGGCGGCCGTGGCGGCGTAGGCGGCGCCCAGGGCGGTGGTGAGGATGCCGGTGGCCCGGGGCGGGTGCCCGGCCGGGCTGGAGCCCGGCAGGCCGGGGGCGGCTGCTGCCCGCCGGCCTGCCGGGAGTCGGGTGGGGCGGGCGACCAGCCGGGTCAGCGCCCCCGTCGTCGCGAGGGCTGCCAGCGGGGCCAGGACCGAACCGCCGGTGGTCTCCCGGCGGGAGACGGCCGTGACCGCGAGGGTGTGCGTGCCGAGCAGCGCGGCGGAGGGCAGGGCGGCCCGGGTGTTGCCGCCGGTGGCGGCCGCGCCCAGGAGCAGGTCCAGTCCGCGGGCGGCGGCCATGGCCGCGGGGCCGGCGGGGGTGTGCTTCAGGGCGAGGTCGTAGGCCCAGACGGTCGCCGCCAGGGGCGCGGCCACCGCGAGGGCGGGGCGTCCCGCACCGGCGGCGAGCGCCAGTCCGGCGCCGGTGAGGGCACCGGCTGCGGTGAGGGCGGCGGCCGGGCGGACGCGGCCGGAGGGAAGCGGGCGGTGCGGGCGTTCCACGGCGTCCTCGGCGCGGTCCGCCCAGTCGTTCAGGGCCATGCCGGCCTCGTACAGGCACAGGGAGGAGCCGATGGCGAGCAGGGTGCGGGGTCCGGGGCGTGCGCCGGCCGCCGCCGCGCCGGCCAGGGCGTCGCCGGGGACGGTGAACAGCGCAGGCAGGCGCAGCAGTTCGGCCCAGGCGCCCGCGCGGCCTGAGCGGGGGCGGGAGGTGCGGGGCGCGGGGCCGGGGAGGGGCGTGGCGGCGTCCGTGCCCACCGGGCCGTCTGCCGCCGGCGGCCCGGTGGGCGCGGACGTGTCCCGTGCCGGGGCGGTCGTGCGGTTCACCGCTGCGTCCCGTGCTCGTCGGCGCCGTCCCGCAGTCGCCCGGCGAAGCGCCTCAGCTCCGCGTACTGCTCGGCCAGTGAGGACGGGCCGTCCCCCACGGGATCCTTGAAGTAGAAGCCCAGCTCGCTCAGCGGACCGGACAGGCCTTGCTGCCGGGCGCGGACGACCAGCCGGGCCAGGTCGAGGACGAGCGGTGCGGCGAGCGCCGAGTCGCAGCCCTGCCAGGTGGTCTGCAGGACCATGCGGGTGCCGAGGAAGCCGTCGAAGGCGATGTGGTCCCAGGCCGTCTTCCAGTCGCCGAGCGCGGGTACGTCGTCGATGTGGACCTCGCCCTCGGGGGTGGTGCCGAGGGTGTCGGCGAGGACGCGGTCCTTGCCGGCGTTCTTGGCGGCGGCGGCCGCGGGGTCGGCGAGGGCGGCACCGTCGCCGCCGCCCAGCAGGTTGGTGCCGGACCAGGCGCGCACGGCGAGGGCGCGCTGCAGGAACATCGGGCCGAGCACGGAGCGCAGCAGGGTCTGCCCGGTTTTGCCGTCGCGGCCCGCGTACGGCAGGCCCGAGGACTCGGCGAGCGGGGCCAGCGCCGGGTGGTGCAGGCCCGTGGAGGGGGTGAAGTTGACGTAGGGGCAGCCGGCGCGCAGGGCGGCCGCCGCGTAGCGGGAGCTCGGCGGCAGGGAGCCGTCGGTGGGAGCGGGCTCGGTGGAGGCGACGTTCACCACGACGGCGCCCGTGAGGCCCTGGCGGTGCACGAAGTCGCGGATGTCGGCCGCGAACACGTCGATCAGTTCGTCGTCCTGGCGGCCCGAGCCGCCGTCCGTGTCACCGGGCAGGGGGCCGCCGGGTCTGATCTCCCGGTCGGCGGCGACGAGTTCGGCGTGTACGGCGGAGGGCAGTCCGTGCGGCAGGACGCCGCCGGCGGCGAGGTGTTCGGCGCGTTTGGGCAGCGGGCAGTCGACGGTGTCGTGGCCGCCGAAGACGAGGGAGGACAGCGGCGGCAGGCCGCACGAGGCGAAGTCGGGGGTTTCGGTGACCATGCCGGTCGGCGGGTGGAGTCCGGCGGTGACGGCGGCGCAGCCCGCGATCGCGGTCGTGGCCACGGATCCGCGCGCCCCGAGGAGCCAGACGCCGAAGCGCGGGGCCGGGGAAAGGGAAGGAGAAAGGGCAGGAGAAGGGGTGGGGGTGGGGGTGGGGAGGGACGGTTCGGCGGACATGGGCAGCCTCCTTGTCGTACGCGAACCGGGTGCGAGCGCCGGAAGCGGGCCCGTGAGGGCCCGGCGGGGTGCCGGGCGCGGGGCCCGGCGGGACGACGGGCGGAGGTCCGGCGTCCTCCGCCCGCCGCCGTTCCGGTCGCCCTAGGAGGGCAGTTCCTTCAGCTGGATGTTGCGGAAGGAGACATGGTCGTCGGCCCCGTGGTTCTGGAGGCCGATGTAGCCGTCGGTCAGGCTCCGCTCGGGGTCCTTGTTGGTGAAGTCGTTGATCTTGACTCCGTTGAGGAACACCTGGAGCCGTTCGCCCTGGACCTTGATCTCGTAGGAGTTCCACTGGCCGGGCGGACGCAGGACCTGGTCACGGGCCTTGATGTTCGCCGACTTGAACGAGTAGACGGAGCCCGTGGTGCGGTCGGGCGCGTCCGTGGCGTCGATCTGGATCTCGTAGCCCTTGTTCACCGCGGACCAGGGGTCGTCGGAGGCCGGGAAGCCCACGAAGACACCGGAGTTGTCGTCGCCCCGCATCTTCCAGTCGAGCTTGAGGGAGTAGGACTTCAGCTCCTTGGCCTGGTACCAGAGCAGACCCATGCCGCCCTCGGACTCCAGGGTGCCGTCCTTGACGTCGAACTTGCCGGGGCCGGCCTGCTTCCAGCCGTCCAGGGTCTGGCCGTTGAAGATCGTCCGGTAGCCCTTGGCGGGCTTGCAGTCCGCCTTGACCTGGCCGGTGGCGTACTGCAGGCCGCCGAGCAGATGGGTGCGGAAGGCCTCCTCGGCGTAGGACTCCTTGGTGTGGCCGCCGCCGGTGTAGAAGGAGCGGCCGCCGCCGTAGCTCTGGCACCAGGCGATCGGGTGGTCGCCCTTCATGGTGCCGCCCTGGTAGGTCGTCTCGTCCAGGGTGGCGAGGACCTTGGCCTGCTCACGCGGGTTGGTGCGGTAGTTGTACCACTCGTCGGTGCGCTCCCAGGCGTCGTCCAGATGCGCGGTGGACGGGTGGTCGTGGTCCTCGACGCGCACGGTGGCCTTCTGGATGGCCGGGTGCGAGTCGAAGTAGGCGCCGACGAGGCCGCCGTAGAACTCCCAGTCGTACTCGGTGTCGGCGGCGGCGTGGATGCCCATGTATCCGCCGCCGCCCGCGACGTAGTTCTCGAACGCCTTCTGCTGGGCGGCGTTCAGCACGTCACCGGTGGTGGACAGGAAGGCTACCGCGTCGTACTTGGCGAGGTTGGCCGTGGTGAACTGTCCGGCCTCCTCGGTCGCGTCGACCGTGATGCCGGCCGGGGCGCCGAGTTCCTTGAGGGCGGCGACGCCGGCCGGGATGGAGTCGTGCCGGAAACCGGCGGTCTTGGAGAAGACCAGGACCTTCTTGCCTCCCTTGAACGGCTGGGTGGAGAACTCGAAGTCGTCCACGTCGTACAGCGCGCCGTCGCCGCCCCGGAAGACCAGGAAGATCTCGGTGGTCTTCTTCGGCAGGGAGCGCAGCGGCACGTCGACGTTCTGGAACGTCTCCCAGCCGCCGGTCGGCGGGATGTACGCCGAGCCGTGCAGCTTGCCGTCGGGCGAGCCGGTGCGCAGTTCGACGAAGCCGCCGGCGCCGCCGGAGGAGGCCCGGACGGTCAGCTTCTTCTGCCCGTCGAACCGGTAGGGGCTGAAGGAGATCCAGTCGCCGTCGTGGATGTCGCCGACGGTCTTGCCGCCGTTGGCGGCGGTCTTGTCGAAGGTCTTCACGCCCGACTGGGCGGTGAAGTGCTCGGCCTGGCGGTGCAGCGGCTGGAGCACGGTGCGCGCGGTGCCGGTCAGGGCCTCCTGGCCGTTCGCCCCGCCGTCGGTGTAACTGGCTCCGACGACACCGTAGATGTTGGCGTTGGGGTCGTGACCGCCGTCACCTGGGGGCGGTTTGAGGGTGCCCTCGCAGCCCGTCTCGCTGGTCAGCTCGTGGGCGTGGGAGTCGTGGCCGAGGCTGTAGACGACCTTGACCTTGGAGCAGTCGACCTTCTCCTCGGGGTCGGTGACGGTCACCTTGAACGGGACGGGCTCGCCGAAGGCGGCCAGAGTTCCGTTGCCCGGGACGTCGATCGTCACCTTGGGCTCGGTGTTGCCGACCACGATGCGGACGCTGGCGTTGCCGGTGTTGCCCTCGGGGTCCTTGGCGGTGAAGGTCGCGGTGTAGGTGCCGATCTTCTTGTACTTGTGGGTGGGCTTGAGGCCCTCGCCCTTGGCGCCGTCGCCGAAGTCCCAGCTGTAGGTGAGGTCCGGGGAGTCGGCGTCCTTGGCGGAGGCGGTGAAGGCGACCTTGAGGCCGGCCGCGCCGGAGGTCTTGTCCGCGCTCACCTCGGCGATCGGGGAGAAGCCGTCCTGGGCGTTCTCGATCCGGTACAGCGCGGAGTTGTCGTCGCCCTGGAACCAGGAGAGGCCGTAGTCCAGGACGTAGAGCGCGCCGTCGGGACCGAAGTCCATGTCCATGATCTGGGTGCCGGTCCACGGGAAGTCGTTGATCTTCGCGATGGACCCGCCGGAACCGTCTTCGGCCTGCTCGATCCGCTTGATCCAGCGGCGGCCGAACTCACCCGCGAAGAAGTCGCCGTCGTACGCCTCGGGGAACTTCACCTTGGAGTCGAGGTCCGGGTCGTAGCGGTAGACCGGGCCGGCCATCGGGGACTCGGAGCCGCTGCCGAACTCGGGCACGGAACCGCCGTCGTACGGGATCCAGGCGGGCTGGGCGGGCGGCAGGTCGGTGAGGCCGGTGTTGTGTCGCGAGGTGTTCTTCGGGGCGTCGCAGTCGAACTTCTCGCCGGAGGTCTTGGTGGCGAAGTCGTAGTCGACGTAGGCGTCGTTGTCGCCGGTGCAGAACGGCCAGCCGAAGTTGGCGGCCTCGGTGACCTTGGCGAACTCGACCTGTCCCGCCGGGCCCCGCTTCGGGTCGGCGGCGCCGGCGTCGGGGCCGTAGTCGCCGACGTAGACGGTGCCGGTCTTCTCGTCGACGCTGATCCGGAACGGGTTGCGGAAGCCCATCGCGTAGATCTCGGGGCGGGTCTTCTCGGTTCCGGGGGCGAAGAGGTTGCCCTCCGGGACGGTGTACGAGCCGTCCTCGGCGACCTTGATGCGCAGGATCTTGCCGCGCAGGTCGTTGGTGTTGCCGGAGCTGCGGCGGGCGTCGAAGGCCGGGTTGCGGCCGGGCCGCTCGTCGATCGGGGTGAAGCCGTCGGAGGCGAAGGGGTTGGTGTCGTCGCCGGTGGACAGGTAGAGGTTGCCCTCGGCGTCGAAGTCGATGTCGCCGCCGACGTGGCAGCAGGTGCCGCGGGACGCCTCGACGTCCAGGACCTTCTTCTCGCTGGCCAGGTCCAGCGTGCCGCTCGGGTTGAGGACGAACCGGGAGAGGCGGTTGACGCCGTCGAACTTCGCGAAGTCCTCGGCGGTGCCGGTCTCCGGGGCGTCGCCGGCGGGGGTGTCGAGCGGCGGGGCGTAGTAGAGGTAGATCGCCCGGTTGTTCTCGAAGTCCGGGTCGATACCGACGCCCTGCAGGCCCTCCTCGTCATGGCTGTAGACGGGGATCTTTCCGGCGACCTTGGTGACGCCCCCCTGGTCGGTGAGGCGCAGGGTGCCGTCGCGCGAGGTGTGCAGGACGCTGCGGTCCGGGAGTACGGCGAGCGACATCGGCTCGCCCGTCTCGGGCTCGCCCTTGGCGAGCGGCACCTGCTGGAACTGCCCCTCGGCGGCTACCGGTTCGTCGTGTTCCGGGTGGCCCGGGTGGGCGCCGGCGACGGTCGCCGGGGTGCCCGCGGCCAGCATCAGGCCGGTGAGCAGGGCGAGGGCGGTGCGGAGTCCGGTACGCCTCGTGGTGCGGGTGGGTTTGAGTCTGCTTCTGTGCACGAAGTCCCTCCGGGAACGGGGTGGGGCCGTACGGAACAGGTGCGAAGACGTGCGGTGCGTGCGGATGCCGGGATGCGCCGTCACTCCGGAGGCGCGGGTGTCCTGAACGCTTCAGGGACGGTAACCGCGTTCTTCCGGAACGAACACCCCTTGGGTCAGAGCCGGTTGAACTTTTCCCCGGCACAGGACAAAGCGGGATCCGGGCAGGCCGGGCCGGGGGCCGGCGGATGCTCCGGCCCCCTCTCCCGACCTGCCGTCGGGCGCGCGGTTCAGCTGCTGAACGCGGCGTCGAAGGACGCGCTGGGCGGCTCGAAGTCGTACGCCTTGAGCCGGTTCAGCGCCTCCGGGGCGCCCTGGAGCCGGTCCATGCCGGCGTCCTCCCACTCGACGGAGACGGGGCCCCGGTAGTCGATGGAGCGCAGCATGCGGAAGACGTCCTCCCAGGGGACGTCGCCGTGGCAGGCGGAGACGAAGTCCCAGCCGCGCCGGGGGTCGCCCCAGGGCAGGTGGGAGCCGAGGCGGCCGTTGCGGCCGTCGAGGCGCTTGCGGGCCTCCTTGCAGTCCACGTGGTAGATCCGGTCACGGAAGTCCCACAGGAAGCCGACCGGGTCGAGGTCCTGCCACACGAAGTGGGAGGGGTCGAAGTTGAGTCCGAAGGCCGGCCGGTGGTCGACCGCCTCCAGGGTGCGCACGGTGGTCCAGTAGTCGTAGGCGATCTCGCCGGGGTGCACCTCGTGCGCGAACCGCACGCCCTCGGCGTCGAAGACGTCCAGGATCGGGTTCCAGCGCGTCGCGAAGTCCTCGTAGCCGCGGTCGATCATCGACTCGGGGGCGGGCGGGAACATGGCGACCAGGTGCCAGATCGCCGATCCGGTGAATCCGATGACGGTGTCGACGCCGAGGAGGGACGCGGCGCGCGCGGTGTCCTTGATCTCGGCGGCGGCCCGCTGCCGTACGCCCTCGGGTTCGCCGTCGCCCCAGATCCTGGCGGGCAGGATGGCCTGGTGGCGTTCGTCGATGATGGCGTCGCACACCGCCTGGCCGACCAGGTGGTTGGAGATCGCCCAGCACCTGAGGCCGTACTTGTCGAGGAGTTGGTGCCGGGAGGCGACGTAGGACGGGTCGGCGAGTGCCTTGTCGACCTCGAAGTGGTCTCCCCAGCAGGCGAGTTCGAGGCCGTCGTAGCCGAAGTCCCGGGCGAGTCGGCAGACTTCCTCCAGTGGCAGGTCCGCCCACTGTCCGGTGAACAGCGTGAAGTTGCGCGGCATCGGTCTCCGTCCTCCTCAGGCGGCGATCGTCGTGTAGAGGGAGTTCTTCTCGGCGCTCTCCTCCACGGCCGCGAGCACGCGTTGCACCTGCAGCCCGTCGGCGAAGGAGGGTTCGGGTGTGCGGCCGTCGGCGACGGCGTGGACCAGGTCACGGGCCTGGTGCACGAAGGTGTGCTCGTAGCCGAGGCCGTGGCCCGGCGGCCACCAGGCGTCCAGGTAGGGGTGGTCGGGTTCGGTGACGAGGATGCGGCGGAACCCCGCGTGTGCGCCGGGCTCGGTGCCGTCGTGGTAGGAGAGCTCGTTGAGCCGTTCCAGGTCGAAGGCCAACGAGCCGTGCTCGCCGTTGAGTTCGATGCGCAGGGCGTTCTTGCGGCCGGTGGCGTACCGGGTGGCCTCGAAGGAGGCCAGGGCGCCGGAGGCGAAGCGGCCGGTGAACAGGGCCGCGTCGTCGACGGTGACCTCGCCGGTGCCGGTGGCCCCGACGGCATCGACGGCGGCCAGTCCGCTGGTGGGCCCGGTCGGCAGCGGCCGTCGGCGGACGAACGTCTCGGTGAGCGCGGAGACGCCCGCCAGCGGCTCCCCCGCCAGGTACTGGGCCAGGTCGACGATGTGCGCGCCGAGGTCGCCGAGCGAGCCGGAGCCGGCCTGTTCCCGGCGCAGCCGCCAGGTCAGCGGGAACGCGGGGTCCACCAGCCAGTCCTGGAGGTACGCCACCCGTACGTGCCGCAGGGTGCCGATGCGGCCCTCGGCCACCATCCGCCGGGCCAGCGCGGTCGCGGGAATCCGGCGGTAGTTGAAGCCGACCATCGCCAACCGGCCCCGTCCCTGGGCCTCTTCGGCGGCACGGACCATCGCCTCGGCCTCGGCCACGGTGTTGGCTAGGGGCTTCTCGCACAGCACGTGCTTGCCCGCGGCGAGGGCGGCCAGCGCGATCTCGGCGTGGCTGTCGCCCGGGGTGCAGATGTCGATCAGGTCGACGTCGTCCCGTTCGACCAGGGCACGCCAGTCGGTCTC
Source organism: Streptomyces sp. NPDC004051 (assembly GCF_053604275.1). NCBI lineage: Bacteria > Bacillati > Actinomycetota > Actinomycetes > Kitasatosporales > Streptomycetaceae > Streptomyces > Streptomyces sp. NPDC004051. Next base: position 155,267 of record NZ_JBSGHG010000004.1, on the reverse strand, counting down.
GGTGTCCGCCCAGCCGTGGCGGTCGGCCGCCGCGCGCACCGCGGTGGCGTCCCGGCCGCAGATCACGGCCAGTTCGGGGCTCAGCGGCAGGTCGAAGACGCGGTCCGCGGTGCGCCAGCCCTGGGAGTGGGCGGCGCCCATGAAGGCGTAGCCGACCATGCCGACGCGCAGGGGTGGCTTCCCCGTTCCCGCGCCGTCTGCCCCCTCTGACTGCTGCGGCTGTGCCATACGGATGTCCTCCTCGTCGTCGTGGCGGGCGGGGGTGGGCCCCGCCCGGTGGGCCGGTCAGGCCCGTGGGGCGGGGCTCGTCACTTGAAGCCGGTGGACATGTACTGGTCGACGTTCTCCTTGTCGACCACGGCCGAGTAGCAGGTCAGCGAGGTGGGGATCTCGAACTCGGCGAGGCCGCCGATCCCCTTGCCCTGGCCGAGGGCACGGGCGAGGTCGATCGCGGAGGCGGCCATCGACGGCGGGTACAGCACCGTCGCCTTCAGGACGCCGTCGTCCGCCTTGATCGCCTCGAAGGCGGAGAGCGCGCCCGCGCCGCCGACCATCAGGAAGTCGTCCCGACCGGCCTGTTCGACGGCGCGCAGCGCACCCACGCCCTGGTCGTCGTCGTGGTTCCACAGCGCGTCGAACTTCGACTGTGCCTGGAGGAGCTGGGCCATCTTGGCCTGACCGGACTCGACGGTGAACTCGGCGGCCTGGCGGGCCACCTTCTTGATGTTGGGGTAGTTCTTCAGTGCGTCGTCGAAGCCCTGGGTGCGCTGCTTGGTGAGTTCCAGGTTGTCCAGGCCGGCCAGTTCGACGACCCGGGCGTCCGGAGTGTCCTTGAGCTTCTCGCCGATGTAGTGCCCGGCGTTCAGGCCCATCCCGTAGTTGTCGCCGCCGATCCAGCAGCGGTAGGCCTGCGGGGTGTTGAAGATGCGGTCGAGGTTGACGACGGGGATGCCGGCGCGCATCGCCTTCAGCCCGACCTGGGTGAGCGCCTTGCCGTCGGCGGGCAGCACCACCAGGACGTCGACCTTCTTGTTGATGAGGGTCTCGATCTGGCCGATCTGCTGGGCGGTGTCGTTGGAGCCCTCGGTGGTCTCCATGGTGACGTCGGAGTACTTCTCGGCGCGCTTCTTGGCCTGGTCGTTGATGGCGTTGAGCCAGCCGTGGTCGGCCTGCGGTCCGGCGAAGCCGATGGTGACCGGCTTGCCGGGCTTGTCGTCGGCCACCGGCTGGTCGTTCGCGGTCGGCTTCGCGTCGCTCGGTTCGTTGCTGGTGCAGCCGGTGACGAGGACACCGGCGGACACGGCGGCGGCTCCGAAGAGCAGCCCTCTGCGGCTCGTGGAAGGCGTCGGCTCTGGCATGGCGGTGAACCCTTTCGTCAGGTCGTGCTCGCGGTACGGCGCTGGACCAGCACGGCGGCGACGATGATCGCGCCCTTGGCGATCTGCTGGACGTCGCTCTGCAGGTTGTTCAGGGCGAAGATGTTGGTGATCGTGGTGAAGATCAGGACGCCCAGCACGGAGCCGACGATGGTGCCGCGGCCTCCGGTGAGCAGGGTGCCGCCGATGATCGCGGCGGCGATGGCGTCGAGTTCGTAGAGGTTGCCGTTGGTGTTCTGGCCGGAGCCGGCCAGGACGATCAGCAGGAAGGCGGCGATGCCGCAGCACAGTCCGGACAGCAGGTAGAGGTAGAGCCGCTGGCGGCGGACATCGATGCCGGCGAGCCGGGCCGCCTCCGGGTTGCCTCCGACGGCGACGGTGCGGCGCCCGAAGGTGGTCCGGTTGAGCATCAGCCAGCCGATGACGGTGACCGCCGCGAACACCAGGACCAGGGGCGGGACGCCGAGGACGTAGGAGTCGCGTTCACCGAGGTCGAGGACCCCGTCGACGGTGACCACCTGGGTCCGCCCGTCGGTGATCAGCAGGGCCAGGCCGCGGGCCGAGGCGAGCATGGCGAGCGTCGCGATGAACGGGACCATCCCGCCGTAGGCGATGAGCACCCCGTTGACCAGGCCGCAACCCACTCCGACGAGGACGGCGGTGAACAGGATGCCGGCGAAGCCGAACTCCTGGGTGGCGACGGTGGTCGCCCACACCGAGGACAGGGCGACGATCGCGCCGACCGACAGGTCGATGCCGCCGGAGGTGATGACGAAGGTCATGCCGACGGTGACCACACCGATGACGGAGGCCTGGGTGAGGACGAGTTGGAGGTTGCGGGTGTCCAGGAACTCGTCGGGTCTGGTGATGCCGCCGATGAGGACGAGTACGGCGAGCACGCCGAGCAGGGACAGCGTACGGAGGTCGGCGCGGAACAACACGGCGCGCCAGGCGGGTGTTTCGCCGGTGGCGGGCACCTTGTCGGTGCGTTCCCGCGGCGGGGAGACGGGCTGTGTCATGACGCCGGGCTTCCTTCCATGACCAGGTCGAGTACACGGTGTTCGTCGAGCTCCCGGGCGGGCGCCGTGTGGACGACGTCGCCTTCCCGGAGCACCAGGACGCGGTCGGCGAGGCCGAGCACCTCGGGCACCTCGCTGGAGACGAGCAGTACGGCTAGGCCCTCGTCCGCCAGGCGGCGGACGACCGCGTACAGCTCGGCGCGGGCGCCGACGTCGACGCCGCGGGTGGGTTCGTCCAGCAGCAGCACCCGGCAGCCGCGCAGCAGCCAGCGGGCGAGCACGGCCTTCTGCTGGTTGCCGCCGGACAGGGTGCGCACGGGCACGTCCGGGTTGTCCGGCCGGAGCGACAGCTCACGGGTGGCGGCGCGGGCGGCGCCCAGTTCCGCGCCCCGGTCGATCCAGCCGGCCCGGGAGAAGCGGGACATGGCGGAGACCGACACGTTGCGGGTGACGGACTCCAGCATGAGCAGGGCCTGCGCCTTGCGTTCCTCGGGGGCGAGCCCGATCCCGGCGCGCACGGCGGCGCGGACGCTGCCCGGCCGCAGCGGGCGTCCGTCGACCAGGACACGGCCGGTGTCCGGTCTGCGGGCCCCGTAGACGGTCTCCAGGATCTCGGAGCGCCCGGAGCCGACCAGACCGGCGAGCCCGACGATCTCCCCGGGGCGCAGCTGCAGGTCGAGGGGGGCGAACTCGCCCTTGCGGGACAGCCCTTCGACGGTCAGCACCGGTTCGCCGGTCGGCGCGGAGCCGGGCCGCGGGGGGAAGACGTACTCGACGTCGCGGCCGGTCATCAGGGAGACCACCTCGCGGGTCGGGGTGGACTTCGCGGGCAGCCCGCCCGCGACGGCCCGGCCGTCCTTCAGCACGGTCACCCGGTCCCCGATGCGCCGGATCTCCTCAAGGCGGTGCGAGATGTAGACGACGGCGACTCCGTCGGCGGTGAGATCGTCGACGATGCGGAAGAGGTTCTCGACCTCGTCCGGGTCGAGCGCCGCCGACGGTTCGTCCATCACGATGAGGCGCACGTCGTGCGAGAGCGCCCGCGCCATCGAGACGATCTGCTGCTGTGCCGCCGACAACTCCCCCACCGGCCTGGCCGGTTCGATCTCCGGATGCCCGAGGCGGGCCAGCAGCCGGCCTGTCGCCTCCCTGGACGTTCTCGGGCGGACCACGAACCCGGCGGTCGTCGGCTCCTGGCCGAGGTGGACGTTCTCGGCGACCGTCATGTGCTCCACCAGGTCGAGTTCCTGGTAGATGGTGGCGATGCCGAGGCGCATGGCGGCGATCGGCGAGCGCAGGGTGACCTCTTCCCCGCGCCAGCGGATCGTGCCCGTGTCGGGCTGGTGGGCGCCGGCCAGCACCTTGATCAGGGTGGACTTTCCGGCGCCGTTCTGGCCGAGCAGGCAGTGCACCTCGCCGGCCTGGACGTCGAGGTCGACGCCGTCCAGGGCCCGGACGCCGGGGAACGACTTGGTGATGCCGGACATGCTGAGCAGCGGTGGTTCGGGTGCCATGCGGATTCCCCTCGGCGGGCGTGCGGGCCGGTGTCAGGGCGCGGTCGGGCCGACGTTGTCAGGGCAGGGTGGAGCGCGGCGGAGCGGGGGCGGAGCATCGGAGCAGGGGTGGAGCGGCGGAGCAGGATGGAGCGGCGGAGCCGTACGTGGTGCGGGTGCGCTGTTCCGTGCGGTGGTGCCGTGGGCTGCTTACGCGGGTGAGAACAGGTGGTCGCTGATGAGCCGGGCCGCGCCGATGACTCCGGCGGTGGGGCCCAACTCCCCCAGGACGATGGGCAGGTTGCCGGTCGCCAGGGGCAGCGACTGGCGGTAGACCTGGGTGCGGATGGCGGCGAGCAGGGTGTGGCCGAGACCGGTCACCCCGCCGCCGATCACCACCAGGCCGGGGTTGAAGAAACTGACCAGGCCGGCGATGACCTGGCCGGTGCGGTTGCCGCCCTCGCGGATCAGGTCGAGGGCGGTGGCGTCCCCCGCGGCGGCCGCGGCGGCGACGTCGACGGCGCTGAGCGTGCCGTTCGTCTCCAGGCGGCTCGCGAGTTCGGCGGAGAGCCGCTGTTCGGCGGCCTCCATCGCGTCCCGGGCGAGGGCCGAGCCGCTGAAGTGGGCCTCCAGGCAGCCCCGGTTGCCGCAGGCGCACGGGCGGCCGTCGGGGACGGCCTGGATGTGCCCGATGTCGCCGGCGCTGCCCGTCGTACCGCGGTAGACCTCACCGCCGACGACGATGCCGCAGCCGATGCCGGTACCGATCTTGACGCAGAGGAAGTCGCCGACGGTGCGGGCGACGCCCGCGTGCTGCTCCCCCATCGCCATCAGGTTCACGTCGTTGTCGACCATGACCGGGCAGCCGAGGTCCTGGCTGAGCGCCTCCCGTACGGGGAAGCCGTCCCAGCCGGGCATGATCGGCGGCGCCACCGGGACGCCCTCGGGGAAGCGGACCGGGCCCGGGACGCCGATACCGGCGCCGTCGAACCCCTCGGCGAGCCCGGTGGCCTTCAACTTCGCTGCCATGGCCAGGACTTGCTCGAACACCGCGACCGGTCCGTCACGGACGTCGATGGGCTGGTTGAGGTGTCCGAGGATCTCCAGTTCGGCGTTGGTGACGGCGACGTCGACCGAGGTCGCGCCGATGTCCACGCCGAGGAGGCGCAGGTGCGGGTTGAGACGGATGTTGTGGGAACGCCGGCCGCCGCGCGAGGCGGCGAGTCCGTCGGCCACGACGAGTTCCGTCTCCAGCAGCCGGTCCACCTCCACGGCCAGCTTCGACCGGGAGAGGTCGACCTGGTCGCCCAGTTGGGCACGGGAGTGGGGGCCACCGTCGCGCAACAGCCGGAGCAGTCGGGCCTGATGCGCGTTCGCGGGTCGTGCGGTCATACGTCTCACGGACCCCTCCCCGCCTCTGTCGGCCTGTGCGCGCCGGATTCCGGCCACGTGTGTGGCGTGCTTTCGGAGGGAACGTAGCAGCGGCTGCCGGAGGTGGGAAGAAGTCGCGCAGGAATTGGCCCCCACTTTTTCCACTCACAGGACAAAGGGTCCCGGGCGGAGCCGCGCGGGACCCTTCCCGGGGCAGGGTCCCCGCGCCCCGGGGCTCCGGTCGGGACGCCGGTGTCGTCAGGACTTCGCCTGCGCGAGGTACGAGCGCCGGGTGTGCTCGGTGTGTTCGCGCATGAGCCGCTCGGCCAGCCGCTCGTCGCGGGCGGCGACGGCGGCGATCAGGTCGCGGTGCTCGGCCCAGGACTGCCCGCCGCGCTGCCGGGCGACGGGGGCGTGGTACCAACGCACCCGGCGGCCGACCTGGGCGGCGAGTTCGGCGAGGACCGCGTTGCCGGCCGGGTCCATGATCTTGGTGTGGAAGCGGGCGTTGAGGACGACGGCGGCGTCCACGTCGTCGGAGGCGACGGCCTCCAGGCCCAGCGCCAGGATCTCCTCCAGGGCCTCGATGCCCGCGCTGTCGGCGTTGAGCGCGGCGAGCCTGGCGGCCTCGGCCTCGGCCTCCAGCAGCGTGCGCACGGTGAGGAGTTGGTCGGCCTCCTGCTCCGTGGGCTCGTGCACGAACGCGCCCTGCGCGGGGCGCAGATCGACCCAGCCCTCGGTGTTCAGCCGCTGCAGCGCCTCGCGCACCGGCTGCCGGGAGACCCCGAGGTGACCGGCGAGTTCGCTCTCGACCAGATGCCGGCCGGGCCGGAGGGCGCGCGTGGTGATGAGCTCGAGCAGTGTCTCGTAGACCCGGTCCCGCAGCGGTCCCGGTCGTTCGAGCTTGGGCACCGCCCCCTGGGGCAGTCCGGTCGACAGCATCACGGTCCCCCCTCCTCGGCGGCCCGCGACCGGCCGTGCGGCCGGTCGTTCGGCGCCGCCAGCAGTGATTGTCTTTCGTCTACAGTCCACGGGGCCCGTATGCCGGGGAGAGGGGAGTCGATCGCGTCACACCCCCGCGGGGCGGGTCTTCAGGGGCAGCGGACGACCTGCCCCGCGTACGACAGGTTCCCGCCGAAGCCGAACAGCAGGACCGGGTCGCCGGTCGCCACCGCGCCCCGCTCGACGAGCTTGGCGAAGGCGAGCGGGATGCTCGCGGCCGAGGTGTTGCCCGACTCGGTGACGTCGCGGGCGACGACGGCGTTGACGGCGCCGATCTTGAGGGCGAGGGGTTCGATGATCCTCAGGTTGGCCTGGTGCAGCACCACGCCGGCGAGTTCCTCCGGCGCCAGTCCCGCCTTCTCGCAGGCCTTACGGGCGATGGCCGGCAGCTTCGTGGTCGCCCAGCGGTACACGCTCTGCCCCTCCTGCGCGAACCGCGGCGGCGTCCCCTCGATCCGCACCGCGTTGCCCATCTCCGGCACCGAGCCCCACAGCACGGGCCCGATCCCGGATTCCTCGGGGGTCTCGGCCGCCTCGACGACCACGGCGCCCGCCCCGTCGCCGACGAGCACGCAGGTGGAGCGGTCGGTCCAGTCCGCCACCTCGGACATCTTGTCGGCGCCGATGACCAGCGCGCGGCGCGCGGCACCGGCCCGCACGGCGTGGTCGGCGGTGGCCAGCGCATGGGTGAACCCGGCGCACACCACGTTGACGTCCATCGCGGCCGGATCGGGAATGCCGAGGCGGGCGGCGACCCGGGCCGCCATGTTGGGCGAGCGGTCGATCGCGGTGGACGTGGCGACCAGCACCAGGTCGATCTCGGCGGGGGTGCGGCCGGCCGCCGCCAGCGCCTTGGCCGCGGCGTGGGCGGCCAGCTCGTCGACGGGCTCCTCGGGGCCCGCGATGTGACGGGTGCGGATGCCGACCCGGCTCGTGATCCACTCGTCGCTGGTGTCGACCATGCCCGCCAGCTCCTCGTTGGTGAGCACCCGGGCGGGCTGGTAGTGGCCGACGGCGACGATGCGCGAGCCGATCATGGGTGGGTCCCCCTCGTGTTGCGGTTGCGGGATCCATCAGTCTGGTCAGTGACTGGCGGGTACACCGACAGGTGATGCGACAGGAATCGGGCGTCGGGCTTGTCGGCTTCGGTCAGCCCCGCGGACGTCCGGACACGCGTTCGGATGCGTCCGGACACCACCCGTCATCCGGTGAACAGTTGTGTCGCCTTCCGTACGAGTTCGTACAGCCCGTAGGTGAGCGGTGCCCCCACCCACAGCCAGGCGAAGGTGATCAGCCCGCGGCGGGCGGGGCCGGTCCCGCCCGCGTCAGGCGGACTCGTGCTGCTGTCGCCGGTCATCGGCGGCCTCCTCCGTCGGGTCGGGGCTGGGGACGTGGTGGCGGGGGTGCAGGGGCCGGACGAGTTCGTTGGCGACGAAACCGACCACGAGCAGGCCGATCATGACGAGGAACGACAGCCCGTACAGCGACGAGCCGTGCTTCCCCGCCTCCTCCTGCCGGTCGGCGACCCGGTTCACGATGAGCGGCCCGAGCACGCCGGCCGTGGACCACGCGGTGAGCAGCCGTCCGTGGATGGCGCCGACCCGGTAGGTGCCGAAGAGGTCCTTCAGATACGCCGGGCCGCGGCGAAACCGCTGCCATCGACCGTCTGGGGGCCTACGAATGACCGTGACACCGCTGGGGATCCCCCGCCGCCTGCTGGAGTTCACCCTGGATGACGAGCCGGTCCGGGCGCCCGAGGGGTCGACGATCCTGGACGCCTGCCGGGCGGCCGGGAAGGACGTCCCGACGCTGTGCGAGGGCGACACGCTGACGCCGAAGAACGCGTGCCGCGTGTGCGTGGTGGAGGTCGAGGGCTCGCGCACGCTGGTCCCGGCCTGCTCGCGCAGGGCCGAGCCGGGCATGGAGGTGCGCACCGGCACCGAGCGGGCCCGGCACAGCCGCAAGGTGGTCCTCGAACTGCTCGCCTCCTCCGTCGACCTGTCGACGACCCCGCGGGCCGCCGAGTGGATCAAGGAGTACGAGGCGGAACCGGACCGCTTCGGCCCGGACGCGGCCCGCCTCGACGAGGAGCCGAGGGTCGACAACGACCTGTACGTGCGCGACTACGGCAAGTGCGTCCTCTGCTACAAGTGCGTGGACGCCTGCGGCGAGCAGTGGCAGAACTCCTTCGCGATCTCGGTCGCGGGCCGTGGCTTCGACGCGCGGATCGCGGTCGAGCACGACGGTCCGCTGACCGAGTCGGCGTGCGTGTACTGCGGGAACTGCATCGAGGTGTGCCCGACGGGCGCCCTGTCGTTCAAGTCGGAGTTCGACATGCGGGCGGCGGGCACCTGGAACGAGGCGGCGCAGACGCGGACGACGACGGTGTGCGCGTACTGCGGAGTGGACTGCAACCTCACGCTGCACGTACAGGACAATGAGATCGTGAAGGTCAGCTCACCGCACGACAATCCGGTGACCCACGGCAACCTGTGCATCAAGGGCCGCTTCGGCCACCAGCACGTACAGAACCGGGACTGACACCAGGAACGACCAGGAGACCGGGGACTGGGGACATGGGACGAGTCACAGAACGACGCAAGGTGGTCCGCATCCGCGACGGGGTGGTGTCCACCCGCCCGGACACGCTCGTCACCGAGGAACCCATGGAGATCCGGCTGAACGGGAAGCCGCTGGCGATCACGATGCGCACCCCGGGTGACGACTTCGCGCTGGCCGTCGGCTTCCTGGTCAGCGAGGGCGTCCTGGCGACGGCTTCCGATCTGCGGAACGTGGTGTACTGCGCGGGGGCCACGCGTGGGGGCACCTCCCGCTCGAGCGGAGCCGAGAGTGGGGGAGGGTCGAACACGTACAACGTGGTCGACGTGCAGACCGCCCCCGGCGTGCAGATCCCGGACATCACGCTCGAGCGCAACGTGTACACGACCTCGTCCTGCGGCCTGTGCGGCAAGGCGAGCCTGGACGCGGTGCGCACCACGGCCCGCCACCCGATCGCCGACAGCCCGCCCCTGCGCCTCACCCCGGAGCTGCTGGCCGCCCTGCCCGACCGGCTGCGCGCCTCCCAGCGGGTCTTCGACCGGACGGGCGGCCTGCACGCGGCGGCCCTGTTCGACGAGGACGGCGGGCTGCTGGACGTGCGGGAGGACGTGGGCCGGCACAACGCGGTCGACAAGCTGGTCGGCCGCGCGCTGCAGCACGGGGACCTGCCGCTGTCCCGGACCGTCCTGATGGTCTCCGGCCGGGCTTCCTTCGAGCTGGCGCAGAAGGCGGTCATGGCGGGCATCCCGGTGCTGGCGGCCGTCTCGGCGCCGTCCTCGCTGGCCGTGGACCTGGCGGCGGAGACGGGGCTGACCCTCGTGGGGTTCCTGCGGGGCAGTTCCATGAACGTGTACGCGGGTGAGGACCGTGTCGTCCTGCGGACCGCGGTCGCCCAGGGCTGACCGGTCCCCCGCGGCACGGCGGCGGGGTCCCTCCCGGCGGGGAGCGCCCCCTGCGCCGTGGGGGCCCCGCCTCGATGCGTGACCGCCGCGCCGTGGACCCGGGCCACTCCGGCCACTAACGTCCCGGAGCGTGCCCGACGACACAGCACGAGCAGGCGTACGAGCAGGGGCGGGTTCATGGAGGAGGACGGCGGCCGGGACGCGTCTGCTGCTCGCGGCGGCACTGGCGCTGGTCCTCGGCGCCGTGCTGCTTCTCGTCCTGCCGGAGAACGAGGACCGGGGGCGGGACGACGGTGTCTGCGCGCCGCGCACCGTCGCCTCCTGGGCGGCGGAGGACGCCCTCACCGCCGAGTTCGCCCGCTACGGCGACGACGCCGCACGCACCGACGACTGGACGGGCGGCGACGGCACCCACTCGGTGCGGCTGCCCGACGGCCGGCTGCTGTGGCTGTTCTCCGACACCTACCTGGGCCACGTGTACGGCCCGCCCAACCCGGTCGGCGAGCCCCACGCCTGGCGGGACCCCGCCACTCCGCTGGTGCGCAACTCGGCGGTGCTGATGCGCGAGGGCCGGCTGGAGGCCACCCTCCCCGCCCCGCTCTTCCCCGACCCCGCGCCGGACCAGTGGCGCTGGCCGGTCGCCGCCCGGGTCGAGCCCCGCTCCCCCGGCTCCGCGGAACGGGTCGTCCGGGTCGTGCTGTGGGTGCGTGCCGCAGGGCAGTCCCCGTGGATCTACGGAGTGCCCACCGCCACCGAGGTCGCCACGCTCTCCCTGCCCGATCTGCGCCTGGAGTCGGTGGTGGAGGTGCTCGACCAGCGGAGCGTTTCCGATCCGTCCCGCCGGGTCCTGTTCGGCACCACCCTGATAGAGGAGGACGGCTGGACGTACGTCTTCGGCGGCGACGACGGTCGGGCCGTCTCCCGCGGGGCCTCCCACGCGTACGTGGCGCGGGTCGTGGAGGGCGGGCTCGCCGATCCGGCGGCCTGGGAGTACTGGGACGGCTCGGCCTGGCAGACCCGCGCCCGTCCGCGCCCGGTGCTCGGCGACGGGCACCGCACCGGCGTGGGCAGCGCCTTCTCCGTGGTGCGGGACGACGGGCGGTACGTCCTGTTCACGATGGCCGCGGGTGTCGAGGGGCTGACCACGGTGACGTCGTACTGGTCCTGCTCCCCCGCCGGCCCGTGGCACGGACCGGGGAAGGAGTTCGCTCCCGCGCTGCCGCACGGTGGGACCGGCGCGTACAACCCGCAGACCCACCCGGAACTGAGCGACGACGGACGGCTGGTGCTCAGCTACGACGTCAACCTGCTCGAGCCGTCCGGCGCCGCGGTGCCGCTCAGCCGGAACGTGTCCCTGTACCGGCCCCGGTTCGTGACGGTCCGGCTGGGCTCCGGACGGTGACGTCCACCTCCTCGGCGATCCCCGCGTCGAGGGACCCGGGGTCGTGCGAGCGGCGCTTGGCGATCACCGCGCAGACCATCAGCTGCATCTGGTGGAACAGCATCAGCGGCAGCACGGCCAGCGAGGCCTGCGCGCCGAACAGCACGCTGGCCATGGGCAGTCCGGCGGCCAGCGACTTCTTCGAACCCGCGAACTGGATCGCGATCCGGTCCGCCCGGCCGAACTTCAGCGCCCTGGCGCCGTACCAGGTCAGCAGCAGCATCACGGCCAGCAGGACGGCCTCGACGGCGAGCAGTCCGCCCAGCCGGGCCGGGCTCACCTGGCTCCAGACGCCCCGCACCATTCCCTGGCTGAACGCGGTGTAGACGACGAGCAGGATCGAGCCCCGGTCGACCAGGGCGAGCACCTTGCGGTGACGGGTGACGAACCCCCCGATCCAGCGGCGCAGCACCTGCCCGGCGACGAACGGCACCAGCAGCTGCAGCACGATCTTCGTCACCGAGTCGGCGGAGAACCCGCCGGCGCCCCCGCCCAGCAGCGCCGCCGCGAGCAGGGGGGTCGCCACGATGCCGACGAGCGAGGAGAAGGAGCCGGCGCAGATCGCGGCGGGCACGTTGCCGCGGGCGATGGAGGTGAAGGCGATGGACGACTGGACGGTGGACGGGACGAGCGTGAGGAAGAGCAGACCCTGGTAGAGGGGATCGGTCAGCAGGACCGGGACGGACCCGCGGGCAACCAGGCCCAGCAGCGGGAAGACGAGGAAGGTGCAGGCCAGGACGGTGCCGTGGAGCCGCCAGTGCCTCAGTCCGTCCAGTGCCTCACGGGTGGAGAGCCGGGCGCCGTAGAGGAAGAAGAGGAGGGCGATGGCGGCGGTGGAGGCGCCGGAGGCGAGAGCGGCGCCGGTGCCGCGCGCCGGGAGCAGTGCGGCCAGGCCCACCGTCCCGAGCAGGAGCAGGATGTACGGGTCGATCGGCGTCCGACTCGGCCGGTGCGGGCGTTTCACGGTGTTCCACTTGCTCCACTCATTCGGGGACTCTTCGCGTCGCTCGATCGTTCTTCGGGGCTCCCCCGCGCGAGCACGGGGGAGCTCCTCTCCATCCTGCTCCCTCCCGTCGTGATCGGGAATCCCGTACACCGCTCTCACTGTCATCACGTTTCGCGATAGCCTGCCGGGGTGGCCGAGACCGAGGGGTACGACCTGCACGACATGTACGACCCGACGCAGCTGCGGACGTTCCTGTCCGTGGCGCACACGCTGTCCTTCACCCGGGCCGCCCGGCGCCTCGGGCTGCGGCAGTCGACGGTCAGCCAGCACGTGCGGCGCCTGGAGGAGGCCACCGGGCGGCAGCTGTTCACCCGGGACACCCATTCCGTGGAGCTCACCGAGGACGGCGAGGCGATGCTCGGCTTCGCCCGGCGGATCCTGGACGTGCACGAGCAGGCGGCCCAGTTCTTCGCCGGCACCCGGCTGCGCGGCCGGCTGCGGTTCGGCGCGTCGGAGGACTTCGTCCTGACCAGGCTGCCGGAGATCCTGGAGCGGTTCCGGTACGAGCACCCGGAGGTCGACCTGGAGCTCACGGTCGAGCTGTCGGGCACGCTGCACGAGAAGCTGGCCGCGGGCGAACTGGACCTGGTGCTGGCCAAGCGGCGGCCGAAGGACACCCGGGGCGAGCTGGTGTGGCGCGACGAGCTGGTGTGGGTCGGCGCGCGGGGGCTGCGCCTGGAACCGGACCGCCCGGTGCCGCTGATCGTCTATCCGCCGCCGGGCATCACCCGGGAGCTCGCACTGCGGGCACTGGAGCGGCAGGGCCGCGAGTGGCGGATCGTGTGCACCAGCGGCAGCCTCAACGGCCTGCTCGCGGCGGCCCGCGCCGGGCTCGGCGTGATGGTGCACTCGCGCGGGCTGATCCCGCCGGGGCTGGTGCGGGTGCCGGACCGGGCGGGGCTGCCGGAGCCGGGCCGGGTGGACTTCGTGGTGGCGCACGGCCGGCGGCGCCCCTCGGCGCGGGGTGCGGCGCACGCGCTGGCGGCGGCGATCCTGTCGGGCGGGGACCGGTTGAAGCGCGGGGCGGTCGAGAAGGCGCACGAGAAGGAAGCCGCGGAGACGGGAGAGGCGGAGGAGGCTGCGGAGGCGGGGGCGCCGTACCGCAGGTGAATCGTGCCGTCCGGAATGCATCGGGGGCCGTGATCGTTGACGATGGGCGTGTCATCCGATCACAACCCGAAGGATCGAGAGCTCGTGAGCAAGGTCCCCCCGATCACCCTGAACAACGGCGTCGAGATGCCCCAACTGGGCTTCGGCGTCTGGCAGGTGCCGGACGCGGAGGCCGAGACGGCCGTCGCGGCGGCACTGGAGGCGGGCTACCGCAGCATCGACACCGCGGCGGCCTACGGCAACGAGGAGGGCACGGGCAGGGCGATCGCGGCCTCGGGGCTCCCCCGCGAGGACCTCTTCGTCACCACCAAGCTCTGGAACACCGACCACGGGTACGACTCCACCCTGCGCGCCTTCGACGCGTCCCTGTCGAAGCTCGGGCTGGACCATGTGGATCTGTACCTGATCCACTGGCCGACGCCGGCCCGGGGCCGCTACGTCGACACGTACCGGGCGTTCGAGAAGCTCTACGCCGAGGGCCGGGTCCGCGCCATCGGCGTGTCGAACTTCCAGCGCGAGCACCTGGAGCACCTGATCGCCGAGACGTCGGTCGTGCCGGCGGTCGACCAGATCGAGTTGCACCCGCACCTTCAGCAGCGTGCCGCCCGCGAGTACCACGCGCAGCAGGGCATCGCCACCGAGGCCTGGTCGCCGCTGGGCCAGGGCAAGGGCCTGCTGGAGGTGCCGGCGATCGTGGCCATCGCGCAGAAGCACGGCCGCACCCCCGCCCAGGTCGTGCTGCGCTGGCACATCCAGCTCGGCAACGTGGTCATCCCCAAGTCGGTGACGCCGTCCCGCATCAGGGAGAACATCGACGTCTTCGGGTTCAGCCTGGACACCGAGGACCTCGCGGCGATCAGCGCCCTCGACGAGGGCCGCCGGCTGGGCCCGGACCCGGCGACGCTGAACTGACCTCCGGGCACTCCCGGTCCTCCGCCACGCGGATGCGGCGGCCTCCCCGTGCGCGGGGGAGGCCGCCGTGTCCGTGCGGCGTCACCGGTCCGGGCGGGCCCTACACCGGGCGGACGGCCGCGTGGACCGTGTGGGCCGCCAGGTAGAAGACGTCGGGACGCCGGTGGAGGCTCGCCTCGTCGGCCGGGTCGAGGAGGCGGTCGAGGGTGGCGCGGTCGTCGGCGTCCAGTTCACCGGAGAGTCTGTCGCGGGTGCGGGTGAGCTTCTCGACGACGTGGGCACGGACCCGGTCGCCGGCCGGGGCGGGCAGGTCGAGGAGGAAGGTGCGGGAGCGGGCGTGGTGCAGCCCGATCTCGGTCAGCAGCGCCGGCCAGTCCTCGGTGTGCGCGACGGAGTCCGGCAGTTCGGTGCGCATGCGGGTGAACCAGTCGGCCTCCACGGCGTCCAGGCGTGCCTGGAGTCCGGGCCGGCCGATGCCGATGTCGCGCGGCAGGAACCGGGTGGGCAGCCCGCCCTCCATCACGGCCAGCGTGCCGCCGGGCGCGAGCCGGGCGGCGTAGGCGGCGAGTGCGGCGCGCTGGTCGCCCAGGTGGTGGACGCTGCGGCTGGCCCACAACAGGTCGGCGGGGTACTCCAGTTCGTCGAGCACGCCGGGGAGTTCTCCGGCGAGGGTGTCGAAGCGGTCGCCGACGCCGTACCGGGCGGCGCGCTCCGCCGCCCGTTCCAGCAGCGGGGCGGAGCCGTCGGCGGCCACGATGCGGGCGCCCTCGAAGACCTCGGCGAACAGGCACGCGATGACGCCCGGACCGCTGCCCGCGTCCACGATCAGCCCCGGTTCCGTCACCTCCTTCGCGAGCCAGCCGAGGGCCCGCTCGTACAGGGGCGTGAACAGTTCGGCCTCCGATTCGAGCAGGGCGGCCATCTCCGCCCAGTCGATGTCGGTGTGCGTGTGCGTGTCCGTCCCCGTGCCCGGGTGGTCGTGCTGCTGATGGTCGTGGTGGTGGTGCGCCATGGTGGTCGGCCTCTCCGCTCGGATGCGGACAGGGTGCGCAGACGCACCGGGCAGGAGCCAGTGAAGTTGCCGATTCCGCAAAACGGTTTCCCGGAACGGGTCGGCCCGCCGGGACCGGGGCCGGGCACACGGCCCGGCCTCCCGGCCCCGGCGGACCAGGGATCAGCCGGTCAGGACAGCGGCGGGTACGCGTTCCTCATCAGCTCCTGGAACTGGGCGGAGAACCAGTGCCCGGAGATCGGGGCGTCCGACAGGGCGCCCGACATGTTGTTGTCGTTCCTCGGGTTACCCGTGTACGTCGGGTCGCACATCCGGTCGAAACCCTTGCCCTCGTCGTTGTCGATGACCTTGCTCGCGCCATCGGACTCGCCCGGGGGCTTCATCCACACGTAGGCGTCGATCCCGGGCTCCGGTGCGGCCTTCGGCCGCTCTCCGAGGCCCGCACCCTTCTGGTTGCACCAGTTGCCCGTGTTGAGTCGACGGTCGTAGCGGCCGCCGTCGACGTAGGTGTCCACGCTGGTCGTGGCGCCGGGCCCGGCGGGCCGGGCGGTACCGCCCCAGCCGTTGCGGGAGGTGTCGATCAGCATGCCGATCTTCGAGTCGAAGCCGAGCGAGACCAGCTCCTGGCGCAGGGCCTGGGCGTACGACAGCTCGTCGACGTAACGGTTCCAGCTGACCCACTTGGACTCGCGCACGGACTTGCCGGCCACGGTCTGGTCGATCGAGAAGTTGTTCTCCTTGAGCGCGCTGTAGTTGGCGGTGTTGGCGATGAAGCCGTGGACGTCGGCCACGGTCGCGCCCTCGGCGGTGGCGGCCTGCTTGAAGACCTGGGCGGAGGCCCCGAAGTTGTCGTCCCAGCCCAGCCAGCCGTGGTGGCCGGCGTCCACGTAGTTGTAGACGTTGGGCACGTCGCCGAGCTTGTTCAGGGCGTAGCCCACGCCCTTGACGTAGTTGCCGTTGGCCTTCATCACGTCGCAGTCGGGCGTGGCGGTGGCCCGCGGGGAGACGTTGGTGACCAGGTTGGGCAGCGAGTCGATCTCGACCGTGGTGACGATCCGCAGCGAGGCGTACTTCTGGTCGGAGAGGATCGCGGCGATCGGGTCGATGTACTCGGTCTTGTAGCGGCCGATCTCCGTCGGGCCGAGTTCGCCGTTGGAGGCGAGGGCGGAGCAGTCACGGCCGGGCAGGTTGTAGATGACCAACTGGATGACGAGTTCGCCCGAGCCCTTCTGCCGCAGGGCCTCGTCGAGGTGGGCACGCAGCCCCATCTTGCCGTTGGCCCCGTTGATGGCGGCGGTGCGGTCCAGCCAGACACCGGTGGGCTGGTTCGCGATGCGGCTGCCGCCCGGTTCGGCTGCCGCGTTCGCGGACCACTCGGGGTTCACGTACACCTTGGCGCCGCTGTAGGGGTTGTCGACCCGGCTGCCGGGGTCGGTCGGATCGGTCGGGTCCGTGGGGTCGGTCGGGCCGCCGTCGTCGACGTTGCACGTGACACCGTCGAGCGTGAAGGTGGCGGGAATCGCGTTGCTGCCGCTGTAGGTGCCCTGGAAACCGAAGCTGGCCGAACCACCGGTGCCCAACGAGCCGTTGTAGGACTCGTTGACGGCGGTGACGTTGGCGCCGGACTGGGTGACCTTGGCGTTCCAGGCACTGGTGACCCGCTGGTTGCCGGCGTAGGACCACTTCAGCTGCCACGAGGACTTGGCGGAGCCGAGGTTGGTGACCGTCACGGCGGCGGTGAAGCCGCTGTCCCACTGGTTCTGCACCCGGTAGTCGACGGTGCAGGGGACGGCGGCGGCGCCCACGTCGCCGGGGACGGCGGCGTAGGCCGTCCCGGCGGCGCCGGCGACCAGCGCCATGGCAGCGAGGAGCGCGGTTCTGGTACGACTCATGAGTGCGGGTTTCCTATCCGTAGGGGGCTGTCCGAAGAGGGCTGTCCGTCGGGGCGCGCGTGGCTCGCGCGGCCCGGTGCCGTACGGCGTGGGGGCGCCTCGGGGCTCGGGATCAGGACGGGGTCCGGTCCGCGGTCCGGGGTGTGCGGGGGCCGGACCGGCCATGAGGGGTCCCACAGGAGTGCGCTGTCCCCGCGTCGGGGGTACGGGTGGCGCCGTCGAGCCGGGACACCGCGGATCCGGTGCCGGCGTCCCTCGGGCAGACGGTGGCGAAGTGCTCCACCGGGCATGGCTGGGGTGGGGCTTTGAGCACTGAACGCGGGGGGTGCCGCATGAGCGACTCCTTGCAGTTCGGACGCGTCGAGACGGACGCGTCGACTGATGGAACCGCTCCCACTGGTGCCATGAAGCTAGCGCCAAGTGACGGCGAAGAACAGAGGGACCACTGACTTTCGCTCAACTCGGACCATCGAATCTTTTCGACTCTTCACAAGCCTTGACCGCCCTGGACCCCATCCCCACTATGGGAGCGCTCCCACTGGTTCAAGCCTTGACATCTTCGAGTCGCAGGAGGAACCAGCACCATGCTCCCCCCACCCAGAAGACGCCGCGGCGTGCGGCGGCTGTGGACCGCCGCGGCGGCCGCTCTCGCCCTTCCGCTGACGATGCTGTCCTCGGCATCGACCCCCGCTCAGGCTGCGGCCGTTCAGTGCAGCGTGGACTACCGGACCAATGACTGGGGTTCCGGTTTCACCGCGGACCTGACCCTCACCAACCGCGCCGCGGAAGCCATCGACGGCTGGACCCTCACCTACGCCTACACGGGCGACCAGCGACTCGTGAACGGCTGGAACGGCAGCTGGAGCCAGTCCGGGAAGACCGTGACCGTACGGGACGCCGGGCACAACGCGCGGATCGCGGCCGGTGGCGCCGTCACCACCGGCGCGCAGTTCGCCTACAGCGGCAGCAACGCCGCACCCAGCTCCTTCGCGATCAACGGCACCCCCTGCACCGGGGCCCACCAGCCGCCGATCACCGTGCTGACCAGCCCGGAGGCCGGCTCCGTCTACACCCAGGGCGAGCCGGTACCGCTCGCGGCGACCGCCGCGGCGGCCGACAACGCCACCATCAGCAAGGTGGAGTTCTACGACGACACCCGGCTGCTGGGCACGGACACGAGCGCGCCCTTCACCCTTTCCGTCGCCGGATTGACCGTGGGCAGTCATTCACTGACGGCGAAGGCGTACGACAGCCTGGGAGCCTCCGCGAGCTCCACCCCGGTCGGCATCACCGTCGCCTCGGGTCCCGCCGTGGTCGCCACGCCGTCCCAACTGGGCGTGCAGCAGGGTAAGTCGGGCACGTACGAGGTGAAGCTGTCCAAGCAGCCGAGCGCGAACACGACCGTCACGACGACCCGGGCGAGCGGCAACTCGGGCCTGTCGGTGTCCGCCGGCGGCTCGCTCACCTTCACCCCGTCGAACTGGAACACCGCGCAGCGGGTGACGATCGCCGCCGACACCTCGGGCAGCGGCTCGGCCGTCTTCGAGTCCTCGGCGCCCGGCCACGCCAAGGCGGCGGTCACGGTGACGCAGTTGGGCGCGGCCAAGACGTACGACGCGCGCTTCCTCGAGCTGTACGGGAAGATCACCGACCCGGCCAACGGCTACTTCTCCCCCGAGGGCATCCCGTACCACTCGGTGGAGACGCTGATCGTCGAGGCGCCGGACCACGGTCACGAGACCACCTCGGAGGCGTACAGCTATCTGCTGTGGCTCCAGGCGATGTACGGCAAGGTGACCGGTGACTGGTCGAAGTTCAACGAGGCCTGGGACATCATGGAGCGGTACATGATCCCGACCCACGCCGACCAGCCGACCAACGCCTTCTACAATCCCTCGAAGCCCGCGACGTACGCGCCCGAGCACGACACGCCGAACGAGTACCCGTCGCAGCTCGACGCGGGTGTCTCCGTCGGCCCGGACCCGATCGCGGCCGAGCTGAAGTCCGCCTACGGCACGGACGACGTGTACGGCATGCACTGGCTCCAGGACGTCGACAACGTGTACGGCTACGGCAACTCGCCCGGCAAGTGCGAGGCGGGTCCGGCGGACACCGGGCCGTCGTACATCAACACCTTCCAGCGCGGCGCGCAGGAGTCGGTGTGGGAGACGGTGCCGCAGCCGACCTGCGACGCCTTCAAGTACGGCGGCCCCAACGGCTATCTGGACCTGTTCACCAAGGACGCCTCGTACGCCAAGCAGTGGAAGTACACCAACGCCCCGGACGCCGACGCGCGCGCCGTGCAGGCCGCGTACTGGGCCGACCTGTGGGCCAAGGACCAGGGCAAGGGGTCCCAGATCGCCGCGACCGTCGGCAAGGCCGCGAAGATGGGTGACTACCTGCGCTACGCCATGTACGACAAGTACTTCAAGAAGGTCGGCAACTGCACCAGTCCGTCCTGCCCGGCCGGCACCGGCAAGGACGCCTCGCACTACCTGCTGTCCTGGTACTACGCCTGGGGCGGCGCCACCGACACCTCGGCCGGCTGGGCCTGGCGCATCGGCTCCAGCCACGCGCACGGCGGCTACCAGAACCCGCTCGCCGCGTACGCGCTGAGCAACCACGCGCCGCTGAAGCCGAAGTCGGCGACGGGCGCGAACGACTGGGCCAAGTCGATGCAGCGGCAACTGGAGTTCTACCGCTGGCTGCAGTCCGACGAGGGCGGCATCGCGGGCGGCGCGACCAACAGCTGGGGTGGCCGGTACACGTCCCCGCCGTCCGGCACACCGACCTTCTACGGCATGCACTACGACGAGAAGCCGGTCTACCACGACCCGCCGTCCAACCAGTGGTTCGGCTTCCAGGCGTGGTCGATGGAGCGGGTCGCCGAGCTGTACCAGCAGACCGGCAACGCGCTCGCCAAGTCGGTCCTCGACAAGTGGGTGGACTGGGCGCTGTCCGAGACCACCGTCAATCCCGACGGCTCCTTCCTGATGCCGTCGACGCTCCGGTGGTCGGGCAAGCCCGACACCTGGAACGCCTCCTCGCCCGGCGCCAACAGCGGGCTGCACGTCACCGTCGCCGACTACACCGACGACGTCGGGGTGGCCGCGGCCTACGCCAAGACGCTGACGTACTACGCCGACCGCTCCGGTGACACGGAGGCGGCCACCACGGCGAAGGCGCTGCTGGACGGCATGTGGGAGAACAACCAGGACGCACTCGGCATCGCCGTCGAGGAGACCCGCGCCGACTACAACCGCTTCGACGACCCGGTGTACGTCCCCGGCGGCTGGAGCGGCACCATGCCGAACGGCGACCGGATCGACTCGTCGTCGACCTTCGAGTCGATCCGGTCCTTCTACCAGGACGACCCGGCCTGGTCGAAGATCGAGTCCTATCTGGCGGGCGGGGCAGCGCCCACCTTCACCTACCACCGGTTCTGGGCCCAGGCCGACATCGCCCTGGCCATGGGCTCGTACGCGGAGCTCCTCGAGTAGCCCCCGCCGGCGCTCCGTGTGCCGGCCCCGGCACCTGACGTCGGGGCCACGGCGGCCGGGCGGGTCCCCTCGCGCACGGGGGACCCGCCCGGCCCTCGCACGCCCGACCTCTCCCTTTCCCTGCTTCTCTCCCTGTTTCTTCCCTGGCTCTTCCCTGCCTCTCCCCCCACCCCGAGGAAGGACCCTCACCGTGCGAAGAACCCGCGTCCTGACGGCCGTGCTCGCGCTGGCGGCCGGCCTGCTCACGGGCGGCCCGCCCGCCCTGGCCGCCGACGCCCCGGAGCCGGCCACCGCCTTCGCCGCCGACACCTACACCTGGAAGAACGCCCGCATCGACGGCGGCGGCTTCGTGCCGGGCATCGTCTTCAACCGCAGCGAGAAGAACCTGGCCTACGCCCGCACCGACATCGGCGGCGCCTACCGGTGGCAGGAGCCGACGAAGACCTGGACCCCGCTGCTGGACTCGGTCGGCTGGGACGACTGGGGCCACACCGGCGTGGTCAGCATCGCCTCCGACTCCGCCGACCCCGACCGGGTGTACGCGGCGGTCGGCACCTACACCAACGACTGGGACCCGAAGAACGGCGCGGTGCTGCGTTCCACCGACCGGGGCGCGAGCTGGCGGAAGGCCGACCTGCCCTTCAAGCTGGGCGGGAACATGCCCGGACGGGGCATGGGGGAACGCCTGGCGGTCGACCCCCACCGCAACAGCGTGCTGTACCTGGGCGCGCCCAGCGGCAGGGGGCTGTGGCGGTCGACCGACTCGGGGGCGAGCTGGTCGCAGGTGACGGCCTTCCCCAACCCGGGCGACTACGTGCAGGACCCGGGCGACGCCTCCGGATACGCCAGTGACAACCAGGGCATCGTCTGGGTCACCTTCGACGAGTCCACGGGCACGCCGGGCAGCGCGACCCGGACGATCTACGTCGGGGTGGCCGACAAGGAGAACGCCGTCTACCGCTCGACGGACGCGGGCGCGACCTGGCAGCGCCTCGCCGGCCAGCCGACGGGCCACCTGGCCCACAAGGGCGTCCTCGACGCCGAGAACGGTCACCTGTACCTGGCCTACAGCGACACCGGCGGCCCCTACGACGGCGGCAAGGGCCGCCTGTACCGGTACGCCACGGCGACCGGCGCCTGGACGGACATCAGCCCGGTGGCGGAGGCCGACACCTACTACGGCTTCAGCGGGCTGACGGTGGACCGGCAGCGACCGGGCACGGTCATGGCGACGGCGTACAGCTCCTGGTGGCCGGACACCCAGATCTTCCGCTCCACGGACAGCGGTGCGACCTGGACGCAGGCATGGGAGTACACCTCGTACCCGGACCGGGAGAACCGCTACACCATGGACGTCTCGTCCGTGCCGTGGCTGACCTGGGACGCCCACCCGTCACCGCCCGAACAGACCCCGAAACTGGGGTGGATGACCGAGGCGCTGGAGATCGACCCGTTCGACTCGGACCGCATGATGTACGGGACGGGCGCGACGGTCTACGGCACGGAGAACCTCACGAACTGGGACGACGACACCGCGTTCACCATCACGCCCATGGTGCGCGGGCTGGAGGAGACCGCGGTCAACGACCTCGTCTCTCCACCGTCGGGCGCCCCGCTGCTCAGCGGGCTCCTCGACCTCGGCGGCTTCCGGCACACGGACCTGACGAAGGTGCCGTCGATGATGTTCACCCAGCCCGTTTTCACCGCCACCACCAGTCTGGACTTCGCCGAGTCCGACCCGAACACGGTGGTCCGGTCGGGGAACCTGGACTCGGGCCCGCACATCGCGTTCTCGACCGACAACGGCGCCAACTGGTTCGCGGGAACCGACCCTTCGGGCGTCAGCGGCGGCGGCACGGTCGCGGCCGGCGCCGACGGCAGCCGCTTCGTGTGGAGCCCGCAGGGCGCCGGGGTGCACCACACCACCGGCTTCGGCACCTCGTGGTCGGCGTCGAGCGGCATCCCCGAGGGAGCGGTCGTCGAGTCCGACCGGGTGGACCCGAAGACGTTCTACGGCTTCAAGTCCGGGAAGTTCTACGTCAGCAAGGACGGCGGCGCCACCTTCACCGCCTCCCCCGCGGCCGGGCTGCCGAGCGGTGACAGCGTGCGGTTCAAGGCGCTGCCGGGCACCGAGGGCGACATATGGCTGGCCGGCGGGGCGAGCGACGGTGCGTACGGGCTGTGGCACTCCACCGACGGCGGACGGAGCTTCACCGCACTGCGGGGCGTCGACGAGGCCGACACCGTCGGCTTCGGCAAGGCGGCCCCCGGCGCCTCGTACCAGACCGTCTTCAGCAGCGCGAAGATCGACGGGGTGCGCGGCATCTTCCGTTCCACGGACCGGGGCGAGAGCTGGACCCGCGTCAACGACGACGCCCACCAGTGGGGTTGGACGGGTGCGGCGATCACCGGCGACCCGCGGGTGTACGGCAGGGTGTACGTGGCGACCAACGGCCGCGGGATCGTGTACGGCGACACCTCGGACACCGGGGGCGGGGACGACGGCGGCGGAGGCACCGACCCGGATCCGGAGCCTGAGCCTGAGCCGACGGGCGCCTGCGCGGTGACCTACGCGATCACCAACCAGTGGCCCGACGGTTTCCAGGCCCAGGTCCAGGTGACCAACACCGGGTCGAAGACCTGGAACGGCTGGTCGCTGAGCTGGTCGTTCACGGACGGTCAGCGGGTCTCCCAGCTCTGGAACGGGGCCCACACACAGTCCGGTTCCACGGTGACGGTGCGCAGCACCGACTGGAACGGCACCGTCGCGGCGGGCTCCTCGGTCGGTTTCGGCTTCACGGCGAGCCGTTCGGCGGCGAACCCGGAACCGGCCGCCTTCGAACTGGACGGAAAGGCCTGCACGGTGACGTGATCCGGCGGGGAGGACGCCCGTGGGGCACGTGCCGCGGTTCGCGGCACGTGCCCCACGGGCTCGCGGCTCTCAGGGGGTGTAGACCGCCGGCCGGGGCGGGGTCGGCATGTCGGCGCCGATGAAGAAACCGGTGTGCGGCGGCTGGTTGTAGGCGGTGTTCTGCCAGGCCAGCGCGGTGCGGTACAGGGTGTCGTGCAGCAGGGTGGTGATCCTGAGGTCGGTGTCGTGCGGGGTGGAGTAGATGCGCAGCGCGGTGTTGTCGGCGGTGCGCCAGACGACCTCCTCGCGCCAGTCGCCGAGGATGTCCCCGGACAGCACGGGCGTGGCCTTGGTGCCGTTGTTGGAGGCGACGCCGGAGCCGGTCAGCAGGCGGGTGTCGGAGGAGGGGCCGTACTTGTCGATGCGGGTGCCGTCGAGGAGTTCGCGCACCGGGTCGCCGTCCCACCAGGCCAGGAAGTTGGTGGAGGACGGCTTGCGGCCCTTGGTGCCGCCGCCCTCGTCGCGGATGCCGCCGTCGGAGGAGGACCACATCTCGGGGCCGGAGTTGCCCGACCAGATGTCACCGGCGACGCCGCGTCCGTTGTCGCAGCAGGCGGAGAGCTTCCAGCGGACCGACCCGCCTGCCGGGTCGATGTAGAGGGCGGCGGGCTGGGAGGTGGACTCGGAGACCTTGTAGTACTCGAGTCCGGGGGTGGACGCGTCGAGGTCGCCGAGGTGCTGGGCGTCGCCGTGGCCGGTCCTGGTGGTCCACAGGCCGTTGCCGTTGTCGTCGACGGCCATCGCGCCGTAGACGATCTCGTCCCGGCCGTCGTCGTCGACGTCGCCGACGGAGAGGCTGTGGGAGCCCTGGCCGTCGTAGCCCTTGCCGCTGTTGGTGGAGGAGTTGGTGTCGAAGGTCCAGCGGCGGGTGAAGGCGCCGCCTCGCCAGTCCCAGGCGGCGACGACGGACCGGGTGTAGTAGCCGCGGGCCATGATCAGGGAGGGCCGGGAGCCGTCCAGGTAGGCGGTGCCGGCGAGGAAGCGGTCGACGCGGTTGCCGTAGGAGTCGCCCCAGGAGGAGACGGTGCCGCGGGCCGGGACGTAGTCGACGGTGCCCATGGCCCTGCCCGTCCGCCCGTCGAACATGGTCAGGTACTCGGGCCCGGACAGGATGTAGCCGCTGGAGTTGCGGTGGTCGGCGGAGGAACTGCCGATGACGGCGCCGGTGCCGTCCCGGGTGCCGTCGGCGGTCTTCATGGCGACCTCGGCCCTGCCGTCGCCGTCGTAGTCGTACACCTGGAACTGGGTGTAGTGGGCGCCGGAGCGGATGTTGCGGCCCAGGTCGATGCGCCACAACCGGGTTCCGTCGAGCCGGATGCCGTCGATGACCGTGTTGCCGGTGTAGCCGGACTGGGAGTTGTCCTTGGCGTTGGTGGGCTGCCACTTGAGCACGAAGTCGAGGGCGCCGTCGCCGTCGAGGTCTCCGACGGAGGCGTCGTTGGCCTCGTAGGTGTAGGAGACGCCGTCCGGGGTGGTGCCGCCGGCCGGCGGGGAGAGGGGAACGTCCTTGTAGCCGCCGCGGAACTGCACGGCGTGCACGGAGTCGCCCTGCTCGACGCCGTTCACCACGGCGCGGACGGTGTAGTCGGCGTGGGAGGGGGCGCCGGAGTGGAAGAAGGTGGTGGAGCCGGTGACCGGGCTGGAGTTGACCTTCGTACCGGCCCGGTAGACGTTGAACGAGACGTTGCCCGGATCGGTGCCGAGCCAGCGCCAGCTGACCAGGTTTCCGCTGCCGTTGTACACGCTGACGACGCCCCGGTCGAGTCTCTCGACCTGCCGTGCGGTGGCGGCCTCGGCGGTGCCGGTGCCGAGGCCGGTGAGCCCGGCCCCGGCGAGGGCCGCGGCGGTGAGGACCGCGGGAAGGGCGGACCGGCGTCCGCGTTGTCTGTGGGGATGCTGCACGGGACGGACCTCCAGGAAGGACGGATGGGTTCCGCCCCTCAGTCGCCACCGGCCCCGCCCGGGTTGCCGCTCCCCGTGGGGGAGTTCATCCGTTTCCGGGCACCGGCGGCTTCCGGTACGCCCGCAACCGGAAGACCGGGTCCGGGCGGGGGCGGTCCTGGCCCGGGAGGGCGGCGAGGGCGGCGGCGAAGCCGTCGGCGCGCGGGTCACCGGGAGGCAGGGTGACGAACCAGCCGCGGCGCAGGTCGGCGATGGTGCGGCGGGGGCTGCGGCCCTGGCCGTGGCCCCGGAACACGGCCTGCCCGGCCGGGACCAGGCCGTGTTCGGCGGCGCGGGCCGTCACGTCCGCGGCGGCGTCGTGCACCGGGCTGCGCGGGCGGGCGGCGAGGACGGCGTCGATGTCGCTGCCCACGTTGTGCGAGGCGCCCTTGTCGACGGTGGTGACGTAGACCCCGCCGGGTCGCAGGACCCTGGCGCACTCGCCGACGAGGATCCGCACGTCCTGCGGGCCGGACATCAGGTGCAGCAGCCACACGCTGACCACGGCGTCGAACCGGGCGTCGCCGAACGGCAGTCGGCGGCCGTCGGCGCGGACCACGGCACCGGGCAGCCGGGCCGCAGCCCTCCGGACCATCGCCGGCGCGAGGTCGACACCGGTCACACGCAGGCCGTCCCGGGCGGCGGAAAGGCGCCGGGTCACGAGGCCGGTGCCGCAGGCCGCGTCCAGCAGGTCCCGCGCGCCGGCCGGTATCAGTCCCAGCACCGCCGCCGCGGCCGCGGCCGCCCGGGGTTCACCGCCGCGTGAGGCGTCGTAGCGCTCCGCTTCCTCGTCGTAGTCGAGCACACACCTCAGTGTGCACCGTGACCGGGCGCCAAGTCCCGTACTCTGCGCGCCAGTTCGAGGTCCTTCTCGGTGACGGCACCGCCCGCGCTGTGCGTCTGGACGGCGAGGGACACGGTGTTGTAGCCGAGGGTGAGGTCGGAGTGGTGGTTCAGCTCCTCCTGCACCTGGGCGACGTGGACGACCATCGCCGTCGCCGCGAAGTGGGAGCCGAGCCGGTAGGAACGGGTGAGGCGGCCGCCGTCGAGCGCCCAGCCCGGCAGGTCGGCCAGCCGCTCCTCGATCTCCTGCGGCGACAGCGGTTCGTCGGACATGGGCACGCTCCTCTTCGGTCTCCTGCGGGCCGGTTCCTGCGGTGGCGGGGCTCTGTCCCAGCCTGCCACAGGAGGAGCGGCGAGGCCCTGGTCAAGGCGGTGCGGCTCCCCCGTACGGCGCCTCCCCGGCCGGGGACCGGAATCGGCCGGAGCGGGGGCGCCGGCCCGCAACCCGTGAGAGGGTCGGTCCGGCATGGCAGACTGAACCGGTGTCCGGGGGCGTTGGGGAGACGTGGCGTGAGTGAACGGCGGGCCGCACCCACCGTGGGCCAGGTGGTGCTCGGCAGGCGGCTGCAGGAACTGCGGGAGACGGCGGGCCTCAGCCGTGAGGAGGCCGCCCGGATCCTGCGGGTGGCACCCGCGACCGTACGGCGGATGGAGACGGCCGAGGTCGCGCTGAAGATCCCCTACGTCCAGATCCTGCTGACGGCCTACGGGGTGCGGCAGAGCGAGGCGGCCACGTTCATCGGGCTCGCGGAGGACGCGAACCGTCCGGGCTGGTGGCAGCGGTTCCACGACGTGCTGCCCGACTGGTTCAGCCTGTACGTGAGCCTCGAGGGCGCCGCCCGCATCATCCGGTCCTACGAGCCGCACTTCGTGCCGGGGCTGCTGCAGACGGAGGAGTACGCGCGGGCCGTCCTGGAGGCCGGGACGATCGGGAACCAGGGGCCCGAGGCGGTCGAGCGGCATGTGTCGCTGCGCCTGGAGCGGCAGCGGCTCCTGGAGCGGCCGGACCCGCCCCACCTGTGGGTGATCATCGAGGAGACGGTGCTGCGGCGGCCGGTGAGCGTGGACGGCCGGGTGATGCGCGATCAGTTCGACAAGCTGCTGGAGTGGTCCGAGCGGGACCGGATCACACTCCAGGTCGCCGAGTTCGCCGACGGCCCGCATCCGGGGACGTACGCGCCGTTCTCGCTGTTCCGCTTCGCCGAGCCGGAGCTGCCGGACATGGTGTTCACCGAGTACCTGACCGGCGCCCTGTACCTGGACTCCCGCAAGGAGGTCTCGGCGCATCTGGAGGTGCTGGACCACATGGTGGCGCGGGCCGCCACCACCCAGCACACCCAGAAGCTGCTGCGGGAGTCCCGGGACTGCTACTGAGTACCGCCGCGTCCCTCCTTGCCGCGGCCCCCGTCGCCTCCGTCGTTCTCGTCGTCGACGATCTCCGCGTCGACGACGCCCTCTTCCTCCTGCGGTGAGGTGTGCTGTCCGGCGTCGCCGGTGGACGCCTGCTCCGCCTGGGCGTACATCGCCTGGCCCATCTTCTGGCTGACCGCGGCGAGCTTCTCGACGCCGGCGCGCAGCGCGGCCGTGTCGGCGGACTGCTCCAGCAGGGGTTTGAGCTCCGCGACGGCGGCCTCGACCTCGGACTTGGTCTCCGCGGGGATCCGGTCGCCGTTCTCCCGGATGAACTTCTCGCTCTGGTAGACGAGTTGCTCGGCCTGGTTGCGGGTCTCGGCGGCCTCGCGGCGCTTGCGGTCCTCGTCGGCGTACTGCTCGGCCTCGCGCATCATGCGGTCGATGTCGTCCTTGGGCAGCGCCGAGCCGCCGGTGACGGTCATCTTCTGCTCCCGGCCTGTGGCCATGTCCTTGGCGGAGACGTGCATGATGCCGTTGGCGTCGATGTCGAAGGCCACCTCGATCTGCGGGACGCCGCGCGGCGCCGGCGGCAGACCGGTCAGGTCGAAGACGCCGAGCTTCTTGTTGTACGCCGCGATCTCGCGCTCGCCCTGGTAGACCTGGATGCCGACCGAGGGCTGGTTGTCCTCGGCCGTGGTGAAGGTCTCCGAACGCCGGGTCGGGATGGTGGTGTTGCGCTCGATCAACTTGGTCATGATGCCGCCCTTGGTCTCGATGCCGAGGGAGAGCGGGGTGACGTCGAGCAGCAGCACGTCCTTCACGTCGCCGCGGATGACGCCCGCCTGGAGGGCCGCTCCGACGGCGACCACCTCGTCCGGGTTGACGCCCTTGTGCGGGTCCTTGCCGGTGAGTTCGCGGACCAGGTCGGTCACGGCGGGCATCCGGGTGGAGCCGCCGACGAGGATGACGTGGTCGATCGCGGAGAGCTTGACGCCGGCGTCCTTGACGGCCTGGTGGAAGGGCGTCTTGCAGCGCTCCAGCAGGTCGGCGGTGAGTTCCTGGAACTGGGCCCGGGTGAGTTTCTCGTCGAGGTGCAGCGGACCCTCGGCGGAGGCCGTGATGTAGGGCAGGTTGACGGTGGTCTCGGAGGAGGAGGACAGCTCGATCTTGGCCTTCTCGGCGGCCTCCCGCAGCCGTTGCACGGCCATCTTGTCCTTCGCCAGGTCGACGCCGTACTGGTTCTTGAAGCGCTGGGCGAAATGGTCGAGGAGGCGCTGGTCCCAGTCGTCGCCGCCGAGGTGGGTGTCGCCGTTGGTGGCCTTCACCTCGATGACTCCGTCGCCCATCTCCAGGAGCGACACGTCGAAGGTGCCGCCGCCCAGGTCGAAGACGAGGACGGTCTGCTCGTTCTCCTTGTCCAGGCCGTACGCGAGGGCCGCCGCCGTGGGCTCGTTGATGATCCGCAGGACCTTCAGGCCGGCGACCTCCCCGGCCTCCTTGGTGGCTTGCCGCTGGGCGTCGTCGAAGTACGCCGGGACGGTGATCACGGCGTCCGTGATGTCCTCGCCGAGGTAGGCCTCCGCGTCCCGCTTCAGCTTCTGCAGCACCCGGGCGGACAGCTCCTGCGCCCGGTAGCGGGTGCCGTCCACGGAGCCGTGCTCGGGGAAGTGCCACTGGCTGTCGCCCATGTGCCGCTTGACCGAGCGGGCGGTGCGGTCGACGTTCGTCACGGCCTGCCGTTTGGCGACCTCCCCGACGAGCACCTCGCCGTTCTTGGCGAAGGCCACCACCGAGGGGGTGGTCCGCGCGCCCTCCGCGTTGGCGACGACGGTCGGCTCACCGCCCTCCAGCACGGCCACCACCGAGTTCGTGGTTCCCAGGTCGATTCCGACCGCACGTCCCATCGCTGTCCCCTTCCGCCAGGGCACACCTCTTCGGACCTCAAGGTCTCCAGCACAAAACTTGAGCGAGCCGTTGTCAATAGTCTATGCGGGCTGTTTGTCAACCGCTCGTTCGGACGGCCACACGGCGCAGGCCGCCCCGGCGGGGCGGCCTGCGGGTGCCCCGCGGTGTGCCGCGGGGCGTGGAGACGACGGGTCAGGAGAGCTTCGCCGTCAGCGTGATCTCGGTGCCCTTCAGCGCCTGGCTGACCGGGCAGTTGACCTTGGCGTCCTCGGCCGCGGACTGGAAGGCCGCCTCATCCAGGCCGGGAACGGTGGCCTCGACGGTGAGGTGGATCCCGGTGATGCCCTCGCCGGGCACGAAGGTGACGTCGGCGGAGGTCACCAGGCGGGTCGGCGGGTTGCCGGCCTTGTCGAGGATGTTGGAGAAGGCCATCGAGTAGCAGCTGGAGTGCGCGGCGGCGATCAGCTCCTCCGGGCTGGTTTTGCCGTTCGCCTCCTCCGCGCGCGACGCCCAGGTGACCGGCTGCTCACCGATGCTGCCGGAGGAGTCGAAGGTGACGACCCCGCTGCCCTTGAAGAGGTTGCCTTCCCAAACGGTGTGTGCGGAGCGCGTGGCTGCCATGACGCATCCTTTCGATATGTCCGGCCGTGTGTCCGGTCCGTGCTCTGTCCGGGGCCGCCCGGGTCACCGGGGTTCCCGACCCCATCCGATCACACTACGGCTCGACCCACCCGCAGGACCGGACCCTTGCCCGCACAACCGGGCCCTTGCCCGGAAGACCGGACCGCCCGGGTTCAGGCCGCGCGTTCCCGGCCGGGGCGGGTCGGACGGGCGAAGTCGCCGGACTCGGCCAGCCAGCGGCGCAGTACCCGGTGGATGTGTTCGGCACCGGCGGGTTCGGTTCCGTCGGCGACCGGCGGGGACAGCGCGACCGGGGACAGCAGGAAGGCGCGGGACTGGGCGCCGCCGAGGCCTCCGTGGGAGCCGATCTGCTCCTCGAAGGCGTGGACCTCCCCGGTGGCGGGGTCGTGGAAGGAGTTGACCATGATGTCGGCGGTGTGCGGGAAGGAGTGGGTGCGGCGCACGGCGTCGGCGGCGCCCGGCCCGAACGCGGCCAGCGGCCCGGGATCGTCGTCGAGTGCGTCGAGTGCGTCGAGGGGGATCTCCGCACCGTGCGCGCCGAGGACGACACCGCCGTGCCGTTCGCTGCGCACCAGCAGGAAGCCGATGCCGGGGTGGTTGGCGAGGGTCGGCAGCAGTGCCGGATGGCGGGCGTCGATCTCCTCCTTGGTCATCCGGTGCGGCACGTCCGGGAAGGAGACCAGGCCGAGGTTGCCGGAGGCCAGTACGACGGGCTCGGAGCCGCGCGGGGGTCGGTACTGCTCGACGCTCTCCTCGACCGGCCGGTGCAGTGCCGTCCGGACCGCCGCGCGGGCCTCGGCGCCGCTGTGGGTGCGCCGCGCGCGGCGCGGTACGGGCAGTCCGCACCCGGCCCGGACCAGGTCGCCCAGGGTGAGGCCGTAGCGGGCGCGGAAGGTCTCGCCGGGGCTCTGGCCGTGGTCGGAGAGGACGACGATCCGGTACGGGCGGGGGGCGTGCTCGGCGACGTGCTCGATCAGGGCGAGGGAGCGGTCGAGGCGTTTGAGGACCTTCTCGGCGTCCCGGCTCGCGGGGCCGGAGTGGTGGGCCACCTCGTCGTAGGCGACCAGGTCGGCGTAGACGGAGGTGCGCCCGGCCAGCAGGTCGCCCATGACGGCGGCGACCACCACGTCCCGCTGGACCACGGTCGCGAAGGCCCGTACGAACGGGTAGAGCCCGCCGCGGGACACGCGCGGGAACTGCTTGGTCCACCGGGCCCGGGTGGACTGGACGATCTCGCGGACCACCTCGGCGCCGAAGGACAGGGCGGTGCGCACGGCGTTGGCCGGGTCGGAGAAGTAGGCGAAGTAGCCCGAACGGGAGCGGTTCTCCCGGGTGCGGCGGCGTGCGGTGATGGACAGCACCAGGGCCTGTTCGCCGGCGCCGCCGCTGAACAGGTTGCCGCGGCTGGCGCCGTCGGCGGCCAGCAGCCCGGCGTGACCGGTGTGGCGGACGGCCCGCCGCTGCAGCTCGACGGCGCTGGCGGGCCGGTTGCAGACCATCACCTCCCGGCGGTCCTTCTCGTACCAGCGGAAGGCGGGGACGTCGTGGTTGCTGCCGTGCAGGATGCCGAGCTGACTGGCGCCGGTCTGGCTGGACCAGTCGGTGCGCCAGGGGGTGAGGCGGTGGGAGGGGCGACGGGCCCCGTCGGCGCCGAGCCAGCGGGCGACGGTCGGCATCAGGCCCCGGTCGGCCGCGTGCAGCAGGACGTCGTGGCCGACGCCGTCCAGTTGCAGGAAAACGGTGCCGTGGGTGGCCGGGACGGGCGGCGCGGAGCCGCGGCGGCGGTAGGCGAGCCGGTAGAGGCGGCGGCGGTAGGCGTCGTCGTCGCGCACCGCGAGAGCGCCTCCGGTGGCGGAGGCGACGGCGGACATCACGGCGGCGACCACGACCGCGGTCTCCCACGCGGCGGTCCCGCTCTCGATCGGGTTGAGCCGCAGCGCCAGCAGCAGCAGCGCGCCGTTGAGGAAGAACACCAGCAGGCCGAGGACGAGGGCCGGTACCAGCAGCAGCAGCCGCACCAGCAGCGGCCACACCAACGCCGACAGCAGGCCGAACGCACCGGCGCCGAGCCCGGCGGTGACCGCTATGTCGGTGGCGCTGTCGCCGTCGGCGGAGCGCAGCCGGAAGTCGGGGAGGAGGCCGGCGAGCACCAGCATGGTGAGGGTGGCGACCGCCCACACGGTGACGCTCCGCCCGATCTGACTGGCGATCCGTCGCCACCGCACGCCACCCACGCCCAGTCCACCTCACGTCCCGGCTCGTCGCCGCCACCAGCCAGGGCGGCCCGCGAACCGGCTCCTGCCCGTACCCACCCTGCCACAACGCCCGGAAGTGCCGATTCGTCCCCGATGGGCCCCGGGGGGAGAGGGCCGAGGGCGGCTCAGCGGCCGTCGTAGCCGGCCGTCGGCATCGACAGGCGGCGGTGCACCCGGGCCTTCATCGCGGCGTCGTACGACGGTTCGGCGCGGCCTACGGTCTCCACCCGCACCCCGCGCCGCGCGCACTCGGCGGTGAACTCCTCGACGGAGGCCAGGGCGCTCTCCAGCACCCGGCGGCTGGGCGCCACGAACAGGTCGGTGCCCGGCCGTACGCCGTCCCAGAGCAGGCCGTGGTCGAAGCGGACTGCCCGCACCAGCAGTTCCCGGGCCACCACGTAGCCGTGTTCGCGGGCCCAGCGGGCGCACATGGCGTGCTGGCTGCGGGAGTCCACGAGGAAGGGGTCGGCGTCCAGTTCCGCCAGCGGTGTCAGACTCGCGATCGCCGTCACCCGCACCGGCCCCATGGCGCCCCCTCACCTCCGGACTGCGTCGCCGACCCTACCCCTGCGCGTAGGCTTCGGGGAGGCGCGGAAGGAGGCGCAAAGGTGCCGGTGGAGATCACCTGGTGGGGTCACGCCACCTGCACGGTGGAGGACTCGCACACCCGCGTGCTCACCGATCCCCTGTTCGCCCGCCGTCTCGCGCATCTGCGGCGGCGGCGCGGTGCCGTGCCACCGCCGGGCGCGCGGCGCGCGGACGCGGCGCTGGTCTCCCATCTGCACGCCGATCATCTGCACCTGCCCTCGCTGGCACTGCTCGCCCCGGGCACGCGCCTGCTCGTACCCCGGGGCGCACGCCGTGCGGTGCCGGGGCTGCGCCGGCTCACGCACCTCGAGGTGAGCGAGGTGGCGCCCGGGGAGGTGCTGACGGTCGGCGGTCTGGCCGTACGGGTGGTGAGCGCCCGGCACGACGGGCGGCGGCTGCCGCTCGGACGGCACCACCCCCCCGCGCTCGGCTACGTCGTGGAGGGCGAGGCGCGCACGTACTTCGCGGGCGACACCGGTCTGTTCGACACGATGGCCAAGGAGGTCGGGCCGGTCGACGTGGCTCTGCTGCCGGTGGGCGGTTGGGGCCCGTACCTCGGTGAGGGGCACCTGGACGCGGCGCGCGCGGCCGAGGCGCTGGCCCGGCTCGAGGCGCGCAGCGCGGTGCCGGTGCACTACGGCACGTACTGGCCGATCGGCCTGGACGCCGTGCGTCCGCACGAGTTCCACTCACCGGGCGACGAATTCGTACGGCGGGCGGCCGAGCAGGCGCCCGGGGTGCCGGTGCACCGGCTGGGGCACGGGGAGAGCGTGCGCCTGGAGGACCCACTGTGATGGTGCCCGCCGCCCTGGTACAGGCGGGCGGTGCGTCCGGCTCGGCCCTGGCCGCTCTGGCCTCCCCTGCCGCGGTGTCCGCCGTACCGACGGGCGTGGTCCCGGACTCCACCCAGCAGGCGATCGGGTATCCCTCCCTGTTCCTGCTGGTGCTGATCGGGGCGCTGGTGCCGGTGGTGCCGACGGGGGCGCTGGTGAGTTCGGCGGCGGTGGTCGCCTTCCACCGGGCGGCGCCGCTCTCGATGGTGCTGGTGTTCGCGACGGCCTCCCTGGCCGCGTTCCTCGGGGACGTCGCCCTGTACTGGCTGGGGCGGCGCGGGATGCGGTCGCGGAACGGTTCGCGCTGGCTGGAGGCGATCCGGGCGCGGGCCCCGGAGGACCGGCTGGCGCAGGCACAGGCCAAGCTCGCCGAGCACGACGTGACGGTGCTGGTGCTGTCCCGGCTGGTTCCTGCGGGACGCCTTCCGGTGATGCTGGCCTGCCTGATCGCCGAGTGGCCGCTGCGCCGCTTCGTCCGCGGCAACCTGCCGGCCTGCCTGGCCTGGGCGCTCACGTACCAGTTGATCGGGGTCCTCGGCGGCTCGCTGTTCGAGGACCCCTGGCAGGGCGTGCTCGCGGCGATCGTCCTGACCGTCCTGATCAGCGTGACCCCGAGCCTGTGGCGGCGCCTGCGGGGCTGACCGCCGTCGGCCGCGGGCCCTCCCGGGTTCCGCGGGGGCTCTCATCGCCGGGCTTCGTCGCGGAGGCCGGCGAGGACCGTCCTCAGGTGGTCCAGCGCGCGGCGCACGTGCGGAAGGTCCAGTGGCTCGGCCGCGGCGAGGCTTTCCGCCCGTTGCTCGGCGGTGTCGCCGAGCAGGGGCGCGGTGGACAGCCGCACGCGCGGCGCCTCGAGGTCGTCGCCGAAGCGGTGGCCGCCCGGCGCGGGCATGCCGAGCCGTCCGGTGAGGAAGTCCTCCAGTTCCTGGGCGTCGCCCACGCCGTGCGCGGTGAGCGCGGGGGCCAGCGGTGTGAGGTCGACGTAGAGGTGCCGTCCGGCCTGCGGGGGGCGGGCCAGGGCTCCCGCGACGACGACCGCGTCCCGCGCGGCGGCGGCCACGCGGGCGTGCAGGCGTACGGCGGCGGCCGTCCGCGCGGTGACCGGTTCCGGCTCGGCCAGCGCGTGGGCCACCGCGACGGCGACCGGGGCGGCCACCCGCGCGTCGAGCGCGGTCAGT
The DNA here is from genome assembly GCF_053604275.1 of Streptomyces sp. NPDC004051. NCBI lineage: Bacteria > Bacillati > Actinomycetota > Actinomycetes > Kitasatosporales > Streptomycetaceae > Streptomyces > Streptomyces sp. NPDC004051. The sequence continues at coordinate 120,226 of NZ_JBSGHG010000004.1, read as the reverse complement.
ACGTCGAGCACGCGCGCGTGGAGCGCGCCGCCGGCCGCGCCCGCCGGGAAGCGGCCGATCGCGGCGGGCCAGCCGGACGGGAGCAGGGCGCCCGCCAGGTCGGTGATCACGGTGACGTGTTCGGGCCACATCTCGGCGGGGCTGAGCAGCACGGTCTCGTGCGGTGCGTGCAGGGTGTCCCGCCAGGTCTCGTCGCTGACCAGGTGCAGCCCCTCGGCGACGGCGGCCTCGACGGTCTCGTGCAGCAGTTCGGGCGGGGCGACGGTGGCGGTGGGGTCGTCGGCGACGGAGAGCATCAGCAGGCGCGGGTCACCGCCCTCGGCGCGCACCCGCCGCACGGTCTCCAGCAGGGCGTACGGATCGGGGACGCCGCCGCCCTCGGGGGGCGTCGGCACGGAGAAGGCGGGACGGCCGAGCAGCCGGGCCGCGGGGGCCCACCAGGCGGCGCAGGGCCGGGGCACCAGCACGTCCCCGCCGAGGGCAGCGGTGAGCGCCATGAGGAGGGCGGGCGCGCCGGGGGCGACGGCCACCCGGTCGGGGGCGGCGGGCAGACCGCGCCGGTCCCCGTGGCCGCACGCCGCGTCCAGCAGGGCGGGGCCGCCACCGATCGGCTCGGCCTGCCCGCGGGACGCGGCGGCGGCGAGGACGGCGGAGAGTTCGGGCAGCACGGGCAGCCCGTCCTCGGGCAGTTCCGGGCCGAAGCGAACGGGGCCGTGCCCCTCGGGGTCCGTCCGCCGCATACGCACCTCCGCGCAGTCTCTGGTGCCCGGGCGTGCCCACGGGGGTCACCCGGGCCGGTCACCCTGGTCAGTACCCACGGTGCCACTCCGCGCGGACGGCCGCGGGCCGCCCGGGGAACGTCAGCGGCCCGTACGCGCGGCCCTGTCGCGGTACAGCCGGTGGGCGGCGGCGCCGAACGCGCCCGCGATCAGCAGGCCGCCCGCGGCCAGGGCGGCAACGGAGTCGGTGAACCCGCCGCCCGTGCCGGCGTGGACACCGCCCGAGGCCACCGTGCCTCCGCAGCGGGCGCGCTCGTGTTCGGGGCATCGCGAGGACGAAGACGAAGACGAAGACGACGACGAGGACGACGAAGACGAGGACGAGGTGGCGCCGGAGCCGCCGGGGTGGCGGGCGACGGTGAAGGAGGCGCTCCACGGCTTGCCCTTCTTCCCGGGCTCGGCAGGGCATGTGCCCTCGACGGTCCGCGCGGAGCCCTCGCCGGCGGCCTTGGGCCCGTCGACCGCGGAGAGCGGGTCGATGTCGTAGAGCGGGTCGGCCTTCTCCTCCGGGGAGTCGGTCTCGGCCGGGGAGGCAGTCTCCTCCAGCGGTTCGAGTTCGTCGAACGGGTCGCCCTCCGGGCCCCCGGCGCCCCCGGCACCCCCGGCGCTTCCGGCGTCCCGGATGTCCGCGGTGCCCCGGTAGGCCGGGCCGGACTCCTTCTCGTCGGAGCCGGGCGCCTTCTTCAGTTCGACGACGCCCTTGTCGAAGGCTTCCGAGACCGCCTCGAGGGTCTCCGGCGGGCGGCCGCCGACCGGAGCGCAGAGGACCGAGACGGTGACGGTGCCGCCCGGGGCCGGCCTGCCCGGACTGACCTCGGCGAACGGATCCGCGGACGGCCCCGCGAACACCGCCGGTGCGAGCGCGCCGAGGACAGTTCCGGAGACGGCGGCGAGGGACAGGGCGCGGGCGGTGCGGCGCATGGTGCGGGCTCCTTCGGGCGACGGCCGGGCACGGCGGTCCCGTTCGCGGACGTCGCGCCCCGCACCCATCCCAGCCCGCCGGCCGCGGCACCGCGCGCGGCCCGCCGCCATCGGAGGGGCGGGTACACCCGGGCGGGTCAAGAGCCGGGCACCCGGCGCGCCCCATGCCCGGCCGGTCGGTCAACGGCTGCCGGCGACGTCACCGTCGCGAGGCGCGGGGAAGCCGCGGGGCTCCTGTTCGTGCATGCCGGGCAGCACGAGGTCCTCGTAGCGGCCCAGCATCAGCAGGACGCCGAGCATGAGTATCGGGATGAGCACAGCGAGCACCGCCATGGCCGGTCCTTTCGCAGGAGGCGCGGGGGGTGGGGAGACCGGGTCTCCCGCCGTGCGCGGGCCAAACCCGGCGGCGTCCGGCACCCGGCGGTGGCGATCCGCCCGCGGAACCCCGTGTCGGTGTCCGCCGGCCGGGTACGCGGTGCAGACCACGAGCCATCTGGAGAGAGACATGCAGCGAGGCAGTGACCGGCTGAGCGTTCACCGCGACGACGAGATGAAGCACGAACTGCAGGGTCTGCTCAGGTCAGGGCACCCCACCCGGACCGAGGAGTGGAACGACCCGGAGCCGTTCGCAGAGGACGACCCCGCGGTCGCGCACGGCCCGGTGACGCCGAACCGTGGGCCGACGTCGCTGGAGTCGGTGCGGCTGGAGCTGGCCAGGCTCCTGAGCCGGGGGTCGTTCCCCGCGGGCCCGCGCGAGCTGATGCGGACCCTGGACCGGCGGCACGCACCCGACACCCTCGTCGAGGCGCTGGGCCGCCTGCCGCGGCAGGGACGTTACAACAACGTCCAGGAGCTGGCCGAGGCACTGACGCAGCCCCAGGAGGCGAGCAGTCCGTAGCCGTCGGTCGGTCCCGACGAACCCGACCGGGAGCCCGAACAGCGTGCACGCGTCGCGCGCACTCCATGAATCGGAACGAACCAGACGAAAGGATGTAGTCCCCCATGCGTATCGCATTCCTCGTCGCGCCCGAAGGCGTCGAGCAGGTCGAGCTGACCGAACCGTGGAAGGCGGCCGTCGAAGCCGGCCACGAGCCCGTGCTCGTGTCGACCCGACCGGGCGAGATCCAGGCGTTCAACCATCTGGACAAGGCGGACACCTTCCCGGTGCAGGAGGTCGTCGGCGACACGTCCGCCGGCTCCTTCGGCGGGCTGGTGCTGCCGGGCGGGGTGGCCAACCCGGACCTGCTGCGCACGGACGACAAGGCCGTCGCGTTCGTGCGGGACTTCTTCGAGCAGGGGCGGCCCGTCGCCGCGATCTGTCACGCGCCCTGGACCCTCATCGAGGCGGACGTGGTCCGCGGCAGGGAGCTGACCAGCTGGCCGAGCCTGCGGACCGATCTCCGTAACGCCGGCGCCACCTGGGTCGACGAGCAGGTGAAGATCTGCGACCACGAGCCCGCCAAGCTGGTCACCAGCCGCAAGCCGGACGACCTCGAGGCGTTCTGCGAGACGTATCTGAAGGTGTTCACCGCGGGAGCGGCCTGAACGGTCTGAACGGCCTGACCGGACCGGAAGGAGCCGGGTCCGTCAGGTGCCCGGGTTCGCGGGCGTCGCCCGGTCCGCGCCGCTCCGTTCCCGGGCGCCTTCGCGGGTGCGGCCCGCCGCCACCGGGCGGCGCGGATGGCGGCGGAGGTACTCGCCCTCCAGCTGCGCCATACGGTCGTTGTGGGCCCGCAGTGCGTCGTTGGAGCCGTACAGCAGCGTGTCGTGACGCGTGCGGTGGATGTTCTCCAGCTCCTTCATGAGCTGCTGATCGTCCAGGCGGTTCGGCTCGACTCCGGTCATCGTGATGCCCCGCTCGTCGTAGGCGTACCTGCGGTCCGGACACCCGCCCGGAAGGGCCACGGGCCCCGCGTCCCTGCCCCCACTCTACGAACATCCCGGCCCCCGAACATCCCGGCCGCCTCCGGGTCCCGGGGACACGGCGGCGGGCCGCTACCGGGGCCGTTCCACGCGGCGCTCGTCCCACACGGGTTCCGGGGTCTCCCGGACCCTGCCGTCGCTGCCGAAGACCAGGTAGCGGTCGAAGGAGCGGGCGAACCAGCGGTCGTGCGTGACGGCCAGCACCGTGCCCTCGAACGCCTCCAGGCCCTCCTGCAACGCCTCCGCCGACTCCAGGTCCAGGTTGTCGGTCGGCTCGTCGAGCAGCAGCGCCGTGACCCCCTGGAGTTCCAGCAGCAGGATCTGGAACCGGGCCTGCTGACCGCCGGAGAGGCGGTCGAAGGACTGCTCGGCCTGACCCGTCAGTTCGTAGCGGCGCAGCCGGGACATGGCGGCGCCCCGGTCCTGGGCGTGCTCCTTCCACAGGACGTCCAGGAGCGTGCGGCCCTCCAGTTCGGGATGCGCGTGGCTCTGCGCGAAGTGTCCGGGGAGGACACGGGCGCCGAGCCGCCAGTCGCCCGTGTGCGGCACGTCGTCCCCGGCGAGCAGGCGCAGGAAGTGCGACTTGCCGGAGCCGTTGGAGCCGAGGACGGCGACCCGTTCGCCGTAGAAGACCTCCAGGTCGAAGGGCTTCATCAGGCCGGTGAGTTCGAGCTGTTCGCAGGTGACCGCGCGGACTCCGGTACGGCCGCCCTTCAGGCGCATGGTGATGTTCTGCTCGCGCGGCGGCTCCGGCGGGGGCCCCGCCTCCTCGAACTTGCGCAGCCGGGTCCGGGCGGCCTGGTAGCGGGAGGCCATGTCGGGGCTGTTCGCCGCCGCCTGGCGCAGGTTGAGGACGAGCTTCTTGAGCTGGGCGTGCTTCTCGTCCCAGCGTCTGCGCAACTCCTCGAAGCGGGCGAAGCGTTCACGGCGTGCGTCGTGGTAGGTGGCGAAGCCGCCGCCGTGCACCCAGGCGTCCGCGCCGGTGGGGCTCGGTTCGAGGGACACGATGCGCCGGGCGGCGCGGGCGAGGAGTTCGCGGTCGTGGGAGACGAGGAGCACGGTCTTGCGGGTCTGTTCGAGTCGTTCCTCGAGCCAGCGTTTGCCGGGGACGTCGAGGTAGTTGTCGGGCTCGTCGAGCAGCAGGACCTCGTCGGTGCCGCGCAGCAGCGCTTCGAGGACCAGGCGTTTCTGCTCTCCGCCGGAGAGGGTGCGCACCTGGCGCCGCTGCGCCTCGTCGTACGGGATGCCGAGTGCGGCCGTCGTGCACATGTCCCACAGCGTCTCGGCCTCGTAGCCGCGTGCCTCGGCCCAGTCGGCCAGGGCCTGCGCGTACCTCAGCTGGGCGCTCTCGTCCCCGGCGGCGTAAAGCGCGTGCTCGGCCCTGTCGACGGTGCGGGCCGCCTCGCGGACGCGAGGCGTGGCGACGGAGACGAGCAGGTCGCGCACGGTCGTCCCGTCCCGTACGGAGCCCACGAACTGGCGCATGACGCCGAGGCCGCCGCCGGCCGTGACGGATCCGCCGTGCGGCTCGAGTTCGCCGGCGAGGAGGCGGAGCAGGGTCGTCTTGCCCGCACCGTTGGGCCCCACCAGGGCCGTGACCGCGCCCTCGCCGACCCGGAAGGACACATCGCCCAGGAGGGCCCTCCCGTCGGGGAGGTGGTACTCCAGATGCGCTGCTTCCAGGTGGCCCATGGTGGGGATTGTGCGGGGTCGTCGACGCGGGGGGCAAACGGGTTTTCCACGCGAGGCCGTCCAGCATGCGATATGCGGGTCTCGCCATGCGGCCGGAGCGCGTAGCGTGAAGGGCCTCCTACGGACAGCGGAAGGGGTGGGCCGGGCATGCCGGAAACGCGGGATACCGCCGTCTACACCCACGGACACCACGAGTCGGTACTGCGGTCGCACACGTGGCGGACCGCCGAGAACTCCGCGGGGTACCTCCTCGGGGTGCTCGAGCCGCACCTGCGGATCCTGGACATCGGGTGCGGGCCCGGAACCATCACCGCCGACCTGGCGGCACTGGTCCCGGACGGGCACGTCACCGGTCTCGACCGGGAGCCGGGGATCCTCGAGCAGGCCCGGACGGTGGCCGGTGAACGGGGACTGACGAACACCGCCTTCGCGACGGGCGACGTGCACGCGCTGGACTTCCCGGACGACACGTTCGGCGTGGTCCACGCCCACCAGGTGCTCCAGCACGTGGGGGACCCGGTGCAGGCGCTGCGCGAGATGAAGCGGGTGACCAGGCCCGGCGGGTTCGTCGCCGTCCGGGACTCGGACTACGCGGCGATGACCTGGTACCCCCTCTCCCCGGGCATGGACGACTGGCTGGACCTGTACCGGCGGGTGGCCCGGGCCAACGGCGGCGAACCGGACGCCGGGCGCCGGCTGAAGTCCTGGGCGCTCGCCGCGGGCTTCACCGACATCACGGCGACCTCGGCGACCTGGACCTTCTCGACGCCCGGGGAGAGGGCCTGGTGGAGCGGCCTGTGGGCGGACCGCACCGTGGCGTCGGCCTACGCCGAGCGGGCCGTCGAGGGGGGTCACGCCACCGACGGGCAGCTGCGGCAGGTGTCCGCGGCGTGGCGGGAGTGGGGCACGCGGGAGGACGGGTGGTTCAGCGTGCTGCACGGAGAAATTCTCTGCCGCAAGGAAGCCTGAAAAGAGAATTCCGGGCAATCAGAACGACAGGAGGTTGACACTATGGTTCCCATTCTTCTCGTTCTGCTTCTGGCCCTGCTTCTTTTCGGCGCCGGTTTCGCGGTGAAGGCGCTCTGGTGGATCGCGGTGGCGGTTCTCGTCATATGGCTGCTGGGATTCTTCATGCGCAGCACGTCGGCGAGCGGCGGCAGGGGCCGCTGGTACAGGTGGTGAGACGGCCGTCGGCCCGGTGACGGGATCTCCCGTCACCGGGCCGACGGGGGATCAGTCCCGCGGCAGCAGCGGTCCGAGCGGCCCGAGGTCCAGATTCAGGTCCTCGGGCCGCAGTCCGTACCGGTCACGCAGTTCCGTCATCCGCTCCTCGAGCAGCATCAGGGTGAGTCCGATGCGCTCCTCCTGCTCCTCCGTCAGGTCTCCCTCGTCGAACCTGCGCACCGCCTGGCGTTCCATGAGCTGGCGCAGCAGTTCCACGACGGTGAGCACCAGTTTGACCAGATCGCGTTCGACCGTGTCCGGCTCCAGGTCGAGCCGGTTGCGCCGGCCGTGCCCCTCGCGCCGGCCCTCGTGCGGCTCGCCGTGGCGGTCGTCGGGGCCGGCCGTCAAGGCGACTCCTCGAAGGGCGACGGAACGTTCGCGTTCACCGAGCTGATGAGCGCGTTGAGGTCGATACGGACCAGATCGACGTCCGCGATGCGCAGCGTGATGTCGCCGGTGATGACGACTCCGCCGGCCAGGAGCCGGTCGAGCAGATCCACCAGGGCTATCTCCCGGCGCTCGACCACGGTCATGACCCCTCCCCCGCGGCCGGTTCCTCTCCGGCCGTTTCCTCTCCGGCGAACGAGTAGGCCGCCCAGGGGCCGGTGAGTTCGACGCGTACCCCGGGCGTCCCGTCCTTCGTCCGCTCCACCCTCTCCACGAATTTCTCGGATTCCGCTCGCGGTACGAGGTAAGCCGCATTCAGCACGTTGCGGCCCGACGCACCGGAGAGCGTGGGATTCTGCGGAGCGTGCAGCCGGGAATCCTCGGCACAGCCGGAAAGCGTCTCGTGCAGCCGGGTCGAAAAGGTCTCGGCCCGCTGCCACAGATCGTCGTGCGATTTCGTCGCCATGCGTCGTTGACGCAGGTAGTCCCGGCCCGACACGGGTTTCTGCGCCGGCGGGGCGGCGGTGTCCGCCGGCCGTTCCGCCTCGACGAAGACCTTCACGCCCCATTCCACCCGGCCGTCCAAGCGGTCCAGCGTCCGCAGGAAGCCCTCCTCGCGTGCCTCCATCATCGTCCGTACGCCGCTGTCGTCACGGAACACGGTGCCGAGCCGCAGCGGCAGCGGCGTGGTGACGGTGGTGAGCGCGTCGATGACGCCCTGGTGGGCGCGGGCGACCGCGGTCAGCCAGTCGAGGTCCTCCAGATGCTCGTGGAAGGGCTCCTCGGCGAAGTCCGCCTCCGGCACATGGCTGACGACGGCCACCAGGCCGTGATGGGTCAGCAGCCGGGGCGGATCACCCGCCACACCGGTCAGCTGCGCCTGGAGCGGTGCGCCGAAGGGACGGCATACGGCGTAGACGTACCGCAGTCCGGTCACGGGCCCTCCTCCTGCGGCCGCTCGGTCTCCCGGTGGCGGCCGGTCTCCTGCGGCCGGCCGGTCCTCCGCCGGCGGCCGGCCTCCAACGGACGGTCCGTGTCCGAGGAACGACCGGCCTCCAGCGGACGGTCCGTGTCCGAGGAACGACCGGCCTCCAGGGGACGGTCACCCTCCAGCGCGGCCAGCCGCTCACGCAGCTCTGCGTTCTCCCTGGCCAGTTCGGAGCGACGGGCGCGGGAGGACAGCGCTGGGTCGGTCTCCCACCAGTCGATCCCCATCTCCTTCGCCTTGTCGACGGAGGCGACGATGAGCCGCAGCTTGATGGTGAGCAGTTCGATGTCGAGCAGGTTGATGCGGATGTCACCCGCGATGACGATGCCCTTGTCGAGCACCCGCTCGAGGATGTCGGCGAGATTGGCGCCGCCACCCTGCCCGTAGGGCTCGGGGAGCCGACGGGGCGTCGTCATCGACGGCTCCCACCCTCGGCGTACTCGGGCTCGTCCTCGGGCTCATACTCGTCCTCGTCCGCGTACTCGTCCTCGTCCTCGTCCGCGCCCTCACCCTCGCCTTCGTCCTCTTCCTCGTAGGCGTCCTCGTTCTCGTCCTCGTAGCCGCCCTCGGCCGGCTCCTCCGCCTCGTCCTCGTCGTACTCGTCCTCGGCGTCCTCGGCGTCCTCGGTGTCGTACTCGTCCTCCGGCTCCTCGTCCCCGGGCGGCTGCTGCTGCTCCTCCTCCTCTTCGGCGACGGCGTCCTCGTGGCTGCGGACGACCTCACCGTCCTGGATCTCGCCGCGCCAGCTGTCCTCGGCCTCGCCCTTGAACGTGATGAAGCGGGCGAAGTTCTTCAGGTCGAGCCGGGCCCGGCGGCCCTGGGCACGCCAGATGTTGCCGGTCTTCTCGAAGAAACCCGAGGGGTAGTACTCGATGACCAGCAGCACCCGGGTGAGTTTGTCGCCGAGGCTGTGGAAGGAGACGACGCCCTTCGTCGTGCCCTTGGCCCCCTCGGAGGACCAGGCGATGCGGTCGTCGGCGATCTGCTCGGTGGTCTTCGCCTTCCAGCTGCGGTTGGACCACAGGACCTTGACCTGCCAGTCCGAGGTGGTGTCGTCGGACTTGTTGGCGCTCTTGACGCCCTTGGCGAAGGTGCTGAAGTCCTGGTACTGGGTCCACTGGTCGTAGGCCGTGCGCAGCGGGACGCCGACGTCGATGTGCTCCATGATGACGGTGGGCTTCTTGCCCGCGGAGCGCTTGCGCTTGCTCTTGCCACCGCCGCCCAGCCCCTTCAGGGCACCCATCACGTTGTCCTTGGCGCGTGAGGCTCCCAGTTCGACGGCGCTGCGCAGGGGGCTCTTGCCCTCGGCGAGTTTGCGTCCGCCGTCGAGTGCGAGCTTGGCGAACCCCGGACTGTTGCCCTCGGCGATGTCGGTGAGTTTGCCGGTCGTCTCGCCCAGCTTGCGGCCGACGCCGGTTAGCAGGCGGGTGGCCTGGGCCGCGAGGTAGTCCTGCAGCTCCGCCTTGAGGTGGTCGGCGGCCTCGCTGTGGGCCAGGTCGGCAAGCGGGTTCTTCGTCCCCTCGCGCCCTGCGTCGCGCGCGGCGGAGGCGGCCGATCCGAGTGTCTCGGTCATTCCTCACCGTCTCCCTTCGACCTGCGTGAACGGGCGCCCCGGGACGAGCCCGTCCGCGCGGCGGCGGTCTTCTTGGCGGCCGCCTTCTTCGCCGGAGCGGCCTTCTTCGCGGGTGGCGCCTTCTTGGCGGCCTTCTTGGCGGTCTCCTTCGACGGCGCCCTCTTCGACGAGGCCTTCTTCGCCGGCCGCTCGGATTCCGGTTCCGGCTCCTCGCCCTCCGGTTCCTCCTCGGTGTCGTCCTTGGCGTCCGCGTCGCCCCTGTCGTCCCCGTCGCCCTCGCGGTCCGGGCTGCCCGAACCGGCCAGCTGCTCGCGCATCTCGGCGGTACGGCCGTGCAGCCTGTCGGCGAGGGAGTTGAGCTGCCGCTCGACGAGTGCCCCGGAGGCCGCCTTGCCGGCGCCGCGCAGATCGCCGCGCAGCTGATCCCCCAGCTCCTTGAACTGCGGGTTGTTCCGCAGTTGCGTGGAGACCAGGTCCGTGATCATCCGCGGTCCGAGGTTCAGCTTCTTGCCGGCCACCAGCCCGCCGACGGCGACCGCCGCCTTCAGCTTCTTCGTTCGTCCAAGGAGGTATCCGGCCCCTATCGCGAGGCCGAGCGCTGTCCGGTTCATCGTGGTGCCGTCCCGTCCCCTGTGGAGCTGCTGTGCATCGCGGTCTCCAATCGGTCGAGGAGTTCGTCCTCCTGCCGGTCGAACTCCTCCTCGGTGATCTCTCCGGCCTCCAGCTGCTCCTCGAGCCGCGCCAGTTCGGCACGGATCGCGGCGGGGTCGTAGTAGATGCGCTCCGCCTCGCGCAGCACCTGCTGGATGACCCAGCCGCTGCCGCGCGCCGGGGCCAGCGGCAGCAGCAGCACTTCCGAGATCAGGCCCATGTCGTCACCCCATTCCGGCGTCCGCCCCACCCGCCGTGGCGCCCGCCGGTTCGGCCGGTCCGGGCTCCACGAAGCTGTACGGGGGCAGCGGGCCGTTGAGCCGCACCTCCAGGTGCGGCATGTCCTCGCGGACGCGGTCCAGGGCGGCCATGAACTTTCCGGCCGCGTCGCGCGGCACCAGGAAGGAGACGTTGGCGAGCCAGCCCGTGGACTCGGGGCCCACGCTCACGGCGTCGGCCGCCGGTTCCAGGGCCTGCCGCACGGCGACACCGTCCTCGGCCTCCTGGGCCCTGACCGCCTCGGCGACCATCTCGCCCAGGCGGATCTTGTCGTCGTAGCTTCCACCGCCGGCCTGCCGGTTGGCTTCCGCGAGAGCGCGGAGCTCCGGATCGCTGGCCATCACGTGGTGGAGTACGGCCTCCTCGTCGTGATTGGCCTTGACGTTGTACTCGACCCGGCCGTCCAGCGCCCGCAGGCGCTCCTTGTAGTGCTCGGCACGCTCGGCCAGCACGGCGGTGACGGAGTCGTCGTCGGGGGCGACGCTGCCGAACCGCATCGGCAGCACGCAGCCGGCCGCGCCGACCTCGGCGAGCACGTTCTGGTGGGCGAGCAGTTCCCTGCGCTTGGGACGCAGGTCCTCGGGGGCGTCACTGACGACGGCCGCCAGCTCGCCCTCCTTCAGGATCCGCACCGGACCCGCCGGCTCGCCCACACCGCTCATGTGCTCGGGGAGACCGGAATACGTGCTCGCCGTGATGCCGTAGACGTAGGTGCTCACTCCTGCTCCTCCTTCCGGCGTGCCGAGGTGCTCTTGCGGGCCCGCGGACGGGACTGGCTCTCACCCTCGGATCCCTCGTCGCGCGCCTGCTGGAAGGCGTTGGAGATGGTCTCGGCGGCGCCGGACAGTGCCCCCTTGGACTTGCCGCGGGCGCCGGACTCGGTGACCTGGCCGACCACGTCGGGCAGGCCCGGGCTCTTGCGGGGCCCGGCCTCCAGGTCGAGCCGGTTGCACGCCTCGGCGAAGCGCAGGTAGGTGTCGACGCTGGCGACGACGACACGGACATCGATCTTGAGGATCTCGATGCCGACCAGGGACACGCGCACGAATGCGTCGATGACGAGCCCCCTGTCCAGGACGAGCTCGAGCACGTCGTAGAGACCGCTGCTGCCGCCTCCACCACCGGATTGCTGTGCCGGTACTACTGTCATACCGATTGACCCTCCTTGTCTGATTCGTCTGATTTCCCACCTTGCGCGCCTCGTCCATCTCGCCGACGGGCCGGAAGGGCCCGGCCGGGCGGCCTACCGGCCGCCGGACCTGCGCGCGTCGGACCGTCCCCGCTCATAGCGGCGGACCCGCCGGTAACCGGTGAGCTCCCCGTCGGGCCCCAGCTCCACCTGGTAACTCGCCATCAGGCTCATCGTGTCGGGCACACGCTCGAGCTCGAGGACCTCGACCTCCAGCGCCCAGCCCTCCTCCGTCTGCTCGAAGGACGACACGGACTCGGCTTCCATACCGGTGAGCTCCGCGAGCTGTCCGCGCGCCTGGCGCAGCACCTCCATGGGGCTCGGCCGTTCGGCCGCTCTGGTGTTTTCCGTGGACTTGCGGGGTGCGTGAGCATCCTGTGGTTCCTGTGAACCCTTGGAGTCTCCGGTGTTCCTTGCGTTCGTCATGAGCACCTCCTCCTCCGTGTGGCCGCAAGTCCCTTCGCCAAACCTCCGGGGGCCACCCGATTGCCTCAGTCGCGCAGCGCGGCCAGCCGCCGGCGGGCCGGGCCCAGGGCGCGGCCCCGGCGCGGCAGTCCGGCCCAGGGATCGGTCCGCAGCTGTTCGACGGCGTCGGCGACGGTCCAGCGGCGGGCGTGCAGCCCCGGGTCGTCCAACTGGTCCCAGGAGACGGGGGCCGCGACGGGGGCTCCGGGCAGGGCCCGGACGGTGCCGGGCGCGACCGCGGTCTGCGCGTAGGCGTTGCGCTGCACGTCCAGGTAGAGCCGGTCGCCGCGCTCCTTCTTGCGCGCGGCGGTGGTGAGCCGGTCGGGGTGGGCGTCGGCGAGGGTGTCGGCGACCTCGCGGGCGAAGGCGCGCACGTCGTCGAAGTCGTCGTCGCCCTTCAGCGGAACGATCACATGGAGGCCCCGGGAGCCGGTGGTCATCAGCGCCGTGGGCAGCTTCAGCTCGTCCAGGAGCTCCCCCAGCAGCCGCGCCGCCTCCCGCACCGTCTCGAAATCGTCCCCGGCGGGGTCGAGGTCGAAGACCAGCCGGTCCGGACGGTCGATCCGGTCGACCGGGACGGCGCGGGAGAGCCAGCGGTGGAATGTGATGCTCGCCTGGTCGACGAGGTACAGCAGGGTCGCCGTGTCGTCGCACACGGTGTGGCACACCGCGCCGCCCTCCTTGGCGACCTCGACGCGGGTGATCCATTCCGGATAGCTCCCGGGGGTGTTCTTCTGCATGAACATGGGCCCGTCGAGGCCGTCCGGGCGCCGGTCCAGCATCAGCGGGCGGCCCCGCAGATGCGGCAGCATGAACGGGGCCGCGGCCCGGTGGTAGTCGACGAGGTCGCCCTTGGTGTACTCCCCGGCGCCCTCACCGCCGGGGAAGAGCACCTTCCCCGGCCGGCGGATCCGCACGGTGCGGCGGCCGGCCCGTACCGGCCGCACCCCGTCGTCGTCGCTCACGGTGTGTTCCTCCCCTCCCTCTCCTCCCTCTCCTCCTTCTCCCTCTTCTCCCTCTCCTCCTTCTCCCTCTTCTCCCTCCCGTCGTTCACGGCACGATCGCCCCCTCCACCAGCAGCCGCCCGGCCACCGCGATCGACTCGGCGTCGATGCCGGCGGCGCGCAACTGCTCCTCGGGGGAGGCCGACCCCGGCATGTCGCGGACGGCGAGCCGCACCAGGCGCGGAACGGGCCGCCCGTCGGTGAAGGCGTCGAGGACCGCGTCCCCGAGCCCGCCCTCCGGGTGGTGGTCCTCCACCGTCACCAGGCAGCCGGTCTCCTCCGCCGCCCGGCGCAGCGTGTCCCGGTCGACGGGCTTGACCGAGTACAGGTCGATCACCCGTACCGCGATGCCCTCGCCCGCCAGGACGTCCGCGGCGGCCAGGGCCTCGGGCACCGTGACGCCCGCCGCGAGCAGGGTCAGCCGGTCCTCGGCCGAGGAGCGCAGCACCTTGCTGCCGCCGACGGGGAACTCCTCGTCGGGGCCATAGAGGACGGGGCCCTCACCGCGCGAGGTGCGCAGGTAGCGGATGCCGTCGAGGTCCGCCATGGCGGTGACCAGGCGTGCGGTCTGGTTGGCGTCGCAGGGGTACAGCACGGTCGAGCCGTGCACCGCCCGCATCATCGCCAGGTCCTCCAGACCCATCTGGCTGGGCCCGTCCTGGCCGATGGCGACACCGGCGTGCGAGCCGACCAGGTTGATGCCGGAACCGCTGATCGACGCCATGCGGATGAAGTCGTGGGCGCGGGTGAGGAAGGCGGCGAACGTGGCCGCGTACGGCACCCAGCCGCGTGTCGCCACGCCGACCGCCGCGGCGACCAGCTGCTGCTCGGCGATGTAGCACTCGACGTAGCGTTCGGGGTGCTCCTTGGCGAAGAACTCCGCCCGTGTGGAGTCGCCGACCTCGCCGTCCAGGGCCACGATGTCCCCGCGCACGGTGCCGAGGGCGGCCAGCGCCTCGCCGAAGGCGTTGCGCGTGGCCACCTCCTCGCCCTTGTCCCACCGGGGCGGTTCGGCCTGTCCGGTGTGCACGGCGTGCAGCGCGCGGGCGTCGGCCGGCTCCCGCACCCTCAGCCGCAGGTCGCGCGGGCCGCCGAGTTCGGCGATCGCCTCGTCGGCGTCGGGCAGCGGTTTGCCGTGCAGGCCCTCGCGGTCCTGGACGGCCTCGACCCCCTTGCCCTTGAGGGTGCGGGCGAGGATCACGGTCGGCCGGCCCTTGGTGGAGGCCGCCTCGCCGTAGGCGCGGTCGACGGCGTCGATGTCGTGGCCGTCCACCTCCACCGTGTGCCAGCCGAAGGCCGCGAAGCGGCGGGCGTAGGCGTCGAGGTCGTGACCGTGCCGGGTGGGGCCGCGCTGGCCGAGCCGGTTGACGTCCACGACGGCGGTGAGGTTGTCGAGGTTCTCGTACCCGGCGTGCTCGGCGGCCTCCCACACGGAGCCCTCCGCCAGTTCGCTGTCCCCGCACAGCACCCACACCCGGTAGCCGGACCGGTCGAGCCGCTTCCCGGCCAGTGCGATACCGACGCCGACCGGCAGTCCCTGGCCGAGCGACCCGGTGGCCGTCTCGACCCAGGGCAGCCGCCTGGGCGTGGGATGCCCTTCGAGACGGCTGCCGAGCTTGCGGAAGGTGAGCAGCTCCTCGTCGTCGATGGCCCCGGCGGCCTTGAAGGCGGCGTACATCAGGGGCGAGGCGTGTCCCTTGGAGAGGACGAGACGGTCGTTGCCCGGGTGGTCGGGGTGGTCGAAGTCGTAGCGGAGGTGGCGTGCCAGCAGGACGGCCATCAGGTCGGCCGCGGACATCGAGGACGTGGGGTGCCCGGAGCCCGCGGCGGCTGCCGCGCGGACGCTGTCCACTCGCAACTGCTGTCCGAGCTCGACGAGTTCACCGGTTTTCATGAGTCTCCTTCGGCCGGATCACGGGGATCGGCGGGGTCGGCTGGGTAGTCGGTGCGCTTGACGGGGCCGGGGGAGGCGTGGGAGCCGGCGGGCGGCCGGGGGCCGGGCTGGTTCTTCGCGGGCTCGCCTCCGGGCTGGTTCTTCGCCGGCTCCCCGCCCGGCCGGCTCTTCGCCGCTTCCCCGCCCGGCCGGCTCCCGCCCGGCTCGTCGGTCTCGTCGCCGGACCGCTTCCGCTCCGGGCCGGACGGCATCCGGGCGAGTTCCGGGGACGCCGTGTCCAGCGGCACCGACCAGGACCGTACGAGCCCCAACTGCACCGCCTGACGCGGCAGCACGGCGTCCAGCAGCCAGTCGGCGGCGACGCGCACCCGGTTGCCGGGCATCGCCGCGAGGTGGTAACCGCGGGCGACCGCTCCGGCCACCGGTCCGGACAGATTGACGCCGAACGGGTTGGCCGCCGCCTTGACGCCCCCCAGGTCCACCACGAACCCCAGCTCGCGGTGACGGTAGGCGCGCGACTCACCGTCGCCGAGGGAGGCGGCGATGTTGTGCGCGCAGACCTTGCCCTGCCGCCAGGCGTGCTGCGCGGTCATCGGGGTGTACTGGCCGGGCTTCTCCAGATCGGGCACCGCCGCCGCGTCACCGCAGGCGAACACCTCGGGCCGCCCCGGCACCCGCAGGTGCGGGTCCACCAGCAGCCGCCCGCGTTCCATGGACAGGCCCAACGACTCGGCGAGCGGATCGGGCCGCACTCCCACGCACCACACCAGCGTCCGCGTGTCGACGAACTCGCCGTCGGTCAGCAGCACTCCGTCCTGCGTGGCCTCCTTCACGGAGGTCCCCATCCGCACTTCCACCCCCCGTTCGCGCAGCACCCGGTCGGCGGTGGAGGAGAGCCGTTCGTCGAGTTCGGGCAGGACGCGGTCGGCGATGTCCAGCAGCAGCCAGCGCGGTCGCATGTCCGTCCGCAGGGGGTGCTTGTGCACCTGTGCGTCGCTGAACAGCTTTCCGTGCGCGGCGACTTCGGTTCCGGTGTAACCGGCGCCGACCACGACGAAGGTGCACCGGGCGGCGCAGTTCGCGGGGTCGTCGGTGGCGGCCGCGAGTTCCATCTGCCGGGTCACGTGGTCGCGCAGGTACAGCGCCTCGGGCAGACCGCGGAAGCCGTGGGCGTGCTCGGCGACGCCGGGGATCGGCAGCAGCTTGTTGACGCTGCCGGCGGCCAGCACCAGCCGGTCGTAGGAGAGGGTGCCGCGGTCCCCCTCGGGGCCGGTGTAGCGCACGGTCCGCCGGTCGAGGTCGATGCCGTCGGCCTCGCCCAGCACCAGGCGTACGTGCGGCAGCGTGCCGGAGAGGGAGACGGTGACCCGACGCGGTTCCAGGATGCCGGCGGCGACCTGGGGCAGCAGGGGCAGGTACAGAAAGTAGTCGGTCGGATTCAGCAGGGTGATCTCGGCCCTCCCCCGGGCGAGCCGGGACAGGGTGCGGGCCGTGCGGTATCCGGCGAAGCCGGCACCGACGATCACGATGCGGGGTCGACTCACGGTTCGCCTCCAGCGCTGTCGTCACATGGCTCGGGAGACTTCCGCGTTTCCCCCGCCGCGACGGCCAAACGTCCGCCGGCCCGCACCCCCGCGCCTCCGGCGCTTTCCGGCCCCCGGAAGTCCGGCGTGATCCGGACGGAAGACCCTAGGCTCGTCCCATGGAGATACTGGGTGCCACGCTGCGCGTCTGCGTCGACGACATCGAGACCGCGATCCCCTTCTACGAACGGCTGGCGGGAGGCACGGCGCTCCGCTTCGAGCGGGCCGGTGTCCAGGTGGCCGCGGTCGGCTGTTTCCTGCTGTTGAGCGGTCCGGCGGCCGAACTGGACGTGCTGCGCAAGGTGGCGGCGACCATCGCGGTGCAGGACGTCGAGGAGGCCGGCCGGGTGCTCGCGGAGATGGGCGCGGACATCGTCGCGGGCCCGCTCCCCACCCCGGTGGGCCGCAACCTCATCGCACGGCACCCGGACGGGGCGGTCTACGAGTACGCGGACCGCCGCGCCACCGTCTGAGCCACGCGGTCCACGTCATGCGGTCCGCGTCCCGCGGTCTGCATCACGCGGTCACGGTGTGGGGCGCATGCCGACCCGCCGGGCCGTGCAGCGCGGCAGGTCCTCCTTGTCGCGGTCCTCGATGCGGTGCGCCCCGTCGAGGGGCGCCGGGCGGGCAGGGAATCGTCCGGACCCAGTGCGCGGCGGGCCGGCTCCTCGCAGCACGCCGGATCGTCGTCACGGTCCTCCACGGAAGCCTCGGTCGCCCGTCCCGGACAGGGGCGGGACGCGGCGACGAAAAAGCGGGGCGCACCGGCCGGGAGGACGGCGGCGCGGACGGCGGGTCAGCGGGGGCCGCGCATCTCCTGGGTGAGCGCCCAGCGTTCGTGGTCGCGCCAGGCCCCGTCGATGAAGAGCATGTCCGGAGAGAAGCCCTCCAGGCGGAACCCGCAGCTGCGGGCCAGGGCGATGGAGGCGGCGTTGGCGGGCTGCACGTTGATCTCCAGCCGGTGCAGCCGCATCGGCCCGAACGCGTGCCGCACGACGAGGTCCAGCCCTTCGCGCATCAGGCCGCGCCCCGCCGCGTGCGCGAACGCGCCGTAGCCGAGGACACCGCTCTGGAACGCGCCGTGGACGATGTTGTTGATGTTGATGAACCCGGCGATGGAGCCGTCGGCCTTCTCGCAGACCAGGAAACCGGCCTTGGCGGGGTCCCGGATCAGCTGCTCCGCGTACGCGGAGAACGCCGCGGCGTTCTCCGGCGGGAACAGCCAGGGACGGTGCAGGTCCCTGCTCTCCCGGGCACGGGCGGTGAACTCCGCACTGTCCGCGTGGGTGAAGTGCCGTATCCCCACGCGGGGGCCCTCGGCGAGGTGACGGGAGGCGGTGTGCGGCACGGCGCCACCCTACGCCGGGCACGCCGGACGTGCCTGCGCGCCGGACGCGCCCGGTCGGCGTGCCGGCCCGCCCGGTACGCCCGCCCGAGGTGCCCGTACCGGTGCCGGGCGGGCTCAGCTCAGTGCCGGTTCGTCGAGTGTCAGGGTGCCCGCCTCCGCGTCGAGTTCGGCCGGGACGCCGAAGGGGAGGGTGAGCGCCCCGTCGCAGTGGCCGAACCCGAACCGCTCGGCCACGGGCACGCCCAGGCCGCCGAGCCGGTCGGCGAGCAGGGCCCGCACCGTCTCGTACGGCTCGCACTGCGTCCAGGAGCCGAGCAGCAGCCCCGACACCCCGTCGAACCACCCGGCCCGCAGGAGTTGGGTGAGGTACCGGTCGAGCCGGTACGGCTCCTCCCCCACGTCCTCCAGGCACAGCAGCCCGCCGCGCGCGGAGCCCCTGGCGTGCGGGGTGCCGAGGTCGGCGGCGAGCAGGGCGAGGCAGCCGCCGAGGGTGACGCCCCGCGCCCGCCCGGGGACCAGCGCGGTGCCGCCGGGGGAGGTGATGGTGCGGACGGTCTCCGGGGCGAGGAGGGTCGCCCTCAGGTGCTCCTGTGCGCGTGCGTTCTTGACGAAGTCGATGCCCGCCGCCATCGGCCCGTGCAGGGTGACCAGGCCGAGCCGGGTGGCGAACGCCTCGTGCAGGGCGGTGATGTCGCTGAACCCGACGAACACCTTCGGACCGGCGGCCCGCATCGCCGTCCAGTCGAGCAGGTCGGCGATGCGCTGCGCGCCGTAGCCGCCCCGGGCGCACATCACCACGTCCACGGCGGGGTCGCACCAGGCGGACTGCAGGTCGGCGGCCCGCTCGGCGTCCGTGCCGGCCAGGTAGTCGAGGTCGCGGTGCCGGCCCAGGACATGGGGGGCGACCACCGGGTCGAGGTCCCAGCCGCGCAGCACGTCGAGACCGGCCTGGAGCCGCTCCTCCGGCACGGGCCCGCTGGGCGCGACGACGGCCACCCGGGCACCGGGACCGGGCCGGGGCGGCCGAAGCAACGGCTCGACCCGGCTCATCCGGTGAGCTCCAGTACCGGCACCTCCGGCACATCCAGGCCGAATACCTGTGCGTACAACGACAGTTCCGCCTCCAGGGCCCGCACCATGGTGTCCGTGCGCCGGAAGCCGTGTCCCTCGCCCTCGAAGGCGATGTACGCGTGCGGCACCTTCCTGCCCTCCAGCCGGGCCAGGAACCGCTCGCACTGCACGGGAGGGCAGATGACGTCGTCCAGGCCCTGAAGCAGCAGGAAGGGGGCGGTGAGCCGGTCGGCGTGCGCGACGGGCGAGCGTTCGGCGTACCGCTCGGGGACCCCGGCGCGCGGGCCGATGAGGCTCTCGAGGTACTCGGACTCGAGGTCGTGGGTCTCCCCCGGGCCCCAGCCGGTCAGGTCCAGCACCGGGTAGAGGATGGTGCCGCAGGCGTAGACGTCGGTCGTGGTGAGGGAGACGGCCGCGGTCCAGCCGCCGGCGCTGCCGCCGCGGATCGCGAGCCGGTCGCGGTCGGCGGTGCCCTCGTCGGCGAGGGCGAGCGCGACGGCCGCGCAGTCCTCGACGTCGACCACGCCCCACTGCTCGCGCAGCCGCTCGCGGTAGGCGCGTCCGTATCCGGTGGAGCCGCCGTAGTTGACCTCCACGACACCGATGCCGCGTGAGGTGAAGTAGGCGATCCCCAGGTCGAGCACGAGGGACGCCCGGCCGGTGGGCCCGCCGTGCGCCCGGATCACGTACGGCGGCAGTCGGCCCTCGGGCGCGACGCAGTCGGGGTGGTGCGGCGGGTACACATGGGCGTGGATCTCCCGGCCGCCCGGACCGGTGAAGGTGCGGACCTGCGGGTCGGGGTAGTGGGCGGGGTCCACGGCGTCCTTGTGCGGGGCGCCGATCACCCGGGTCCTGCCGGTGCCGGTGTCCAGTTCCACCACCTCGGGGGCGCTGCGGGGCCCGGCGCCGACGGCGACGACCCTCCCCCACCCTCCGGGCGGGGGGACCCCCATCTCGCTTCGCTCGCCGTGCGCCGCGAGCGTGGGCGCGAACTCGGTCCAGGGCCCGGCCGCGTCGACGACCTCGCCCGTCTCGGGGTCGAGTATGCCGAGCGCGGCGGCGCCCCGGCCGTGCACGACGGCGATCAGACCGCCGTCCAGCGGGGTGAACCAGCGCGACCCCGGCTGCCACAGCGGTCCGCCGAACTCCTCCTCGCGCGGGCCGACCGGTTCGCCGTCGAGGTAAAGGTTCCACCAGCCGGTGCGGTCGCTCGTGTGCAGCAGCCGGCCGTCGTGCGTCCAGTCGGCCTGGGCGACGGACTCGCCGGGGCCGCCCGCCACGGTGCGGGCGTGGTGCAGGGTGCCGTCGGGTGCGACCTCGGCGAGACGCAGTTCGGTGCCGTCCCACGGCATGCGCGGATGGTCCCAGGCCAGCCAGGCGACGCGCCGTCCGTCGGGTGACAGCCGCGGCCCGGTGACGAACCGGTGCCGGTCGTCGGTGAGTTCACGGACGGCGCCGCGGTCCTCGGCGGCCGATCCGTCCAGCGGTACGGCGGCCAGGACGCGGCGCACCTCGCTCGGTCCGTCGCCGGTGAACTCCTCCAGGACGCACCACACCTCGTCGCGGTCCGGCAGCAGCGTCGGCTCGGCCCAGCGCAGCCCCTGCCCCACCGGGGAGAGCGGGGTCAGCGGACGCGGCTCGTCGCCGGGCTCGCAGCGGTAGAGGCGCTGGTCGGCGAAGTTCACGAAGACCACGAGAGGGTCGTCGTCCCGTACGGACCCGGCCCAGGGTCGTCCGCCGTACTCGACGACCCGGCTGCGCACGTTCCACGGCTCCGGCAGCACGGTCTCCTCCGTACCGTCGGAGTGCCGGCGCACCAGGGTGCGCCGGCCGCCCTCGGCGGGCCGGGGCTCGGTCCACCACACCTCGTCCCCGACGAACCCCACGAACTCGGGTCTTCCGTCGTGCGCCGCGGCCGTGGCCGCGTCGATGGGCGAGGGCCACTCGCCGTAGGGCAGGGTCTGCACCGTTTCCCCCATGTCGCTCAGACCGTCCGCAGGAACCGGTCGAGGACGCGGACCCCGAAGTGGAGCGCCTCGACCGGGACCCGCTCGTCGACTCCGTGGAAGAGGGCCTGGTAGTCGAAGCCCTCCGGCAGTTTCAGCGGGGCGAACCCGTAGCCGGTGATGCCGAGGCGGGAGAACTGCTTGGCGTCCGTGCCGCCGGACATGCAGTACGGCACGGGGTGCCCCTCGGGCGCGAACTCCTGCACGGCGGCCCGCATCCGGGCGAACGTCGTCGAGTCCACCGGCGCCGTGAGGGCCGGCTCGCGGTGCTCGAACTCCCAGTCCACGTCCGGCCCGGTGAGCCGGTCCATGGTGGTGCGGAACTCGTCCTCCCAGCCGGGCAGATACCGTCCGTCGACGTAGGCCACGGCCTGCCCGGGGATCACGTTGAGCTTGTAACCGGCGTTCAGCATCGTCGGGTTGCTGCTGTTGCGGAGGGTGTGCTCGACGAGTTTCGCGGCCGGGCCCAGCTTGGCGAGCAGCATGTCCGCGTCGGACAGGTCGGGGTCGACCCCGTACAGGGCGGCCAGTTCGGTGAGCGCCGCACTGACCGTCGGGGTGAGCCGCAGTGGCCACTCGTGCTCGCCGATGCGGGTGACGGCGGCGGCCAGACGGGTCACCGCGTTCTCCCGGTTGACCTTGGAGCCGTGTCCGGCCCGCCCGCGCGCGGTCAGCTTCAGCCAGGCCGTACCGCGCTCCCCCGCGGCTATCGGGTAGAGCTGCCGGCCGGCGCCGTCGTGGACGGTGTAGGCGCCCGATTCGCTGATCCCCTCGGTGCAGCCCTCGAAGAGCGCCGCGTGCCGGTCGGCGAGGAACCCGGAGCCGTCCTCGGCACTGTCCTCCTCGTCCGCGGTGAAGGCGATCACGATGTCGCGCCGGGGCCGCACGCCCTGCCGCGCCCAGGCCCGCACCACGGCGAGAATCATCGCGTCCATGTTCTTCATGTCGACGGCGCCGCGGCCCCAGACCACCCCGTCGCGCACCTCGCCGGAGAACGGGTGCACGCTCCAGTCGGCGGCCTCGGCCGGTACGACGTCGAGGTGGCCGTGGACGAGGAGCGCGTCGGCCGTCGGGTCGGTGCCTGCCAGGCGCGCGACGACGTTGGTCCGGCCCGGGGTGCGCTCCAGCAGCACCGGCTCCAGGCCCGCCCCGGCGAGCCGCTCCGCCGCGTACTCGGCGGCGGGCCGCTCCCGGCAGTCGCCCCCGCCCCTGTTGGTGGTGTCGATCCGGATGAGTTCGGAGGTGAACGTCACGACCTCGTCCAGAGCGCGTTCGTCAGCCATACTGCTCCTCCACCGCGGCCGAGGCGATCGTGGTGACCGCCTTGAAGGTGCGGATCCCCTCGTGCATGGTCCCGCTCGTGTACGCCACCTTCCGCTCACCGGCGCGGACCACGCCCGGCACCACGGTGACGGCCATCGCCAGGTGCTCCGCGTCGAACTCCACCTCGACGGTGAAGGGACCGGCCGCCACCGGCTCCCGGCGGCCGGCCAGCGCGGCGGCCTCCTTCGCCGCGG
This sequence comes from Streptomyces sp. NPDC004051, assembly GCF_053604275.1. Taxonomy (NCBI): domain Bacteria; kingdom Bacillati; phylum Actinomycetota; class Actinomycetes; order Kitasatosporales; family Streptomycetaceae; genus Streptomyces; species Streptomyces sp. NPDC004051. The sequence continues at coordinate 97,732 of NZ_JBSGHG010000004.1, read as the reverse complement.
CCCGGATGTCGGCGGCCGTCCTGGCGGGTGTGCGGCACACGGCCGCGTACCGCGACACATGGTCCTTGACCGCGACCTTCAGCGCCTCCGGCGCGTAGCCGAGGGCGTCCTCGCAGGCCACGTCGTCGCCGGTGACCAGGACGACCGGTACCCCGTACTCGGCGACGACGGCCGCGTTGAGCAGGCCCTCGCTGGCCCGTTCGCCGTTCAGCCACACTCCGGTGATGGAGTTGGCGAGGTAGGTGTGCGCGAGGACGCCCTCCATGCCGGCTCCCGCGTGGTAGCCGATGAACGCGATGCCGTCCACGTCGCCGTGCTGCACGCCCTCCACCATGGACAGCGACTTGTGCCGCCCGGTGAGCATCTCGGCCCGCTCGTCGAGCCGCTCCAGGAGCAGGTTGCGCATGCTCCAGTGGGCCTCGTTGATCAGCACCTCGTCGGCGCCGCCGTCGAAGAAGCCCCGCACGGCGGCGTCGACGTCGGAGGTGAACATGGCCCGGCAGCGCTCCCACTGCGGTGTGCCCGGCAGCACGTCGGCGGGCCAGGTGACGCCGGTGGCGCCCTCCATGTCCGCGCTGATGAGGATCTTCATGCGCTCACGCTACGTCGTGGTGCCGAAGCGCAGCCAGGCCTGTGGAAAACTCTCACCGGGCCAGACCAATGGCGGAACGGGAATCCGTCGCCCCGCTCGGTGCCACGGCCCGTGGTCAGCCCTCGTGGTCAGCCCTCGTGGTCAGCCCTCACTGTCAGTCCTCGTGGCCCAGTTGCAGGTCCCGTTCGGTGCGGCCGCCGCCGGCGACCTGGAGCACGGTGGCGACCGGCGGATAGCCGGCGGCGATGACGGTGTACTCGCCGGACGACAGGTCGACGAAGCGGAAGGTTCCGTCCGGCCCGGTGGTGAGGGTGTCGACCACGTTGCCCGCCGCGTCCAGCAGGGTCACGCGCGCGTCCTCCACGGCCCGTCCGCCGCCGGCCCGCACGGTGCCGCGCAGCACGGCGCCACCGGCCAGTTCGACGTCCTGACGGGTCTCCCGGGCGGCCTGGACGGTGACGGGGAGGGCGGCCGGGCGGAACGCGGGCGCACTCGCGGCGAGGGTGTACTCACCGGCCACCAGCTCGGTGATCTCGTAGCCGCCCTCCCGGCCGCTGCGGGTGGTGGCGACGACCTCGCCGTGGACGTTGGTCAGGGTCACGATGGCGTCCCGCACGGGTGAACCGTCGGCGGTGAGCACACAGCCGGCGAGGCGGCCCGCGCCGCCGAGGACGACGTCCAGCTCGACGGGCCGTTCGCCGACGGTCACCGAGACCGCCTGCGGCTGGTGCCCGCCCGCCGCGGCGATCAGGACGTACGCGCCCGGGCCTGGGGTGGCCAGCGCGTACCGTCCGTCGGCGCCGCTCGCGCCCCGCCCGATCTGCTGCCCGGCGACGTCGATGAGGGTGAGCGCGGCGCGCGGCACCACGGTCCCGTCCGGATGCTGGACGGTGCCGCAGACGGCGATGCCCGCGGCGTGCGGCGACCTGGCCGGCGGTACCGGCGCCGTCGTGTGCGGCGCTTGCACTGTCGGGTCGGCGGTGGGGGCGTAGTGGGACACCAGGGGTTTCTCCTTGAGGAAGAAGGTGATGAACAGACCGAGGACGAGCACCGGCACCAGGTAGAGGAAGATGCGCGGCATGGCGTCGGCGTAGGCCTGGACGTAGAGGTCGCGCAGGGCGGGCGGCAGCGCGTGCACGAGCTGCGGGGTGATCGACTCGGCGTCGGGCAGCCCCGCCCCCTCCCCCGCCGGGAGCCGCTCGGCGAGCGCGTCGGTGAGCCGGCCGGCGAAGAGGGTGCCGAAGACCGCGGCGCCGACGCTGCCGCCGATCTGCCGGAAGTAGTTGTTGGCGCTGGTGGCGGTGCCGAGGTCGCCGGGGCGCACGGAGTTCTGCACGGCGAGGACCAGTACGGGCATCACCATGCCGATGCCGGCGCCGAGGACGGCCATCCAGATGCTGTAGTGCAGCCGGGGCGTGTCGGGTTCGAGGCGGGACAGCAGCCACATGCCGGCGATGGAGAGGACGCCGCCGAGCAGGGGGTGGCTCCGGTAGCGGCCGGTCCGGCTGATGAGCTGCCCCGAGACGATGGAGGCGCCGACGATGCCGGCCATCATGGGCAGCATCAGCAGGCCCGACTCGGTGGCCGTGGCCCCGTCGACCATCTGCAGGTACGTCGGCAGGTAGCTGGCCGCGCCGAACAGGGCGACGCCGATCACCAGCCCCACCAGGGCGGTGACGTTGAAGACGGAGTCCTTGAACAGCCGGAGCGGGATGAGGGGTTCGGCGGTGAAGCGCTCGACGACGAGGAAGAGCACGGTGGCCGCCGCGCCGCCCGCGCCGAGGCCGAGGACGACGCGCGAGTCCCAGGCGTACTCGGTCCCGCCCCAACTGGTGAGCAGCACCAGGCAGGTGGAGGCCGCGGCCAGCAGCAGTGCGCCGAGGACGTCCAGCCGGGGCCTGACGGAGGGCTTGGGGAGTTTCAGCACCAGGGCGACGACGAGCAGGGTCAGCGCGCCGAAGGGCACGTTGAAGTAGAAGCACCAGCGCCATGACAGATGGTCGGTGAAGTAGCCGCCGAGCAGCGGCCCGGCGACCGAGGCGAGGCCGAAGGCGGCGCCGATCAGGCCCATGAACCGGCCGCGTTCCCGTGCTGGCACGATGTCCGCGATGATCGTCTGGACGCCGATCATCAGTCCGCCCGCGCCGACGCCCTGCACCGCGCGGCAGGCGATCAGCTGGTCCATGGTCTGTGCCCGGCCCGCGAGCGCGGAGCCGACGACGAAGACGACGATCGCGAACTGGAAGACGCCCTTGCGGCCGAACAGGTCGCCGAGTTTGCCGTAGATCGGCAGTCCGATGGTGGCGGTGAGCAGATAGGCGGTGATCGCCCAGGACATCCGGTCCAGGCCGTGCAGTTCGCCGACGATCTTCGGCAGGGCGGTGGCGACGATCATCTGCTCGAGGGCGGCGAGCAGCAGCGCCGACATCAGCGCGAAGAACACCAGCCGCACCCTGCGCCGACTCAACGCCGTTCCCGCCGAACCCTGTTCGGGCTTTGCACCGGGTGCCGCGTCGTCGTCCGGGCCGTGCTCCGCGCTGTACTCCGGACCGTGGTCCGCGCCGTGGTCCGCGCCGTACTCCACGGCCGGCTCCGGGCCCGGCCCGTGGGCCCGCTCCGGAGGCGGGCGCTCGGCCGACGGGATCGCCGCCGCGACCGGTTCGTCCTGCGTCAGAGTGATCCCGCCGGTACCGCCCACGTGCCGCTCCCCTCGTCGCGCTGCCCCACGATTCCCGCGTAAAAGCGACAACTACGAGCAAGCGCGACGAGTTACGGCACACGGAGGGCCGGCGCGGAGATCACCCGAACCGGTGAGGAGAGCGCCTCGGGAGCCAACCTCCCCTCACCACCGGCTTCTTGGAGCGACGGCTACTTCTCGACCTCGGCGGCCAGCTTGGCGAGCAGCGCGTCGTAGATGCGTCCGAGTCCCTTGGGCGCGAAGGTCCTCTCGAAGAAGCCGCCGATGCCGCCCGCACCCGTCCAGGTGGTGGTCACGACGACCCGGGACCTGCCCTCTCCGGCCGGGGTGACGCGCCAGACGGTGACCATGGAGGAGTTGCGGTCCTTCTCGACCAGCTCGCCGTCGCTCGGCTCGGTGACCTCCAGGAGGCAGTCGCGGACACGCTTGCTGGTGGCCTGGAGCTTCCAGTGGACAAGGCTGCCCTCCCCGTCGCCGCCCTCCCGGACCTCGTACTCGCTGAACTGCTCGGGCAGCAGCCTCGCGCGCGTGCCGCTGTAGTCGGCGATGGCGTCGAACACCGTCTCCGCGTCCGCCCCGACGATCCGCTCCGTAGTGGCTTCGACCTGCGCCATCGATTTCCTCCAGGACATGAGTTCTCAGGGTGCTCAAAGGGTCGGGGCAAGCCAATCACCCCCTCACCCGGCCCCCCAAATCGGAAGTCCGGAACTGATCGGGAGGGTGACCGAAGATGTCACTCACCCGATCAAGGGAACACTTGCTCCATTTCGTGGGCCAGTGCTACCGAGGAGGCGTCATGCGCCGGGAGAACCTCGCACCGGGCTCCGGGGACGGCCGGGCCGGCGCCGCGCTGTTCGGCGCGGAGGCGGTGACCACCCGTCCCTTCGACACACCGGAGTTCGCCGGGATCACGTTCCACGAGATCCGCGCCCGCTCGGTCCTCAACCGGGTGCCCGGAGCCTCCCGCGTGCCCTTCGAACGGACCGCGCACCCCCTCCTGGCTCGCATGCACGTGCGTGTACTGCTTCGCGCGCACGTCACACAGCTATCCGGACCTCGACACGGGCGTCGGCTTCGACAGCCAGATCGTGGTCAAGGTGAACGCGCCCGAGGTGCTGCGCCGCCGGCTCGCCGCCCGGCGCCGGCAGGGCGAGCCCATAGCGATGGGCACGAACGTCGACTGCTACCAGCGCGCGGAGGGCCGTTACCGGCTGATGCCGGGCATCCTCGCCGCGCTGCGCGACCTGGAGCTGCTGCGGCAGGCGGCCCGGGCCACCGACATCGGCGTCCCGGTCTCCGTGGGCTTCACCGACGCCGAGCTGTGGCGCACGGTGGAGCCGGGCACGCCCGCACCGGAACGCAGGCTGGAGGTCGTGCGGACGCTCACCGTGCACGGTATCGGCTGCGGGGTCCTGATGGCGCCGGTGATCCCGTTCCTGGGTGACCGCCCGGAGCAACTGCGGGCCACCGTGCGGGCGATCGCCGCGTCGGGCGCCACCGCCGTCACACCGCTGGTGCTGCACCTGCGGCCGGGCGCCCGCGAGTGGTTCACGTCCTGGCTCGGGCAGCACCACCCGCACCTGGTGAGCCGGTACGAGCGGCTGTACGCGGCGGGCGCCTACGCCCCGAAGTGGTACCAGCGCCGGGTCACCCGTCAGCTGCACGACCTGGCCCGGGAGTACGGCATCGGCCCCGCCCGCACGGAGCTGCCCCACCGCGTCCGGCCCACCGGGACGGCCGAACCGCCGCTCCCCGGCTCCCCCGGGACCGGCCCGACCCGACTCTCCCTCCTTCAGACGCGTTCGAGGGCATCGGGCAACCCGATCGGGTCAGGAGTCGGGAGAACGCGTTCATCCGGGGGCGCATTCCGGGACGATGCCGCGTGGACCGCGAGTCCGCGGTCCACCGACCCCCCGCCCTGGGAGGCCCCATGAGGAAGCGCGCAGCAGTGCTGTGCAGTGCCGCCGCCGTCGTGGCCGGGAGCCTGACGGCCCTGCCCGCCGAAGCGGCCGCACCGAGCGGCGCCGACGCGTTCCGCGCGGTGAAGCCGGTGTGGAAGGAGTGCGGCACCAAGAGCCATCCGACGCTGCAGTGCGCGTCCGTCGAAGTGCCGCTCGACCACGCCCGCCCCGACGGGCGGAGGATCACGCTCGCGCTGTCCCGCGTACCGCACACCGCGAAGACGTACCAGGGGCCTCTCCTGGTGAACCCGGGCGGCCCCGGCGGCAGCGGGCTGACGCTCGCCGGGTTCGTCGCGGCCTCGCTGCCGAAGGAGGTGGCCGCCCAGTACGACGTGATCGGCTTCGACCCGCGCGGTGTGGGAGCGAGCGAGCCCGCGCTGGACTGCGCGCCGGGCCACTTCGGCCCGGTGCGGCCGAACCCGGTGCCGAGCACACCCGCGGTGGAGCTGGCCAACCTCGAGCGCGTGAAGTCGTTCGCCGACGCCTGCGGCAAGAAGCACGCGGATCTGCTGCCGCACGTGAACACGGTCAGCGCGGCCCGCGACCTGGACGTGATCCGTCAGGCGCTGGACGCGCAGCAGATCAGTTACTTCGGCTACTCCTACGGCACCTACCTGGGCGCCGTGTACGCCAAGCTGTTCCCGGAGCGGGTGCGGCGCCTGGTCCTGGACTCGATCGTCGACCCCACCGAGGTGTGGTACGACTCCAACCTGAACCAGGACCGCGCCTTCGACGAGCGCCACCGCGCCCTCATGGACTGGATCGCCGAGCACGACGCCACGTACGGGCTCGGCACCGACGCGCGGAAGATCGAGGCCGAGTGGTACGCGATGCGCGCGGCCCTGGCCGAGGAACCCGCCGACGGCAAGGTGGGCGCCGCCGAGCTGGAGGACACCTTCCTCCCGGGCGGCTACTACAACGGCTACTGGCCCTACCTGGCGGAGGCGTTCGCGGCGTATGCGAACGAGGGCGACGCCGAGCCGCTGATCCGGACCCACGAGGCCTTCGGCGCGGTCGACGCCGCCGGCGACAACGGCTACAGCGTCTACACGGCGGTCGAGTGCCGGGACGCGTCCTGGCCGCGGGACTGGCGGCAGTGGCGCAAGGACACCTGGGAAGTGCACGAGGAGGCGCCGTTCATGACCTGGAACAACGCCTGGTACAACGCACCGTGCGCGTTCTGGCCGGCCGGGTCGCTGCGGCCGGTGGACATCGCCAACGGGAAGCTGCCCCCGGCGCTGCTGTTCCAGGCCACCGACGACGCGGCCACCCCGTACCGGGGCGGTGCGACGGTCCACCGGCTGCTCGCCCGTTCCAGCCTGGTGGTCGAGGAGGGCGGCGGCAACCACGGCATCACGCTGAGCGGCAGCGCCTGCCTCGACGGGCATCTGGCGGCGTATCTGACCGACGGGACCGTGCCACGCGGTTCCGGTCGGGCCGACGCGGTGTGCGCCGCCCTGCCCGATCCGACGCCGCGGACGTCGAAGGCGACGCCGAGCACGGCACGCGGAGCGACCCTGCACGGCCTGCTCGGCTTCCGCCGCTGAGCCGCTGAGCCGCTGAGCCGCAGAATCGCTGAGCCGCGGAGTCGCAGAGCCGCGGAGCAGACGAGCAGCCGACGGGCCGACCGGGCCGGGCCGCGTCGATGTCGGCGCCCCTCGGTCGGCCCGCTACCCCTGGCCGGGAATGCGCGGTCCGGGGGCCCGGCGCCGCCGGGGGATCCGGGCCAGGGCGTGGACCGCCGCCTCGGCCAGCGCCGGGTGGGCGAGGGCCTCGTTCAGGACGGGTTCGGCGCGGGCGTCGCCGAGTTCGCCCAGTCCGTCCACACACGCGAGGGCGACCCGGCGGTACGGGTCGTGGGGGCGCAGCCGGCGCCGCAGGGTGGTGATCAGGGCGGGCACCGCCTCCGGGGCGCGCAGTTCGACCAGCAGGCGTACCGGGTGCAGGGCGTAGGCGACACGGAGTTCGTTGGTGGCGAGCGCGGCGGCGGCGCGGGCGGTGCGCGGATCGCCGAGCCGGGCCAGCGCGTACGCGGCGGTGGCGCAGCGCGGGGGGTCGCGGTGGTTGAGGAGGAGCACCAGGGACTCGAAGGCCCGCCGGTCCCCCGCCAACCCCAGCCGGAAGGCGGCCAGTTCCCTGGTCCACAGCGGTTGTCCGGGTTCGGTGAGCACGGCGGCCAGGGCGTCGGGGTCCTCGACCGCCAGGAGCCGGTCGAGGGCCGCCGGGCCGGACGCCTCGGCCCGTAAGCGCTCCGTGAGCGAACGCAACTCTTCGTCCATGCACCAGAGGTTAGGGGTCGGGAGGGCCGGCCGGGACGTACATCACAAACACCGGGGGCTGGCGCGCTCGTTACCCGCAAGTTAAGCTCAGAAGAGCGAGTGACCCGCTCGTGTTTCTGTTTCTCCTCACGGTGGTCCGGTGACGCGGCCACGGTGAGCGCAGTCGGTTCGGTACTCGTGTACCGCAGTACGGCTCGGCCCCGGGACAGGGCCGGTCGGACCGCCGTTTCCGGGCGTGCACGCGCCCGCCGCGACGGCACCGGGCGTGTGCGCCAGCAGCCCGGCATCACCCGCACTCCGCACGCACCCCGTGCGCCCTCGGCGCATCCGGGCGCGGTTTCCGTCGTCACCCTCTTTTCTGGAGTCCCTCGATGGCCACTCCCCTGTCCCCCCGTTCCGGCGCTCCCGCGTCCCCGTTCAGCACCGTCGCCGTCGTCGGCCTCGGCACCATGGGCACCGGCATCGCCGAGGTCCTGGCCAAGACCGGCCGTACGGTCGTCGGCGTCGACATCAGTGCGGCCCAGGCCGCGCGGTGCGTCGCCGCACTGGAGTCCTCGACCGCCCGCGCCGTGGAGCGCGGACGGCTCACCGCGCAGGAGCGCACGGACCTCCTCGCCCGCGTGACCACCTCGACCGACCTCACCGCGGCGGCCGACGCCGACCTGGTGATCGAGGTGGTGCCGGAGTCGTACGGGATCAAGCAGCAGGTCTTCCGTGAACTCGACGCCGTCGTGCGGCCGGAGACGATTCTGGCGACCGGCACCAACGCCCTGTCGGTCACCCGCCTGGCCGCCGAATCGGCCCGCCCCGAGCGGGTGCTGGGCCTGCACTTCTTCAACCCCGCCCCGGCGATGAAGCTGGTGGAGGTCGTCTCCTCGGTGCTGACCGCGCCGGAGGCGGTCACCGCGGTCACCGACCTCGCGCTGGACCTGGGCAAGGAGCCCGTCGCGGTGGGCGACCGGCCCGGATTCGTCGCCGACGGGCTGCTGTTCGGCTATCTCAACCAGGCCGCCACGATGTACGAGGCGCACTACGCCTCCCGCGAGGACATCGACGCGGCGATGCGGCTGGGCTGCGGTCTGCCCATGGGTCCGCTGGCGCTGCTCGACCTGATCGGCGTGGACACCGCGCGTACGGTCCTGGAGGCCATGTACGCGGAGTCCCACGACCGGTTGCACGCACCGGCCCCGATCCTCAAGCAGCTGAGCGAGGCGGGGCTGACGGGCCGCAAGGCCGGGCGCGGTTTCTACACGTACGAGGAACCGGGCAGTGCCGTCGTCGTGCGGGACGCGCTGACCCCCCTGACGGGCGGTTCCCCCGTCGCGGGCCGGCCGGTCCGCTCGGTGGGGGTGGCGGGTTCGGGCACCATGGCCTCCGGTATCGCCGAGGTGTTCGCGAAGGCCGGTTACGAGGTGGTCCTGGCCGCCCGCAGCGACGAGAAGGCACAGGGTGCCAAGGCGCGTGTCGGCACGTCCCTGGCGCGCTCCGTCGACAAGGGGCGGATGACCGCCGAGGCCGCCGCCCGGGCCCTCGAGCGCATCCGGCCGACGGGCACCTACGACGACTTCGCCGACGTGGACCTGGCGGTCGAGGCGGTCGCCGAGGAACTGGAGGTCAAGCAGCAGCTGTTCGCCGCGCTGGACAAGGTCTGCAAGCCGGGCGCGGTGCTCGCCACCACCACCTCGTCCCTGCCCGTGATCGCCTGTGCCCGGGCCACCTCGCGTCCGCAGGACGTGATCGGCATGCACTTCTTCAACCCGGCGCCGGCCATGAAGCTGGTCGAGGTGGTCCGCACGGTGCTGACCGCCGACGACGTCCACGCGACGGTGCACGAGGTCTGCCGGACGATCCGCAAACACGCCGTGGACTGCGGCGACCGGGCCGGGTTCATCGTCAACGCGCTGCTGTTCCCGTATCTCAACAACGCGGTCAAGATGGTGCAGGAGCACTACGCCTCCCTGGACGACATCGACGCCGCGATGAAGCTGGGCGGCGGCTATCCGATGGGCCCCTTCGAGCTGCTGGACGTCGTCGGGCTGGACGTCTCGCTCGCGATCGAGAAGGTCCTGCACCGCGAGTTCCGCGACCCGGGGCTCGCCCCGGCGCCGCTGCTGGAGCACCTGGTGGCCGCGGGCTGCCTCGGCCGCAAGACCGGCCGAGGCTTCCGCGAACATGCCAAGCGCTGAGCAGCCCCGCCTGGACGACTGGTTCCGCGGTGCCGCCCAGTGGGGCGGGCTGCTGGATCCCGGCCGGTTCGCGCGGCCCACGGGCCGCACGGCTTCCCCGCCCCCGAAGGGCGGGGAAGCCGCAGGTCCCGCGCGCGGGGCCGCGCCCATGCAGTACGTTCGGGGCATGTCCCAGCCCGCCAAGTCCGCCCGTACACCAGCCACGACCGAGCCGCCGGAGCGTTCCGCAGGCAGTCGCGCAGCCGCCCAGCGGCTCAAGATGCGCCGGGAACTGGCGGCCGCCGCGATGGAGCTGTTCGCGACCAAGGGGTACGAGGCCACCACCGTCGACGAGATCGCGGCCGCGGCCGGGGTCGCCCGCCGCACCTTCTTCCGGCACTTCCGCTCCAAGGAAGAGGCGATCTTCCCGGACCACGACGACACCCTGGTGCGCGCCGAGGCGGTGCTCAACGCCGCGCCGGCCCACGAGCATCCGCTCGACACGGTGTGCCGCGGCATCAAGGAGGTCATGCGGATGTACGCGGCGCGGCCGGAGATCTCGGTCGCCCGCTACCGGTTGACGCGCGAGGTGCCCACGCTGCGCGAGGCCGAGATCGCCTCGGTGGCCCGTTACGAGCGTCTCTTCACCCGCTATCTGCTCGGCCACTTCGACGAGCACGCGAACGACGAGGACACCGGCGACGAGCCGCTGTTGGCGGAGGTCGCGGCGTCCGCCGTGGTCACCGCGCACAACCACGTGCTCCGGCGCTGGCTCAGGGCGGACGGCCAGGGCGATGTGGAGGCGGAGCTCGACCACGCCTTCTCGATCGTGCGCAGGACGTTCGGGAGCGGGATCCTGGCGGGCCGCCGCGCCGCGCCGCCGAAGCCGCCCGCCGCGTCGGTCTCCGACCGGGGTGAGGTGCTGGTGACGGTCGCCCGTACCGACGCCCCTCTCGACGAGGTGATGCGGACCATCGAACAGGCCCTGAAGGAGCACTGAGGGAGCACCGAGCGGGCGCCGAGGGCCCCGCGGCGCCCGCTGAGCGCCTCTCTCCGCTTGTGATGACGGCCACCCCACGGGGTGGCCGTTTTGCCATGTCGGAGCCCCTTTTGACGTCCCCTCCGCACACCATTCGATCGATCATCGCTCATTTGTCACGTAAAGATTTCATCTGAGACCGATTACTGGCACCCAGTGCCTTGCGCCCTGTCACGCCGTGCCATACGTTGAAGGTGTCCGGGCGGCCGGCGCGCAGAGACCATACGTGCGCCGGCTGTCCCAGCAAGCCTCTCCCAGGCCTGCCCGCCCGGACGCCTGCGTCACAGGCACCTCCCGCGCCACAAAGCGCTGTCGAAGCACCACCCCCGCCGAACCGACGGCACCCCCTCGAACCCTCAGCAGCACCGACGTAACCCTCAGCGCCCCCTCCCTCAACAGGGCCGCTCATCGCCGGAGGCAACACCGTGACCGTCAAGGACATCCTGGCCGCGATCCAGTCGCCCGACTCCACGTCGGAGGACTTCGCCGCCCTGCCGCTGCCCGAGTCGTACCGTGCGATCACCGTGCACAAGGACGAGACGGAGATGTTCTCCGGGCTCGCCACCCGCGACAAGGACCCCCGCAAGTCGATCCACCTCGACGACGTGCCCGTGCCCGAACTCGGCCCGGGTGAGGCCCTGGTGGCCGTCATGGCCTCCTCGGTCAACTACAACTCGGTGTGGACCTCGATCTTCGAGCCGATGTCGACGTTCGGCTTCCTGGAGCGCTACGGCAAGGTCAGCGAGCTCACCAGGCGCCACGACCTGCCGTACCACGTCATCGGCTCCGACCTCGCGGGCGTCGTCCTGCGCACCGGCCCCGGCGTCAACGCCTGGCGGCCCGGCGACGAGGTCGTCGCGCACTGCCTCTCCGTCGAGCTGGAGTCCTCCGACGGACACAACGACACGATGCTCGACCCCGAGCAGCGCATCTGGGGCTTCGAGACCAACTTCGGCGGCCTCGCCGAGATCGCCCTGGTCAAGTCCAACCAGCTGATGCCCAAGCCGGGCCACCTCAGCTGGGAGGAGGCCGCCGCCCCGGGCCTGGTCAACTCCACCGCCTACCGCCAGCTGGTCTCCCGCAACGGCGCCCAGATGAAGCAGGGCGACAACGTGCTGATCTGGGGCGCGAGCGGCGGCCTGGGCTCGTACGCCACCCAGTTCGCGCTGGCCGGCGGCGCCACCCCGATCTGCGTCGTCTCCAGCGAGCAGAAGGCCGAGATCTGCCGGAGGATGGGCGCCGAGCTGATCATCGACCGCAGCGCCGAGGACTACAAGTTCTGGTCGGACGAGCACACCCAGAACCCGCGCGAGTGGAAGCGCCTCGGCAAGCGCATCCGCGAACTCACCGGCGGCGAGGACGTCGACATCGTCTTCGAGCACCCGGGCCGCGAGACCTTCGGCGCCTCCGTGTACGTCACGCGCAAGGGCGGCACCATCGTCACCTGCGCGTCGACCTCCGGCTACGACCACCAGTACGACAACCGCTACCTGTGGATGTCGCTGAAGCGGATCATCGGCTCCCACTTCGCCAACTACCGCGAGGCCTGGGAGGCCAACCGCCTCATCGCCAAGGGCAAGATCCACCCGACGCTCTCCAAGGTGTACTCCCTGGAGGACACCGGCCAGGCCGCGTACGACGTGCACCGCAACCTGCACCAGGGCAAGGTCGGCGTGCTGTGCCTGGCCCCCGAGGAGGGCCTGGGCGTGCGCGACGAGGAGATGCGCGCGCGGCACGTCGACGCCATCAACCGCTTCCGGAACGTCTGAGGGCCGTCGGATGACAGAGCGTCAGAGCGCGCCGCAGGCGCGAAGGGAACGGGACCGGCCGTGGCTCATGCGCACGTACGCCGGTCACTCCACGGCCGAGGCGTCCAACGAGCTGTACCGGCGCAACCTCGCCAAGGGGCAGACGGGCCTGTCGGTCGCCTTCGACCTGCCGACCCAGACCGGGTACGACTCCGACCACGTCCTCGCCCGCGGCGAGGTCGGCCGGGTCGGCGTGCCGATCGCCCACCTCGGTGACATGCGCCGGCTGTTCCAGGACATCCCCCTGGAGCAGATGAACACCTCGATGACGATCAACGCCACGGCCATGTGGCTGCTGGCGCTCTACCAGGTCGTCGCGGAGGAGCAGGGCGCGGACGTCAGCAAGCTCCAGGGCACGACCCAGAACGACATCGTCAAGGAGTACCTGTCCCGGGGGACGCACGTCTTCCCGCCCGGGCCCTCGCTCCGCCTGACGACGGACATGATCGCGTACACGGTCTCCCACATGCCCAAGTGGAACCCGATCAACATCTGCAGCTACCACCTGCAGGAGGCGGGCGCCACGCCGGTGCAGGAGATCGCGTACGCGATGTCCACCGCGATCGCCGTGCTGGACGCGGTGCGCGACAGCGGCCAGGTGCCGCAGGAGCGCATGGGCGACGTCGTCGGCCGCATCTCCTTCTTCGTGAACGCGGGCGTCCGCTTCGTCGAGGAGATGTGCAAGATGCGCGCCTTCGGCCGGATCTGGGACCGCATCACCCGTGAGCGGTACGGCATCGAGAACCCCAAGCACCGCCGCTTCCGCTACGGCGTCCAGGTCAACTCCCTGGGCCTGACCGAGGCGCAGCCGGAGAACAACGTCCAGCGGATCGTGCTGGAGATGCTGGCGGTCACCCTCTCCAAGGACGCCCGCGCGCGTGCCGTGCAGCTGCCGGCCTGGAACGAGGCGCTGGGCCTGCCCCGGCCCTGGGACCAGCAGTGGTCGCTGCGCATCCAGCAGGTGCTGGCGCACGAGAGCGACCTGCTGGAGTACGAGGACATCTTCGAGGGCTCGAAGGTGATCGAGGCGAAGGTCGGCGAGCTGGTCGAGTCGGCGTTCGCGGAGATCGAGCGCATCCAGGAGATGGGCGGCGCGATGGCCGCCGTCGAGTCCGGCTACCTGAAGTCGCAGCTGGTCGCCTCGCACGCCGAGCGCCGGGCCCGGATCGAGTCGGGCCAGGAGAAGATCATCGGCGTCAACGCCTTCGAGGGCACCGAGCCGAACCCGCTGACCGCCGACCTGGACACCGCGATCCAGACGGTCGACCCGGCGGTGGAGGCACAGGTTGTGCAAGCCCTGCACGAATGGCGTCGCAATGCTGATAAAGTCGCCTTGTCCGACAACGGAGTTGGCGGGCCTACCGCCGGGCAGGCGGAAAGTGACGCCTGTGGAGGCTTGTGTAAGACCGCGCCCTTCGGGGAGCGGCAGAAGCCCGTGAAGCAGGAACCCAAGGTGGTACCCAGCCGAGGTACGGACCGGAATCGCCCGCCTTCGGACGAGCGAGGAAGCCAACAGCCGCCCTTCAACCATTCGCGGCGATGCAGGGCGTTGGGGCGGCTGCGTGAGGCAGCCGCCACCGACGCCAACCTCATGGAGGCCACCCTGGAGTGCGCCCGCGCCGGCGCCACGACCGGCGAGTGGGCCGGTGCCCTGCGCGAGGTGTTCGGCGAGTTCCGCGCGCCGACCGGTGTCTCGTCCGCCCCGGTGGCGGTCGCCGCCGAGGCCGGCTCGCCCCTGTCGGAGGTCCGCCGCAAGGTGGAACTGACGGCCGAGGACCTCGGCGTCGGCAAGCTGCGCTTCCTGGTCGGCAAGCCCGGCCTGGACGGCCACTCCAACGGCGCCGAGCAGATCGCGGTGCGGGCCCGCGACGCCGGGTTCGAGGTGGTCTACCAGGGCATCCGGCTCACCCCGGAGCAGATCGTGGACGCCGCCCTCGCCGAGGACGTGCACGCGGTGGGCCTGTCCATCCTGTCCGGCTCGCACGCCCAGCTCGTCCCGGACGTGCTGGAACGCCTCCGTGTGGCCGGTGCCACAGATATACCGGTGATCGCCGGTGGCATCATCCCGAACGGTGACGCCGAAGAACTGCGGGCCGCGGGAGTCGCCGCGGTCTTCACCCCGAAGGACTTCGACATCACCGGCATCATCGGCCGGATCGTCGACGAGATCCGGAACGCGAACAAGCTCGACCCCCTGGAGGTCCCCGCATGACCACGGTCAACCGCCTTCGCCCCCGGCGCTCCTGCCTGGCCGTACCGGGCTCGAACCCACGCTTCCTGGAGAAGGCCCAGGGCCTCCCGGCCGACCAGGTCTTCCTGGACCTGGAGGACGCGTGCGCGCCGCTGGCCAAGCCCGAGGCGCGGCACACCATCGTCAAGTTCCTCAACGAGGGCGACTGGACCGGCAAGACCCGCGTCGTGCGCGTCAACGACTGGACGACCGAGTGGACGTACCGGGACGTCGTCACCGTCGTCGAGGGCGCGGGCCCGAACCTGGACTGCATCATGCTGCCGAAGGTGCAGGACGCGCAGCAGGTCGTGGCCCTGGACCTGCTGCTCACCCAGATCGAGAAGACGATGGGCTTCGAGGTCGGCCGCATCGGCATCGAGGCGCAGATCGAGAACGCGCAGGGCCTGAACAACGTCAACGAGATCGCGCAGGCGTCCCCGCGCGTGGAGACGATCATCTTCGGCCCGGCCGACTTCATGGCGTCGATCAACATGAAGTCGCTGGTCGTGGGCGAGCAGCCGCCCGGCTACCCGGCGGACGCCTACCACTACATCCTGATGAAGATCCTGATGGCCGCCCGCGCCAACAACCTCCAGGCGATCGACGGCCCCTACCTGCAGATCCGCAACGTGGACGGCTACCGCGAGGTCGCGCAGCGCGCCGCCGCCCTCGGCTTCGACGGCAAGTGGGTGCTGCACCCGGGCCAGGTCGAGGCGTCCAACGAGATCTTCTCGCCCTCCCAGGAGGACTACGACCACGCCGAGCTGATCCTGGACGCGTACGACTACTACACCTCCGAGGCGGGCGGCAAGAAGGGCTCCGCGATGCTCGGCGACGAGATGATCGACGAGGCCAGCCGCAAGATGGCCCTGGTCATCTCCGGCAAGGGACGCGCCGCCGGCATGCAGCGCACCAGCACGTTCGAGATCCCGGAGGCGTGACGGCCATGCAGTTCGGACGCACCTACGAGGAGTTCGAGGTCGGCGCGGTGTACAGGCACTGGCCGGGCAAGACGGTCACCGAGTACGACGACCACCTGTTCTGCCTGCTCACCATGAACCACCACCCGCTCCACATGGACGCCAACTACGCCGAGAGGACGACGGACTTCGGCAAGAACGTGGTGGTCGGCAACTACGTCTACTCGCTGCTGCTCGGCATGTCCGTCCCGGACGTCTCCGGCAAGGCGATCGCCAACCTGGAGATCGAGTCGCTCAGGCACGTGGCGCCGACCTTCCACGGCGACACGATCTACGGCGAGACGACCGTGCTCGACAAGTGGCCGTCGAAGTCGAAGAACGACCGCGGGATCGTGCACGTCGAGACCAAGGGCTACAAGCAGGACGGCACCCTCGTCTGCGTCTTCCGCCGCAAGGTGATGGTGCCGACCGAGACGTACATCAAGAAGCGCGGCGGCGAGCAGCCGGGCCGCCCCGAGCTGAAGGAACAGGGGAAGTAGATGAGCCGTCTCGCCCAGACCGCCGGTCTGACCGACGTCCAGCAGGAGATCCTCTCCACCGTCCGCGACTTCGTGGACAAGGAGATCATCCCGGTCGCCACCGAGCTGGAGCACCGCGACGAGTACCCGCAGCAGATCGTCGACGGCCTGAAGGAACTCGGCCTGTTCGGACTGATGATCCCCGAGGAGTACGGGGGTCTGGGCGAGTCGCTGCTGACCTACGCGCTGTGCGTGGAGGAGATCGCCCGCGGCTGGATGTCGGTGTCCGGCATCATCAACACGCACTTCATCGTGGCGTACATGCTCAAGCAGCACGGCACGCAGGAGCAGAAGGACCACTTCCTGCCGCGCATGGCGGCCGGCGACATCCGCGGCGCCTTCTCCATGTCGGAGCCGGCCCTGGGCTCGGACGTGTCGGCGATCACCTCGAAGGCGGTCAAGGACGGCGACTCGTACGTCCTGAACGGCCAGAAGATGTGGCTGACCAACGGCGGTACGTCGTCCCTGGTGGCGGTTCTGGTCCGGAGTGACGAAGGACACCCCGAGGGAACGGCCCCCCACAAGTCGATGACGACCTTCCTGGTGGAGAAGGAGCCCGGCTTCGGCGAGGTCCGCCCCGGGCTCACCGTCCCCGGCAAGATCGACAAGATGGGCTACAAGGGGGTCGACACCACCGAGCTCATCATGGACGGCCTGCGGATTCCGGCGGACCGGGTGCTCGGCGGGGTCACCGGCCGCGGTTTTTACCAAATGATGGACGGCGTGGAGGTCGGCCGCGTCAATGTGGCGGCGCGTGGCTGCGGCGTCGCCCAGCGTGCCTTCGAACTCGGTGTCCGGTACGCCCAGCAGCGTCACACTTTCGGCAAGCAGATCGCCCAGCATCAGGCCATTCAGTTCAAGCTCGCGGAGATGGCCACCAAGGTGGAGGCCGCGCATGCGATGATGGTGAACGCCGCACGCAAAAAGGACTCCGGCGAACGAAACGACCTGGAAGCGGGGATGGCCAAGTACCTCGCGTCCGAGTACTGCAAGGAGGTCGTCGAGGACGCCTTCCGGATCCACGGCGGATACGGCTTCTCCAAGGAGTACGAGATCGAGCGCCTCTACCGGGAGGCCCCGATGCTGCTGATCGGAGAGGGCACCGCCGAGATCCAGAAAATGATCATCGGCCGTCGACTGCTCGAAGAGTATCGATTCCAGGGCTGAATGTCCGGATACGGGGTGTTTTCTCGGAATAGTGGATCACACCCCGTCAACACTCTCCGGCTGTCGACTCGACTGCCTGGCTTACCCAGTTGTCACCCGGAGCCGCTACGATCGCCGGAAAGCCGCCGTCCCCCGTCAGTGCGCGGCACTATCCGCTACGAAGGTCATCCATGCCCCACAGCAAAACCTCTGCATCTCGCGACAGCCTCTCCGGTGTACGCCTCGCGCGCGGAGCGTCGCCGTGGCTTCTGCCGACCGTCGCCACCGCAGCCGTCAGCCTGGTCCGCGCCCGCCGCTCGGGTGCCGCCAAGGCCGTAGCCGTCCCCGCCACCGCTCTCGCGGCGGGGATGCTGTGGTTCTTCCGCGACCCCGAGCGCGAGATCACCCGGGGCCGGGTCATCTCGCCCGCCGACGGTGTGGTGCAGAGCATCATGCCGTGGAAGGACGGCCGGACCCGTGTCGCGATCTTCATGAGCCCGCTCAACGTCCATGTCAACCGGGCGCCGCTGGCCGGCACGGTGACGTCGGTCGAGCACGTCCCCGGTGGCTTCGTTCCCGCCTTCAACAAGGAGAGCGAGAACAACGAGCGGGTGGTCTGGCACTTCGACACCGAGCTCGGCGACATCGAGATGATCCAGATCGCCGGCGCGGTGGCCCGCCGCATCGTGCCCTACGTGCCCGAGGGCACCAAGGTCGAGCAGGGCGAGCGGATCGGTCTCATCCGGTTCGGCTCCCGGGTCGACCTCTACCTGCCCGAGGGCGTCGAGATCGACGTCGAGGTGGGTCAGAAGACCGTGGCAGGGGTGACTCGAATTGACCGTGATTGATCCTGAGACACAGGCCGGCTGGGTGCCCGACGCCGACGAGGAGGACGACGAGGAGGAGATGCCTCTCTCGCTCCGCCTGTCGATAGCGGACACCCTCACCCTCGGCAACGCCACCTGCGGCTTCATGGCCGTGTACTTCACCACCACCGGCATCCTGATCCCGCACCTCACGGGCAGCCAGGAGTCCGGCATGGCCCGTCACAGCGCGGCCACCGCCGTGATCCTGATGCTGTGCGCGGCCGTCTTCGACCTGTTCGACGGCCTGGTGGCCCGGAAGCTGCGCTCCTCCCCGATGGGCGCGGAACTGGACAACCTCTCGGACCTGATCAGCTTCGGTCTGGCGCCGGCGTACTTCGTCCTCGTGTACGGCATGGTCGCGGACGACGCGCACCAGAGAGTGGCCGCGGTCGGCGCGATCGTGGTGCTGCTGGCGGTGGTGCTGAGGCTGGCGAGGTTCTCCTGCGTCACGGTCAAGGACGGCACCTTCCAGGGCATGCCGTCGCCGTTCGGCGCGCTGACCGTCGTCTCGATCGTGCTGCTGGAGCTGCCGTTCGTGGCGACGGTACTGGCGATCCTGGGCACCGCCTGGCTGATGGTGAGCCGGGTCGAGTACCCGAAGCCGCGGGGGCCCCTCGCGGTGGCGATGCTGACCTGGATCGTGCTGACCATGGGGATGCTGACGGCGTGGGCCTTCGACGCCCCCAGCGGCCAGCTGCTGCTGCAGACGGGGTGCGCGCTGCAGCTGGTGCTGGGCGCGGTGATCCCGCTGTTCGCCACGGCCCGCCGGGTGAACAACTTCCGCGACAACCGCCGCGAGGCGCGAGCCGCGCAGTCGTGACGGTGCCGCGAAGGGCCCCGAACCCGAAGCCGGGTTCGGGGCCCTTCGCTTTTCGGCGCGACCGGGCGGTCTCAGCTCAGGAAGTCCCGGGCGATCCGCTCCGCGGTCCGCTCCAGGATCGGCCCCGCCTGCGCGATGCACGTCGCCACGTCCGGCTCGAGGTCCGTCAGCGCGTACGCCCGCCGGATCCCCGCCCGCCCCAGCGCCTCCGGCGGCAGGGTGAGCCGCCCGCACACCGCGACGACCTCCTTGCCGGCGGCGCGTGCCGCGGTGGCGACGCCCGCCGGGGCCTTGCCGTGCAGGGTCTGCTCGTCCAGCGAGCCCTCTCCGGTGATCACCAGGTCGGCCCGCTCCAGCGCGGGCGCGAAACCGAGGACGTCCAGCATCACCTCGATACCGGGCCGGAACCCGGCCCCGAGGAGCAGGGCGCCGAACCCGATGCCGCCGGCCGCACCCGCGCCCGCCGAACCGGCGAGCTCCGCGGCGGCCCCCACCCCGGCCGACTCCTCCAGCACCCGCACGAAGTGCCCGAGCGCCGCGTCCAGCCGCTCCACGTCCTGCGGCGAGGCGCCCTTCTGCGGCCCGTAGACCGCCGGGGCGCCCTTCGGGCCGGTCAGCGGGTTGTCGACGTCGCTGGCGAGCACGAACCCGACCCGGCCCAGACGCGGGTCCAGGCCCGACAGGTCGGCCGAGGCCAGTTCGGCGAGACCGCCGCCGCCCGGCGCCACCGGCTCACCGTCGGCCTTCAGGAAGCGGGCGCCCAGCGCGGCCAGCATGCCGGCGCCGCCGTCCGTGGTGGCGCTGCCCCCGACCCCGAACACCAGGGTCCGCGCGCCCGCGTCCAGCGCGGCCCGCAGCAGCTCGCCGGACCCGTACGTGGACGCCGTCAGCGGTGCGAGCACTCCGCCCGGAAGCCGCTGGAGCCCGCTGGCCTCCGCCATCTCCACCACGGCGGTGTCGCCGCGCAGCGCGAACACCGCCGTCACCTCGTCGCCGACGGGGCCGGTGACCCGTACCTCCTGCCGGTCGAAACCGGCCGCGATCGCCGCCGCCACCGTGCCGTCACCGCCGTCGGCCACGGGCAGCGCCTCGACCTCGAGGTCCCGCACCACCCTGCGCAGTCCGGCCGTCACCCGCTCGGCGACCTGCACGGCCGTCAGCGACCCCTTGAACTTGTCCGCGGCGACGAGCACCCGCCGCGCCGACCGTGCTGACCGTGCTGTTCGAGTACCGCTCACTGCAGCGTCCGCCACTTCCGCAATCCCCTTGCTCTCCGGGTTCTCCGGATTCCCCGGATCCCGTACCCGTGTCGGGGCCGGTCGCGCGCCCCTGCGACCCTAACCGGCGGGCGCCCGCGGCGTCGCCCCCCGGACCGGCGGACACCCGGCCGGGAAGGGCGCGGTCGCGGCCGGAATCGGGTAGACCGGACCCATGACCGCTGTGGAGACGGAACCGGGGCTCGCCGACCGCGTCCTCGGGGGCTGGCTGGGCCGGATCGCGGGCAACATGCTGGGCAAGCCGGTCGAGCAGGGCGAGGTGTGGACCCGTGAGCGCATCGACCGCTACCTGCGCCGGGCGGCGGCCCTCCCCCTCGACGACTACCTGCCCGGACCGCTCACCGAGAGCGACCGCCGCGACCTGCGTCCCGAGTGGCGGTCCTGTGTCCGCGGCCGCGTCCACGGCAGCTGCCGGGACGACGACGTCGACTACGCGATCCTCGGCCTGCACCTGCTGGAGACCCACGGCTTCGGCTTCAGCACCGAGCAGGTGGGCGACCTGTGGCTGCTGCGGCTGCCGTACCTGCAGACGTTCACCGCGGAACGCGTGGCGTACCGGAACCTCGCGAACGGCCGCAGGCCGCCGCTGACGGCCACCTACGACAACCCGTACCAGGAGTGGATCGGCGCCCTGATCCGCGCCGACATCCACGGCTGGACCTCCCCCGGCGCCCCCCGCCGCGCGGCCTCGCTGGCCCGCCGGGACGCGGTGCTGTCGCACACCGGCAACAGGGTCTACGGCGCGATGTGGGCGGCGGCGCTGATCTCGGCGGCGTTCACGGCGTCCACGGTGCGCCGTGCCGTGGACGAGGCGCTGGCGGTGATCCCGGCGGGCTGCCGCCTGGCCCGCACCGTGCGCAGGGTGTGCGCCCTGCACGACACCGGGCTGGCCTGGGAGGAGACGCTCGCCACCGTCGAGGAGGAGACGAGGGGCCTCGGCTGGATCCACACCGTCCCGAACGCCGCCGTCCTCACCGCCGGTCTGCTGTACGGCGACGGTGACTTCACCCGCACCGTCGCCCTGACCGTCCGCGGCGGCCTGGACACCGACTCCAACGGGGCGACGGCGGGCTCGGTGGCCGGCGTCCTGTGCGGCGCGTCGGCCGTCCCGGGGCAGTGGAAGGACCCGC
This sequence comes from Streptomyces sp. NPDC004051, assembly GCF_053604275.1. Taxonomy (NCBI): domain Bacteria; kingdom Bacillati; phylum Actinomycetota; class Actinomycetes; order Kitasatosporales; family Streptomycetaceae; genus Streptomyces; species Streptomyces sp. NPDC004051. The sequence continues at coordinate 76,223 of NZ_JBSGHG010000004.1, read as the reverse complement.
TCCAGGACACGGTGCGCAGCGCGGTCCTCGGCTTCGACGGGGCGCGGATCAGCGAGCTGGCGGAGCGCACCCTGCGGCTGGCGCGGACGGCGGCCTGATCCCGGCTCCGGAAGGCCGGGACGGGAAACAGAGACAGGGGACAAGGAACAAGGGACAAGGGATACGGGTGGTGCGGCCGGTGGCTCGTGTGCCCCGGCGCGTGCGCCGTCCGGTGCCGGTCCCGGGACCGGGGTGTGCTGCCGTGCGCCCTGACCGGGCCGCTCCGTCGGCCACGGCGGCGTTCCCCGGCGCCATTACCCTGCCGGTATGACCACCACGCAGGAAGCCCAGGATTTCGCCGCCTACCTCGCCTCCCTCCCCCGGATCTTCGCCGGCGCGGCCGCCCTCTTCCGGGACGGCGAGGGCCGGGTGCTGCTCGTCGAGCCGAACTACCGGGAGGGGTGGACGCTGCCCGGCGGCACGATCGAGTCGGACGACGGGGAGACCCCGCGGCAGGGCGCGCGGCGCGAGACGGCCGAGGAGATCGGGCTCGACCGGCCGCTCGGGCGGCTGCTCGCGGTGGACTGGGTGCAGTGGCCCGGGCAGGCCCCGATGGCGGCGTACCTGTACGACGGCGGGGTGCTCGACGCGGACGACCTCGCGGCGATCCGGTTGCAGGAGGAGGAGCTGCTGTCCTGGCGGCTCGTGCCGCGCGAGGAGCTGGCCGAGTATCTCCAGGGCGCCCTGGGACGCCGGGTGCCGGCCGCCCTGGACGTTCTCGCCGAGGGCTCGGAGACCGCGGAGCTGGAGAACGGACACCGGGTGAACTGACCCGTGCCCGCCCGCCACCCCACCCGCCGCCCCACCCGCCGATATCGGCTCGCCGCCACGGCCGGCGGCCCCTACCCTCGGCTGCATGAGCAAGCCCCTCGTCGCCCTTCTCAGCGGTGCCGGCGTCAGCACCGACTCCGGCATCCCCGACTACCGAGGCCCGAACGGGCTGTGGCGGCGGGACCCGGAGGCCGAGAAGCTCGTGACGTACGCGTACTACATGGGCGACCCGGACATCCGCCGCCGGTCCTGGCAGATGCGGCGCAAGAACCGCGCGCTCACGGCCGAGCCGAACGCCGCGCACCGGGCCGTGGCCGAGCTGGAGCGGTCCGGGGTGCCGGTGCGGGTGATCACGCAGAACGTGGACGGGCTGCACCAGCTCGCCGGGATGCCGGCCCGCAAGGTGCTCGAGCTGCACGGCACGGTGCGCAGTGTGGTGTGCACGGAGTGCCGTGCCCGAAGCCCCATGGAGGACGCGCTCGCCCGGGTCGAGGCCGGTGAGGAGGATCCGCCGTGCCTGGTGTGCGGCGGGATCCTCAAGTCGGCGACGGTGATGTTCGGCGAGCGGCTCGACCCCGTGGTGCTCGGTGAGGCGCTCTCGATCAGCAAGGCCTGCACCGTCTTCATCGCCGTCGGCACCAGCCTCCAGGTCCATCCCGCCGCCGGCCTCGCGGGCGTCGCCGCCGACCACGGCGCCCGGCTCGTCATCGTCAACGCCGAGCCGACGCCGTACGACGACCGCGCCGACGAGATCATCCGGGAGCCGATCGGCACGGCCCTGCCCGCGCTGCTCGGCCGGATCGCGGCATAGCCCGGACCTCCGTTCAGAACAGGGCCGTGCCCCGCTCGAAGTCCAGCAGGCGCTGCTTGCGGGCCAGGCCGCCGCCGTAGCCGGTGAGGCTTCCGCTCGCGCCGATGACGCGGTGGCAGGGGACGATGATGCCGATCGGGTTGCGGCCGTTGGCGAGGCCGACCGCGCGGGATGCCCGGGGGGTGCCGAGGGCGTCGGCGAGCTGGCCGTAGGAGCGGGTCTCGCCGTACGGGATGCGCGTCAGCTGCTCCCAGACGCGGCGCTGGAACGGGGTGCCGTGCAGGCGCAGTTCGAGGGTGAACTCCTTCGACTCGCCTGCGAAGTAGGCGTTCAGCTGTTCCTTCGCCGCGGGGCAGAGGGTGTCGTCGCGGTCTCCGAAGGTCTCCTCCTGGGGGCGGTGGCGCTGGTCGGTCATGTAGAGGCCGCACAGGACGCCGTCCTCGGCGACGAGCGTCAGGGGGCCGTAGGGGCTGTCGGTCACGGTGTGCTGTTTCATCGGCGGTGACTCTCTGTTTCCTCTTCCTCGGGATTTCCTCGGGGTTTCCTCGGGGTTTCCTCGGGGTTTCCTCAGGTTCTTCAGGGTTTCCTCAGCTCGGCAGGAAGTTGATCGGGTGGCTGTCCGTCGCCCACAGGTACTGGACCGCGTACGCCCGCCAGGGCCGCCAGGCCGCCGCGCGTGCGGTGAGCGCGGCCGGGGTGGACGGCAGGCCGAGGTCGCGGGCGGCGCGGCGGACGCCGAGGTCGGTGGGGAGGAAGGCGTCGGGGTCGCCCAGGGCGCGCATGGCGATGACGTCGGCCGTCCAGGGGCCGAAGCCGGGGAGGGCCAGGAGCTTCTCGCGGGTCTCGGGCCAGTCGCTCCCGACGTCCAGCCGGAGGTCGCCGTCGGCGAGCCGGCGGGCCAGGGTGGTGAAGGTGGTCCTGCGGGTGCGGGGCATGGCCAAGGTCTCGGGGTCCAGGTCGGCGAGCGCCTCGGGGGACGGGAAGAGGTGGGTGAGGCCGCCCTCGGGGTCCGGGTCGTCCACCGGCTCGCCGTGCGCGGCGACCAGGCGGGCCGCGTGGGTGCGGGCGGCGGCCGTGGAGACCTGCTGGCCGAGCACGGCCCTCACGGCGAACTCCGCCTCGTCGACCGTACGCGGGACCCGGCGGCCGGGCGCCTTGTCGACCAGCGGGGCGAGCACCGGGTCGGTGCGCAGCCGGTCGTCGACGGCCACCGGGTCGGCGTCCAGGTCGAGCAGCCGACGGCAGCGGCTGATGGCGACGGCGAGATCGCGCGGGTCGGTGAGGGTGAGGCGGCAGGCGATGTGGTCGGGCCGTGGGGCCAGGGCCACGACGCCGTGCCCGTACGGCAGCCGCAGTGTGCGCCGGTAGGCGCCGTCCCGCCACTCCTCCACGCCGGGTACGGCGGTCGCGGCGAGGTGGCCGAAGAGGTTGTCGGGGTTGAGCGGGGCGCGGAACGGCAGGCGCAGGGACAGCGCGCCGGGAGTGCCGCCGGAGGTGCTCGCGGGGGTCCCGGGAGTCTGCCGCGGCGCGCGGGCGCGCAGGTCGCTCGGGGCGAGGGCGAAGACCTCGCGCACCGTGCCGTTGAAGGAGCGGACGGAGGAGAACCCGGCGGCGAAGGCGATCTCCGTCATCGGCAGGGCCGTCGTCTCGATGAGCAGCCGCGCGGTCTGGGCGCGCTGCGCCCGGGCGAGGGCGAGGGGGCCGGCGCCCAGTTCGGCGAGCAGTTGGCGTTCCACCTGCCGGGTGCTGTAGCCGAGCCGGGCGGCGAGGCCGGACACGCCCTCCCGGTCCACGGTCCCGTCGGCGATCAGCCGCATGGCGCGGGCCACGGCGTCGGCGCGCTGGTTCCACTCCGGGGATCCGGGGCTGCTGTCGGGGCGGCACCGCTTGCAGGCCCGGAACCCCGCCTGCCGGCAGGCCGCCGCGCTCGGCTGGAAGACCATGTTCTCGGGTTTGGGCGGTACCGCCGGGCAGCTGGGCCGGCAGTAGATACCGGTGGTCAGCACGGCGGTGAAGAACCAGCCGTCGAACCGCGCGTCCCTGGACCGGACGGCCCGCACGCAGCGTTCGGTGTCGGTGTGCATCCCCTTCTGCATGGGTCCAGCATCGGGGACGGGACGGGCGAGGGCTCGCAGGAATCCGACATGGACCTCCGTGGGCCTCGGTCGGTCCGTGCCGCCCCGGTCCGCCATGCCGACTCGCGCGGCGCCCGGGTTCCTTCGGGGGCCGGCGCCCGGCCGCCGCGCCCGTGGGCGACCGCGCACGGGAGTCCCCCCGCCCGGACCGGCGCACCGCCGAGATCGGGTGCGAGGCCGAGCAGGAAGGCGTGGAGCGCGGTCGGTGCCCAGCGGGTCTCCGGCAGGGCGGGGGAACGAGAGCCACGGACACGCGCAGCACCACACAGGGACACATGAAGACTCGTTCATGTCCACATGTGTGCTGAGCAGGATGTCCGCGTGGGTCATGGAGCCGTCGTCCCCGCGCAGGGCGACGTCGAGCGCGTCCGTCTGGACGCGGACAACGTCGCGAAGGTCGCCACCACGCTTCAGGCCCTGTCCACCCCGTCCCGGCTGCTGATCCTGGCCCGGCTGCGCGAAGGAGCGCTGCCGGCCACGGCGGTGGCCACGGAGGTGGGCATGGAGCAGTCGGCGTGCTCGCACCGGCTGCGGCTGCTGCGCAACCTCGGCCTGGTGGTGGGTGAACGCCGGGGCCGCCGCGTCGTGTACGCGCTCCACGACCACCATGCCGCCGAGCCGCTCGACCGGGCCGTGTACCACGTGGAGCAGCTGCGGCCGGGGATCAGCGACGCCGCCGAGTGACGTCCCGTCGGCGTCGCTCCCCGCCCCGGCGGATCACTCCCCCGCCGTGGGCCTCCGTGAGAGGGCCGTCGCCTCGTCCACGTCGGTCAGTGGGCGCAGCCGGTAGGTGTACGCGTAGTCGCGGTCGGCGAGGAGCTTGAACTCGTCGTGGGTGTGCGCGCCCCAGCTGTCGTCACCGCCCACGCCCATCTGCCGGTGGCTCAGCCGCAGCACGACCGCGTCGCGCGGGGTGAGCTGGTAGTCGTGCCGTGCTCCGGCCGACAGGTCCTCGGGGGTGAAGTGCGAGGCGTTCACCTCCAGGAGCGGTTCGCCGCAGGCGAGCAGGCCGCGCCCGCCGCCGTCGGTCAGGGCGACCCAGCGCACGTCCGTCTTGTTGCCGTTCTCCTGCGGGCGCAGGTAGCCGCTCCACTGACCGGAGACGGTCCCGGTGTACCGGCCCACGTCGGTGCCGTGGTTGCGGTCCCACTGGTTCTCCTCGGGGCCCCGGCCGTAGTAGTGCAGCCGGTCCAGGCGGCGCGGCAGGAACAGCAGGGTGCCCACCTCCGGAAGGTACGGCAGGTTCGGCGCGCCCGGGCGCAGGGTGTTGCCGACCTTGATCTCGCCGTTGCCGAAGACCGTGTACGTGATGCTGTACGCGGACTCGGTGGTGGTGGGCAGCGTGCCGGTGACCGTGATCTCGACGGCACGGTCCCGCAGGGCGCGCACCCGTACGCCGGTCACCGTGCGCCGGGCGCCGGCGTCGCGCCAGGTCTGGTTGCGGAGGTGCTGGCCGTTGCCCCGGTCGTTGTCGGTGGGGGCCCGCCAGAAGTTCGGTACGGGGCCGGAGGTGATCAGGCGCAGGCCGCCGGCCTCGTAGGAGGTGATGGTGCCGCTGCCCTTGTCCACGGTGACCGAGAAGCCCCTGCCCTTGACCGTCACGGCCCTTTCGCCGTCCTCGTGGCGCAGCAGCGCCGGGACGCGCTCCAGCGGGACGGGGGCCGGGGCCGCGCTGCCGACGTCGACGGGGAGCTGCTGCGCGGCCACCTCGAAGCCGGCCTCGGCCCACTTCGTGCGTTCCCTGGTGGTGAAGGAGAGGTGCAGGAAGTACTCGCTGCCGGGCGCCGGGTCGCGCGGGAGCCGCACCGGGAGGGTGACGTCCTTGGCGGACAGCGGGGGCACGTCCAGTTGGTCTCCGGTGAGGCGGCCTCGCCGGACGACCTCGCCGTCGAGGACCAGGGACCAATGGCCGTCGAACTCACGGAGGTTGGTGAACAGGTACTCGTTGGTGAGGGTGACGCGTCCCGAGGTGGGCGTGTCGCCGGAGGCCGGGGTGGCGTGGATCGCCTGGTGGATCCGCTTGATCTCCGCGGCTTTTCCGGTGTGGGCGCGGTCGGCGGTGACGATGCCGTCCCCGGAGAAGGCGCCGTCGTTGGGGTTGTCGCCCCAGTCCCCGCCGTAGGCGAGGAAGGTCTTCTCCCGGGGCTTCACCTCGGTGACGTCCGCGTCGGCCGCGTCGAACCAGAACCGCACCCCGTCACCGTCGGGTCCGCGGCCGCCGGAGGCGAGTTCGGCGGCGCTCAGGGCGCGCGCGTACACCCGGGCGCGCCGGATGGTGCCGCTGAACTCCCGGGTCGGGTTGTCGACGTCGGTGGCGAGGGCCAGCGGCGCGGTGACGGCGTCGGGGCGGCGGGTGGTGCTCCGGGTGGCCCTCACCGTGCCGTCGACGTACAGGGTCAGTGTTCCCGCGTCCGCGTCGAAGACGCCGGCGACATGGTGCTCGCGTCCGGTCCAGTCGTCCGGCAGCCCCCAGCTCGCCGCGATCCACTGGCCGCCGCCGTGGATGAAGAACTCGAGGCTGTGGTCGGTCTGTTTGAGCGCGTACTGGGTGTCGCCCTTGGCGATGACCGGCTGGTGGTAGCCCGTCACCCCGGGGGTGATCCAGGCCTCCAGGGTCAGCGACCCGGTGAGGTCGAGGCGGTCGTCCCGGGCGAAGACGGTGCCGCCGGAGATCCCCTCGGTGCGGCTGAAGGTGCCGCTGGGGTTGACGATCTCGCCGCGCAGCCCGGCGGGGCCGGACTCGGTGAGCAGCGTGCGGGCGGGGGTGGGCCATCGCAGGGCCTGGTCGGCGAAGTCCCAGACCCAGCCGCCCTGGAGCACGTCGTGGCGTCGGACGGCGTCCCAGTACTTCTTGAAGTTGCCGCACGAGTTCCCCATCGCGTGCGAGTACTCGATCATCACGTACGGCCGGGTGTCGCCGGTGTCCCCGGCTCTCGCCTCGACGCGGGAGGGGCTCTCGTACATCTTGGAGCGGATGTCACTGATCCCGGGCCGGTCGTCGCCCTCGTACTGGACGACCCGGGTGGGGTCGTAGGAGCGGATCCAGTCGTGCATGGCGTTGAAGGTGGTGCCGCCGCCCGCCTCGTTGCCCAGGGACCAGATGACCACCGAGGGGTGGTTCTTGTCCCGGTGCACCATGTTCTGCGCGCGGGCCACGCACGCCTCGGTCCAGTCGGCGTGGTTCCCGGGGTACTCGCCGCGGATGGCGTGGGTCTCGAGGTTGGTCTCGTCGACGAGGTACAGGCCGTAGGCGTCGGCGAGTTCCAGCCAGAGCGGGTTGTTGGGGTAGTGGGAGGTGCGGACGGTGTTGATGTTCAGCCGCTTGACGGTCTCGATGTCCTTCACCATGTCCGCGCGGGTGAGCGCCATGCCGCGGTCGGGGTGCATCTCGTGGCGGTTGGTGCCGCGGAAGGAGACCGGGCGGCCGTTGATGCGCATCAGACCGTCCCTGAGGGCGAACTCGCGCAGGCCGACCCGGTGCGAGAGGGTCTCGGTCACGGTGCCGGACGGGTCGCGCAGCCGCAGCACGGCGGTGTAGAGGTAGGGGTGTTCGGCCGACCACAGCTTCGGATCGGGCACGGCCGCGGACGCCTCGACGGTCACGTCCTCGCCGGCCGGTACGGAGCCGAGGTCGGCGCCGCGCTGCAGCGGCCGGCGCCAGACGGCCTGCCCGCGGGCGTCGTAGAGCTGGGTCTCGACGGTGTACCGCCCGGCGCCCGCTCCGCCCGAGTAGTCCCGCACCTGGGCGGTGACCTTCAGCGCGGCGGTCCTGTGGTCGTCGCCGAGCGGGGTGTCCAGCTTGAAGTCGCGCAGGTGGACGGCCGGGGTGGAGTACAGGTGGACCGAGCGGAAGATGCCGCTCAGCCGGATCATGTCCTGGTCCTCCAGCCAGTCGCCGTCGGAGTAGCGGTAGACCTCCACGGCGATCTGGTTGGCGCCGGGCTTCAGGTGCTCGGTGATGTCGTACTCGGCGGGGGTGTAGGAGTCCTCGTGGTAGCCCACGAGCGTGCCGTTGATCCATACGTAGTGGGCGGACTTGACGCCCTCGAAGTGCAGGAAGGTGCGCCGCCCCGCCCAGTGGCGGGGCACGGTGAAGGTGCGCCGGTACTGGCCGACGGGGTTGTAGCGGGTCGGGGCCGCGGGCGGCTGCGCGTCCTCGCCCAGGCCGTTGGGGCCCCACCAGGGGTAGGTGATGTTGACGTAGACGGGGCTGTCGTGACCGTGGAGTTGCCAGCAGGAGGGGACGGGGAGGGTGTCCCAGGAGCTGTCGTCGAGGTCGGTGCGGTGGAAGTCGGGGTCGCGGTCGCCGGGGCGGTCGGCGTGGGCGAACTTCCAGGTGCCGTCGAGGCTGAGACGGTACGGCGAGCGGGTGCGGTCGGCGGCGAGGGCCTGTTTCAGGTCCGCGTACGGCATGAGGGTGGTGTGCGGGGGCTCGGTGCCGACCCGGAAGACGGCGATGTTGCCGTTCCACTCCGGTCCGGCGTCCGCGCTCGGGCTGCCGTCCGGCGCGCCGTCGGCTGCGGCTCTCCGTCCGGCGGCGTGCGCGCCGGCGGGCGCCGCGGACAGGGCGAACGCTCCGAGGAGGGCGGCTCCCCCCTCCAGCAACCGGCGACGGCTGACGGGCGGCCGGGTGCCGGGGTGGGCGGACCGGTCGGTGGGAGACACGTGGGAGTGCGGCATGACCGTGGCCTTCCTCGGTTCGACAGCGCACCGCCGCACGCGCACGGGGGCAGGGATGCACGGATGCCCGGACGGGGCGCGGACCGAGGGCACCTCGGGGCCGGCCCTCAGCACACCGTGACGGAGGGTGCGTCGCTGTCGGAACGGATCACAACGAGTGATGACGGAGGTGACGCGGGTGAACTCTGAGCCAGGGACACCCTAGGACTCGAACACAATCCGAGCAATGACGCTGTCGGGGTTTGTTCGACCCTGATGGTTCGATGGCTCGTTCCCGCCGCTCGTCCGTGAACCGCCGGCCCGCGGCGTGCCTGCCGCGCGGAACGCCGACGGGGCGGACCCGCGTCGCGCGGGCCCGCCCCGTGATCCACGGTGCGGGGACTCAGCCGGTCGGAGAGACCGCCGAAGGCTGCCGGACGGGTCAGCCGGCCGGCGCCGGCTCCGCCGTAGCCTCCGGCGTCTCCGGCGTTTCCTGCGGGTCGCCGCTGATCGGCAGGACCTCGGCGTCGGAGGCCCGCACGAGGCGGGGTCCCTCCGGCCCGTACACCCCGCGCGGCTCGGGGAACAGGGTGAGGAGGGCCAGGTAGAGCACCGCCGCGAGGACCAGGCCGACCGGGAGCGAGATGTCCATGCCGTCGGCCAGGTTGCCGAGCGGTCCGACGAACTGGCCGGGCAGGTTGGTGAAGAGCAGGGCCACCGTGGCGGAGACCAGCCAGGTGGCCAGGCCGCGCCAGTTCCAGCCGTGGTCGAACCAGTAGCGCCCGCCCGTGCGGCGCTGGTTGAAGACCTGGAGCGCCTTCGGGTCGTACCAGCCCCGGCGGGTGACGTAGCCGAGGGCCATCACGATCATCCACGGCGCGGTGCAGGTGATGATCAGGGTGGCGAAGGTGGAGATCGACTGCGTGAGGTTCAGCCAGAACCGGCCGGCGAAGATGAACCCGATGGACAGGACGCCGATGAGGACCGTCGCCTGGACGCGGCTGAAGCGGGTGAAGACGCTGCAGAAGTCCAGTCCGGTGCCGTACAGCGCGGTCGTGCCGGTGGACAGGCCGCCGATCAGCGCGATGAGGCAGAGCGGCAGGAAGTACCAGCCGGGCGCGATCGCGAGCAGGCCGCCGACGTAGTTGGGCGCGTCCGGGTCGAAGTACTTCCCGGCCTGGGTGGCGATGACCGACGCGGTGGCCAGACCGAAGACGAACGGCAGCAGGGTGGCGATCTGGGCCAGGAACGCGGCGCCCATCACCCGCCGGCGGGGCGTCGCGGCCGGGATGTAGCGGGACCAGTCGCCGAGGAACGCGCCGAAGGAGACCGGGTTGGAGAGCACGATCAGCGCGGAGCCGATGAACGACGGCCAGAACAGCGGGTCGGCGGTCGAGGCGAAGGCGCCCGCGTAGCCGGGGTCGAAGTCGCCGGCGAAGGCGAAGGCGCCCAGCACGAACAGGGCCGAGGCCGCCACCACGGCGATCTTGTTGACCAGCAGCATGAAGCGGAAGCCGTAGATGCAGACCACGAGCACCAGGCCGGCGAAGACCGCGTACGCCGCGGCGTACGTCAGCGTCGACTCGGGCACCCCCAGCATCCGGTGCGCACCGCCGACCAGGGCGTCGCCGGAGGACCACACCGAGATCGAGAAGAAGGCGACCGCGGTGAGCAGCGCGAGGAAGGAGCCGACGACTCTTCCGTGCACCCCCAGGTGGGCGGAGGAGGAGACGGAGTTGCTGGTGCCGTTGGTGGGGCCGAAGAGCGCCATCGGCGCGAGCAGCAGGGCGCCCGCCACCAGGCCGAGCACGGTGGCCGCGAGCCCTTGCCAGAAGGAGAGGCCGAACAGGATGGGGAAGGAGCCCAGCACGCACGTCGCGAAGGTGTTGGCGCCGCCGAAAGCGAGCCGGAACAGGTCGAGCGGACGGGCCGTACGGTCCTCGTCCGGGATCTGCTCGACACCATGAGTCTCGATTTCGGTGACCGAGGTCGCCATGGGCTCTTCACCTGCCGTTCGTACCGGGGACGGCTCCACAGTGTGGGCCCCTCCCCGACCGGCGACAATGGTGGCAATCACAGAGAGATAGCCTCATATATGTGGCCACCAACAAACTCACCGTCGAGGATCTGCTCTCCTTCCCCGCCCTCCAGCTGTCGGTGAAGGCGGGCCGCAACGGCCTCGGCCGCTCCGTATCCTGGGCGCACGTATGCGAGTTGGACGACCCGACGCCCTGGCTGCTGGGGGCCGAGGTCATCATGACGACGGGGCTCGCGATCCCCCGGAGCGCCGCCGGGCAGCGCCGCTTCCTGGAGCTGCTGGACGACGCCGGGGTCTCCGCGCTGGCCCTGTCGGCGCAGTTGCACACGCCCCCGCTGCACGAGGCGTTCTTCCGGACGGCCGAGGAACGGGACTTCCCGGTGCTGGAGGTGCCGCTCGCCGTTCCGTTCATCGCGGTCTCCCAGGAGGTCGCCGCCGCGGTGCAGGACGACGCGCGGCACCGGCTGGGCGCACAGCTGCAGGTCTTCGGCTCACTGCGCTGGCTGGTCGCCGAGGACCTCGACACGCCGTCGCTCCTGCGCCGCCTCGAGCGTCTGTCCGGGTACGACGTGTACCTCTGCACCCCGCAGGGCCGCCCGCTGCTGCCCGGGGTGCCCACCCCCGACCCGGGCGTCCTGCCCTCCTCGGTGGACGCCCCGCCGACCGTCCCCGGCGGCTTCGTCCTGCCCGTGCCGGCGCCCGGCGGCCCGGCGGGCTTCCTGGTGGCGTACGAGCGGCAGGGCGCCCAGCCCGCCGGTCTGGCGGTCGTCCAGCACATCGCCACGGTGGCGGCGCTGCGGGTGGCGATGGTGCGCAACGAGCGCGAGACGCTGCGCCGCGAGGGCGCCGAGACCCTGGCGGAGCTGCTCCAGGAGGTGCTCGACCCGGCGGCCGCCCGCCGCAGGCTCGCCCGGCACGCCATCGAGGGCGACGCCGCCCTGTTCGTCGTCCGGCACGCACCTGACGAGGCGCTGCTGCACTGCCTCGAGGACCACCCCCACCTGCTGCTCACCCGCGGCGGCGACCGCTACGTGCTCGGCGCCCCGGAGCTGGCCGACGCCATCGGCGGGCTGCCGGCCGTGGCGGCCGGGATGAGCCGCCCCTTCCGTCCGGGCGCGGCCCTGAAGGTCGCCCAGCGCGAGGCCCTGTGGGCGGTGGCGAAGGCGGTCGAGTCGGCCCGCCCACTGGTCCGGTACGGCGCCGACGCGACGGGCCGCTGGCTGCCCGAGGACCCCGCGGTGCTGAACGCGCTGGTCGACCACGTGCTCGGCGAGGTGCTGCGCTACGACGCGGCCCACGATTCCCAGCTGCTGCTCTCCGTCCGCACCTGGATGGAGCGCGACCGCCGCACCGAGACCGCCGCGGCGGCGCTGCACATCCACCCGAACACGCTCGCCTACCGCCTGCGCCGCTTCGGCGTCCTCTCCGGCCGCGACCTGTCCTCCACCGGCGCCCTGACGGAGGTGTGGCTCGCCGTCCAGGCGGCGGGCGCCCTGGGCCTCACCGACTGAGGCCCCTCGCCGGACGTCGTGGGTCGGACGGGGCCTTCACGACGGACCCTGCCCCCTTCCCGTCTCCGGGTCCGGCCCGGTCACCCAGGTTCGGGCCCACGTCAGGAGCTCGGGGTCGTCCAGGGAGGTCACCCACAGGTCGGCTCCGTCCTCGTCCCCGTCGTCCGGTCGGGGGCCGACGCCGAGCACCCGCAGTCCGGCCCGGCGGGCCGCCTCCACACCGGTCAGGGAGTCCTCGACCGCCAGCGCCCGCTCGGGGCGGACCCCGCACAGCCGGACCGCCTCGGCGTAGACGTCGGGCCACGGCTTGGGCCGCACCGCCTCCGCCGCGGGCGCCCCGCCCGGGCCGCCCGCCTCCCGCGGCGTCCCGGACGGAACGACGACGTGCCGGAAGCGTTCCCGCAGTCCGGCCCGGGCGAGGCTCTCCTCGACCACCTCCAGCGGGCAGTTGCTGGCCACCGCCAGGGGCAGCCGGCCGGAGAGCAGCCGCACCAGTTCGACGGCGCCCGGCATCGTCACCGGGTCGTCGGCGACGAGGGACAGGAAGTTCGCGAGGAGCGACGCGGTCAGGTCGGCCGTCAGCTCGGGCTTGCGCACCGACTCCGCCATCAGCCGCCCGCAGTCGGCGTAGTGCACGCCCTTGGCCTGCTCCGCGAACCCCGGCGGGGCCTGGAGCCCGAAGCCCCGGAAGGCCAGGCGGCGGGCTTCCTGCCAGTGGCGTTCGCTGTCCATCAGCGTGCCGTCGCAGTCGAAGACGACTGCTTCGGGGGACCAGTCGAGCAGAGGGTGTACCGGAGTGGTCACAGCGGCCTCCTGAAGGGGCGGGCGGTCACACGCGGCATGACCGCGAACCGGGTCTGGCGGTGTCTCGTGCCGGGCGCGCCGCAGGCCGGCGCACGTCAGGGCACAACCGGAATACGGAATTGCGCGCATTCCCGACGTTCGGCAACAAACGGAAACATCACGACCGTTACGTTATTTACGCTCCGGAGAGTGCGGCAATGACCGCAAGGAGTTATCGACGGTAAGGGTGGCCGGGGTGTATGGCCCCTGGGACGCCGACCGGGCCGGCCAGAAGTACGATCCATCAACGTGGTTGCATCGTAAGGAAGTTGAGTCATATTCACTGGGCAACCCGCTCCGGCGGAGCCGACCCCCTCGCCCGCCGCGCGAGGCCGGGACAACGGCGAATCGGCCCCATTACCACTCGCCAGCGTTCACCCTCGAAAGAAATGCGTAATTACCGCGTGAGCGTGACCCTTATTTGCTCCCGGCGTACGCGGGCGCACTACATTCGTCGTTGTCGGAGAAATTGAGCGAAGGTGGACAGGACGTTGCAGGAACGGGCCAGAGCAACCCGCAGAACACTCCTGGAAGCAGCCGCCTCCCTCTTCGCCGAACGCGGTTACACGGGCACCAGCGTCAACGACATAAGCACCAGGTCGGGACGGACCAGCGGCTCGGTCTACTTCCACTACGCCAGCAAGGAGGGCATCGCCCTCGCCGTGGTCCAGGACCGTTTCGCCACCTGGCCGGACCTCGCCGCACGGTACACGGACGAGACGGTCCCACCGCTGGACCGCCTCGTCGCCCTGAGCTACGACATCGCCCACGCCCTCGCCGGGGACCCCGTCACGCGCGCGGGCGCACGCCTGTGGGCCGAACGCGAGACCGTCAACACCGCGCTCCCCGACCCCTTCCTCCTGTGGACCGCCGCCACCACCCGCCTCCTCGCCCAGGCGCGCAGCGCCGGCCACCTGGCGCCCCACGTCCGCCCCGCCAGCACCGCCCGCACCCTGGTCCGCGCGTTCTTCGGTCTCTGCTCCCTGACCGAGGCGCTCGAGGGCGCGGCCACCGTCCCCGACCGCCTCACCGACTGGTGGCACCTGACCCTCCCCTCACTCCAGCCGGCCCCCCTTCCCGCGGCGGCCCCGGGTAAGGCGCCGAGAGCCACGTGAGACTCCGGGGTGTCGTCGCGCACTCGGCCCATACCGTCTTTCCGGGTCCCGGGCGGTCGCGTACACCCCAGTCGACGGCAAGCGCGTCGACGAGAACCAGCCCACGACTTCCGTCCTCGCCGGGGGCCCTGCGCGCCGGCAGGGCGGGACGGGTGTCGGACGCCTCGACCCGGATCAGAGCCCTGCCACCGTCACGGACGAGACGGAGGGCGAAGTCCCGCCCCGGAACGCGGCCGTGCAGAACCGCGTTCGCGGCGAGCTCCCCGACGACGAGGACGACGGCGTCGTGTGCTTCGGTGCCGTGCGGGAGGCCCCACTCGGCGAGTTGGCGCGCGGCGAGCAGCCGTGCGAGGCGCGCACCGCGCCGGGTGGCGGAGAAGCGCTGCACGAAGGAGCGGGCCGGGGTCGGGGTTGGAGTGTGAGGAGCTGACATGGGGGTCAGCCTGCTGGGTGCTGACGGCCCGTCGGCAGTCCCGCCGCCGATACAGCTCACGCTGTATCGGTTCACGCGCTGGACTGAATCGGTCGCTGTACGTGACGATGAGTGTGCCGAGCGTGGCGCAGCGCGCCCGGCACACGGCACGGCACGCGTGCGGGCCCGGCACGGACACGGCCCGGCGGCACAGGGGAAGGCGACTGCGATGGCGACGGACAACGGCGGCGGGGCGGCAGGCGGGAACTGCGAGCCGGAACTCTCGGACAGCTTGAAGACCTTCGGCGCGGTACTCAAGGCCCTGCGTGAGGAAGCCCGCCTGACACAGGAGCAGTTCGCGCCGTTGGTGCGGTACTCCGCCGCGTACATCGCCAAGATCGAACAGGGGAAGCGCTTCCCGCCCAGGGACCTGCTGGACCGGTCGGAGGAGATCCTGGGCGCAACTGCGGCACGCGTACTGGCGGCATCGGCACGGAGCTTGACCCGCAGGGCGGGACTGGCGTCCTGGTTCCGGCAGTGGGCGGGGATCGAGGAGGAGGCCATCTCGCTGTATGCGTACGAGTGCCGGGCGATTCCGGGGCTGTTGCAGCCTGAGCCCTACATCAGGGCCATCTTCGAGCGGCGGCTGCCACCCCTCGCGGAGGATCAGATCGAACGCCAGGTCACCGCACGCCTGGAACGGCAACAGCTTCTGACCGAGCGGCCGAACACAGCCTTCAGCTTTGTCATCGAACAGGCTCTTCTTGAACGGCACATGGGCGGGCCAGAGGTCGCGCGTCAGCTGCTGGACCACCTGCTGAAGGAAAGCGTTCGACGGAACGTAGAGATCCAGCTGATGCCCTTGCGTCAGTACGATCACGCCGGAATCGACGGCTTGATGTACCTGGCGGAGACACCTCAGCATGAGTGGGTGGGCTACTCCGAGAGATGGCACGGTCGCCCAAGAAAAACGTTCTCGATCTGGCGCTCAGCAACTCCTGCGGATTCGGAGGTCGGAATGCCGTCCTGGCGAGCGCCCGGGTATGACCGGACGGGGAACACCCCGGCCGGGCGCGGTGGACGAGGTGCCCGCGGCGCGGACGTGGCCCGTCCTCGTCCGTTGGTTCAGTTTTCCCAACGCATGCTGTAACACTGACGGTTGGCACGTCGCACGATCTTCACCGTGTGTCCGAGAGCACTCCCCCGATCCCGAAAGGCAGCACGCCATGCCCCCTTCCGAGACGGCAGCCCTCAGCCCCGCCATCCTCCTGGCGGCCATGCCCTTCGCGACGCAGCTGGGCATCGAACTCCACGAGGCCACCCCCGAACGGACCACAGGCAGTCTGCCCTGGTCTCCGGAAACCTGTACCGCGGGCGGAGTCCTGCATGGCGGAGCCCTGATGGCGCTGGCCGACTCCGTCGGCGCGGTCTGCGCCTACCTCAACCTCCCGCCGGGCGCCGGGACGTCCACGGTCGAGTCCAAGACCAACTTCCTGCGGGGAGTGGCCTCCGGGCGGGTCCACGCCACGGCCCGCCCCCTGCACGTCGGCGGCACCCTCGTCGTCGTGCAGACCGACCTGCGGGACGACGAGGACCGACTGGTGGGACAGACCACCCAGACCCAGATCGTGCTCGCGGCGAAGGACGGCGCCACGAACTGACCCCACGCCCGTGGGGACGACGGAAGGTGCTCACTCCGGGCGGCGGCCCAGGGCGGTGTCGGGGTCGTCGCCGCCCCAGCTGCCGGGAGTCCGCCACAGGACACGGACGCCGAAGACGTCGCGTACGGTGTCGGCGGCCCAGTCCTCGGCAGGCGGCTCGCACAGGACCAGGTAGAGGCTGCGGGCCGGCGCGGACAGTGTGTGCTTGATCTCGAGGAGGCGGGTCGCCCCCGAGCGGAGGTCCTCGTAGGTGGAGCGGCCGGCGCCCAGGACCTCGTAGACGAACAGGCCTCGGTCCGTGTCGCAGGAGACGTCGACGACCGGGGAGTCGGCCGGCTGGAGGTCCGCCCACAGCAGCTCCGACTTCAGTGCGTGGCGCACCGCCTCGTGCTTCTTGCAGGTGCGGTCGGTGGCGGCCGAGGCCTCCAGGGCGCGCAGGAAGCCTTCCTTCGTGGTCACGGCCGGTCCGGCGGGTGCTTCTTCGACGGTGGTCACGGGTTCGGTTTCCTTCTGCTCGAAGTGCTCGGGCTGCTCGGGCTCATGGACGGCGGGGTCGGTGGGGTTCTCGGGGGCCTCTTCCGCGGCGTCGGCGAGGCGGGTGCGAAGCGTCTGCCGTGCTTCGGCCAGAGCCTCGGTCCAGCCGGATTCCGCGAGTTCGGTCCGCAGCCGGCCGGTGTCCAGGGTGCTGTCCTTGAGCGCACGGTGGGTGCGGGACGCGAGGTCGCGCAGTATGCCGAGGCGTTGCCGGTCCGGGGAGCCGAGGAGGCGGTGGACGTCCACCCAGTCCGCCAGCTCGCGGCGGAGGACGCGGTGGGCCATGCCCTGAAGGTCCGACAGCCGGGCGCGGGCGCCGTCGAGTACGTCTTCGTCGCCGGTCACCAGGTCGTCGAGTACGCCGAGCGCTGCCGCGTAGCGTTCGGCCATCCTCGGCGAGACGGGCTGGCGGCCCCGCCGGTCGGCGGTGAGCACGCTGTGGCCGGTCTCGTTGGCGAAGACCCAGCAGTCGAGTTCGTCGCCCGGGCGGGGAGGAGCGGAACCGTGCCTGACGGTCAGGACGAGCGGGCGGTCGGTCTCCGGAGAGAGCGCCTTCACCTTGTAGCGGCCGCCCGGGCCGGGGCCGAGGACCCGGACGCGGATGTCGGCGCCGATCTCGGGGACGTCGTCCGCATCCGTGCCGGATCCTGTCTCGGTGGAGGGGGGTCGGGGGACGGTGTCCGTGTTCGTGAGCACCTCCGGGAGCGGCGAGGTGTGCAGCACGGTCAGGCTCTGTGTGCTGCGGGTCAGCGCGACGTAGAGCTGCCGCAGGCCGGCCGGGCCTCGGTCGGCGATGACGGCGGGCTCGATGACCAGGACGTGGTCGTACTCCATGCCCTTGGCCTGGGCGGCGGCCAGGACGGACACCGATTCGCGGTCGGTGCCCGTGCTGTCGTCGCCCTGCTCGAGGTGGCGGCTGATCTCGTCGAGCCAGTGCGAGTCGTCGGGGACGATGACGGCGACGGAGCGCCGGGTGCTCCCGTCGCTGGTGCCGGCCAGGCGGGTCGCGTGGGCGACGGTGTCGTCGAGGAGCTTCCACGGCTCGGTCGCCACGGTCCGTACGGCGTCCTCGCCCGCCTCTCGCACGGCCTGCGGGTACGGCAGTCCGGGAGCGACCGCGCGGGCGAGGGGCGCGACGAATTCCATGATCTCGGCCGGCACCCGGTAGCTGGTGTTCAGCTCGGCGACCCGCCAGTCCCCGTGGTCGGACAGAAGGGTGCCGAGAGGGTCCCAGCTGAGGTGGGTGTGAGGGCCGGTGGCCTGGGCGAGGTCGCCGAGGACGGTCATGGAGCCGCCGACGGCGCAGCGGCGGCGCAGCGCGCGGGCCTGCAGCGGGGTGAGGTCCTGGGCCTCGTCGACGACGATGTGCCCGTAGCGCCGGGGCGTCTCCCCGTCGATGAGGAACCGGAGCTCTTCGAGGCAGACGCGGTCGTCGAGGGTCCAGGGATCGGCGTCGGCGGTGGCGGCTCGTGGCCGGTGGAGTGCTGCCTGCTCGTCGCCGTCGAGGATGCCGTCCGCGCAGGCGCGCAGGAGGTCGGGCGAGTCGTAGAGGCTGCGCAGGGCCTCCCTCGCACCGGGCGACGGCCAGAGGCGTTCGACGAGCCGCTCGACGCGGCGGTTGCGTTCGAGGTCGCGGCGGATCGTGCCGTCCTGGCCGCGGCGCGGGGCGACGGCGGTCAGTTCCTGCAGGAGACGGTCGACGAACAGGCTGCGGAAGCGGTCGCGGCGCTGCCGGTAGGGCCCGTCGCCACCGCGTGCCTCGTCGAGGAACGCGAGGACCTCGGACTTCGGCACGCGCAGCGTCGTACTGCCGGCGGTGACGACGACGGACGGCTCGTCGCCCTCGTAGGAGGGTGCGGTGGTGAGGTCGTCGAGTGCCTCGGGGCGGCAGGCGCTCTCGACGCGTCGCCGCAGCACGGCCGCCATGCGCTCGTCGGACTTCACCCGCCGCGCCTGCGGGGTGTCGGTGCCGAGGATCTCGCCGTCCCACAGGCGGTTCAGCTGGACGGCGTTGACGTCGCGCGTGCCGAGGGTGGGCAGCACCTGGCCGACGTAGTCGAGGAACCTCTGGTGGGGGCCGATGACGAGGATGTCCTGGGCCTTGAAGTGCTCGTTGTTGACGAGCCAGGTCACCCGGTGCAGACCGACGGCGGACTTACCGGTACCCGGGCCGCCCTGCACGACGAGGATGTCGGACGGGGAACCGGTGACCAGGTCCATCTGGTCGCGGCGGATGGTCTCGACGATGTCCCGCATCCGGCCGCTGCGCGAGCGCTGCAGCTCGCGCAGCAGGAAGTCGTCCGGCTGCGGCGGCTTACGGCGCTGGATGCGGGCGACGTCGCCCGGTGTCCGGGACGGCCGGCGCTTCTCGTGCTGCTCCGCGCCCGGCTCCGGGGGGACCACGAGAGGCGTCTCGGCTGCAGCCGCCTGACTGTCGGCCTCGATCATGTCGTCCGCGGCCGGCCGCGGAGGCGGAACGAGAGCGGGGGGAGAAACGGTCGCGGCGGCGATGTCGTCGAAGTAGCCCTTGACGACACGCTGCACACAGCGCAGCTGCCGCCGCAGGGCCACCTCCCCTGGAGCCTCGGGCAGGGCCTCGGCCCACCTCTTCGCGAGCGGGCTGGTCCACGGCAGGACCACGAGTTCCTTGTCGGAGTCGTGGACGACCCGTCGGCCGATGTACCAGGGACGGGGGTTTCCGCCGGGATCCTCCGGCGCGTCGACACGGGAGAAGACCAGTGCCTCGTCACCGAGTCCGCCGTACGCCGCGGCCCGCGCCTCCGCCTCCTTGCGGTTGGCGATGCCGTCCTTCCCGCTCGCCGATGCCGTGGCGGCCGATGCCCCGGTCATCTCGGCCAGTCGCGCGGTGTAGCAGTCGTACGCGTGGTCCACCGCCTTCTGCTCGGCGGCGATGACCTCGTCGTGCATGGTGGTGCCCATGTGCGTCCTCCCTGCGGGCGCCCGCGGGCGCCGCTACGGGCATGCCGCCCGTACCCCTCCGAAAGACTTATCAGAACCCTGACCATGGCAAAAGCTCAGGGGACCACTTCCTGGGCCGGCTTCCCGACTTCGGCGCCAGGCGCTCACCTGGTCGTGCCCCGGTCCGGTCCGGTCTCGCACTGGTGGCATTGACATCCCGGGCACGGGAGTGACCAGAGGGCTTTGGCGTGGCACACGGTCTCGAACGCCGTGCGGCGGACACAACCGCGAAGGGGCGCTCGGGAGCCGTCTGCGGCGCGGGCCGTGTTCATCAGCCGGAAAAGCGTTTGACGCTCACCGGCGTTCGGCGTTCGGATGGCGCCTCATGAGCACAGGGCAGATGCATCCCGGCCAGCATCCCCTCGACAAGGCCCTCGTACGGTGGTTGATCGTCGGGCAGTTCCCGCAGTGGGCCGGGCTTCCGCTGGAGCGCCACCCCTCCGGCGGCACGGTCAATGCCATGTACCGGCTGGGCGACGGCATGGTCGTGCGGCTGCCGCTGGTGCGGGGCGGGGCCGAGGACGTGGCGATGGAGCAGGAGTGGCTGCCCCGCCTCGCGCCCCTGCTGCCCACGGCCATCCCGGAGGTGCTCGGGGCCGGGGAGCCCACCGAGGGGTATCCGTGGCCGTGGTCGGTGTATCGGTGGCTGGCGGGGGAGCTTCCCGAAGCCGGGGCACTGGACGAGCCGGTGCTGCTGGCCAAGGATCTGGCCGAGTTCGTGGCGGCGATGCGGAGCATCAGCCTGCCGGAGGCGCCGCGGGCTCACCGCGGCGGACCGCTCGTCTCGCTCGACGCGGAGACCCGGTCGGCGATCGAGCAACTGCGTGGGATCCCGCAGGAGGACGTCGACTGCGACGCCGTAGCCGCCGTATGGGAGGACGCGCTGCGGGCCCCCGGCTGGGACGGGCCGCCGGTGTGGCTGCACGCCGATCTGATGCCGGGCAACTTGCTGGTCGACGGCGGCAGGCTGACCTCGGTGATCGACTTCGGGTGCACGGGAGTGGGGGATCCGGCTTGCGATCTGTTCCCGGCGTGGAACCTGCTGCCGGCCGGTGCGCGGGAGGTCTTCCACGAGGCGTTGGGTGTGGACGACGCGACCTGGGTCCGCGGTCGGGGGCGGACGCTGTCGCAGGCGCTGATCGCGCTGCCGTACTACCGAAGGACGAACCCGGTGATGGCGCACAACGCCCGGCACGTGATCCGGGCAGTGCTGGGCGAGGGCTGAGGCCTCCCGAGCTTCAGCTCGCAACCCGGGACTGAACGTCGCCGAGAGCCGGAAGGCGGGAATTCTCCGCCTGTGTGCGCACCCGTCAGGTGTGCACACCTGCTCCCCTTCTGCCAGGGCCCAACGTCCCTGCTCCCCAGGGCCCTTGGGGCATATGCCCCTGATGCCATACTGACCTGCGTTTTCTCCCGTCGGAAACCGGTGGTTCGGCGTCTGTTCGTTGTCGAGCCGCCTCGCCCCCTCGACACGTCGCTCAAGGAGCCCAGCCATGCCCCGACTCTCCTGCCCGCTCCCGGTGAGGGCCTCGCGCCGACCGGACCGGTGGGCTCCCGGTCCGGTCGCCGGCCGGGGCCGGACCGGACCCGGCTCCGTGCGGATACCCGTCGTCGGGCCCGAGACGGGAAGGGTCCGCTGACCATGGGCGTGGAAGACAGGACGTACCACACACTCCTCGCCCGGCACGACGCGATGCGGCTGCGTCAGCGGTTGCTCTCCCCAGGGAGCGCCCCGGACATCGGCCATGGCAGCCGTGGCGGCCGTCCCCCGGCCGAAGAGACGTACGACGCGGCCGCGGACCAGCAGATCATCCTGCGTGACCTGGACCTGGTGGCTCCGCTCGACGAGCTGATCGACGACCTGTACCGGGCGCTGTTCGCACGGCATCCCTCCCTGCGGTCGCTCTTCCCCGACGCGATGGCGTTCCAACAGGCGCATCTGGCGCGGGCGTTCTGGTACCTGATCGAGAACCTGCACCGCCCTGAGGAGATCACCGGGGCCTTCACCCGGCTCGGCCGCGACCACCGCAAACTCGGCGTACGCCCTGCGCAGTACACGGCGTTCAAGGACGCGTTGCGCGAAGCGCTGCGGAGCCGTGCGGGCGAGTACTGGAGTCCCGGGCTCGAGCAGGCCTGGATGCGGATGCTGCAGCTCGGTGTCACCGCCATGGTCCGGGGCGCGGAGGCCGCGCTGCACGAACCGCCCTGCTGGCGGGCGACAGTGACGAGCCATCAGCTGTGCGGGCCGGATCTGGCGGTGCTCCGCCTCCTGCCGCACGAGACCTTCCGGTACCGGGCCGGCCAGTACACCACGCTGGAGTCCGCCCGGCTGCCGCACACCTGGCGCCCGTACTACCTGGCCGACGGACCCGGACCGGACGGGGAACTCGAGTTGCACGTCCGGCGCAGCGGCCCCGGCGGGGTCAGCGAGATGCTGGTGCGCCACACCGCACCCGGGGACGAGGTACGGCTCGGACCGCCGAAGGGCAGTCTGACGCTCGACGCGGAGCCCCTGGGCACCCTGCGGTTGGTCGTCCGGGACACCGGCTGGGCCGCGATGAAGGCCCTGCTGCAGGAGCTGGACGGCGACGTGCGGCGGTCCTCCGCGCACCGTGTGCGCCGCCGGGTACAGCTCTTCCTGGGCGCCGACTCGCTGTCCGACCTCTACGACCTCGGGTATCCGACGGGTCTCGAACAACGCCACTCCTGGCTGACCGTGGTCCCGGTGCCGGGCGGGGCGCCGACCGGGGGCAGGTACGACCGGTTGCTCCACGCGGTGGCCCGGAGCACCCCCCTCACGGAGGGGCGCACCCTGATCGCCGGGCCGCCGGACATGGTCCGTGCGGTGGCGGCCGGACTCGTCCACGCCGGGCATCCCGCCGAACGCATCGTCCACGACCTGTTGCCGTCCGGTCCGCACGTCCTGCCCCGGTCCGCTCGGGGGCACGGGCCGGCCGGGGGCTTCACGCCCCCGGGGCAGCAGGTCACCGCCTGAACCGGCCGCCGCGCCGGGCGACTTGTGGGGGTCAGTCGGCCTGTGCGGCGAACGCCTGGTAGGCCCGGGTGTCGAAGAGGACGAACCGGGCCTCCTCGACGGCTGTGCGCGTTCTGCGCACCGTCTCGACGGCGATGCGCGCCGCGTCGTCCAGAGGCCAGCCGTAGACACCGGTGGACACGGCCGGAAAGGCGATTGCACGGGCCCCGAGTTCGTCCGCCACCCGCAACGACTCGCGGTAGCAGGAGACCAGCAGCTCCGAGCGGTCCTCCTCACGGGTGAACACCGGGCCCACCGTGTGGATCACCCAGTGGGCGTTCAGGTCGCCCGCGGTGGTGGCGACGGCCTGGCCGGTGGGCAGGCCGCCGCTGTAGGGGAAGGCACGCAGGCGGCGGCACTCCTCGAGGATCGCGGGGCCGCCGCGGCGGTGGATCGCGCCGTCGACGCCGCCCCCGCCGAGCAGGGAGGAGTTGGCCGCGTTGACGATGGCGTCGACGTGCTGGCGGGTGATGTCGCCCTGGACGAGGGTGAGGGTGGTGGTCATGTCCGGCGCAGCCTCCTCCAGACGGCCTTCGCCGCGTTGTGTCCCGACATGCCGTGCACGCCGGGGCCGGGCGGGGTGGCCGAGGAGCAGATGAACACGGCCGGGTGCGGGGTGTTGTACGGGAAGAGGGAGAGTTTGGGGCGCAGCAGGAGCTGGAGGCCGCTGGCCGCGCCGGAGGCGATGTCGCCGCCGACGTAGTTGGCGTTGCGGGCGGCGAGTTGGGGCGGGCCTGCGGTGGCGCGGGCCAGGACGCGGTCGCGGAACCCCGGGGCGAAGCGCTCCAGTTGGCGTTCGACGGTGTCGGTGAGGTCTCCGGTCCAGCCGTTGGGGACGTGGCCGTAGGCCCAGAAGGTGTGCCGGCCGGCGGGGGCCCGGGTGGGGTCGACGATGCTCGGCTGGACGGTGATGAGGAACGGCCTCTCGGGGGCGCGGCCCTCGCGGGAGGCGGCGCGCAGGGCGGTGCCGATCTCGGTGCTGTCCGCGCCGATCTGCACGGTGGTGGCCCTGCGGGCCTCGGGCGCGGTCCACGGCACCGGGCCGTCCAGCGCGTAGTCGATCTTGAAGACGCCGGGGCCGTAGCGGTAGTTCGCGTAGTGGTCGCCGAAGCCGGCGATGCGGGCCAGGGCGGTGGGCGAGGTGTCGAAGACGTACGCACGGGCCGGGGGCAGGTCGTCCAGGCGCTTGACCTCGTAGTCGGTGTGGATCGCGCCGCCGAGGTCCTTCAGGTGTCCGGCGAGGGCGTCCGAGATGGCCTGGGAGCCGCCGCGGGCGACGGGCCAGCCGCGGGCGTGCGCGGCGAGGGCGAAGACCAGGCCTATGGCGCCGGTGGCGAGGCCGCCGAGGGGGGCGATCACGTGGGCGACGAGGCCGGCGAACAGGGTCCTGGCCCGCTCGTCGCGGAAGCGGCGCATCAGCCAGGTGGAGGGCGGCAGTCCGACGAGGCCGAAGCGGGCGAGGGTGACCGGGTCGCGGGGCAGCGCGGTGAGCGGCAGGGACATGAAGTCGCGGGCCAGGGTGTCCCATCGGGGCAGGAAGGGTTCGACCAGGCGGCGGTACGCACCGGCGTCGCGCGGGCCGAAGGAGGCGGCCGTCTCGCCGACCGACCGGGACAGCACGGCCGCCGTGCCGTCCGGGAAGGGGTGGGCCATGGGCAGGTCCGCGTGCAGCCACTCCAGGCCGTAGCGCTCCAGCGGGAGGGCGCGGAAGGCGGGTGAGTTGATGCCCAGCGGGTGCGCCGCGGAGCACGGGTCGTGCCGGAAGCCGGGCAGGGTCAGTTCCTCGGTGCGGGCGCCGCCGCCGACGGTGCCCTTCGCTTCGAACAGCGCGACGGAGAAGCCGCGCCGGGCCAGCTCCACGGCGGCGGTCAGGCCGTTCGGCCCCGCTCCCACCACGACCACGTCGAGCATCGACACCACCTTCGGGCTCCTTCGTCAGCCGACGGCAACCGGAGGGTCAGGATATGCCGGTGCGCCGCTACCGCCCCGGGTCCGGGGCGACCCCTGCCGGGGCGACCCCTGCCGGGGCCCGGGGCGACGGCGTCTCGGCCGGCCGTACCGCCGGCCCGGGGGTGGCTCAGGCTCCGCCCGACAGCAGTCCCACCACCCTGCGGGCCGTGGCCTCGTCACGGGCCGCGGTGAACGGGAGGTCGTTGCCGCCCGTGATCCGGAAGGGGGCGCCGGAGCGGGTCAGGTGGGTGCCGCCCGCCTCCTCGACGAGGAGCAGGCCCGCCGCGTGGTCCCAGGCGGCCTCCCAGCAGAACGCGGTGCTGTCCGACTCGCCGCGGGCGACGGCCAGGTACTCCAGTCCGGCCGAGCCGCAGGAGCGGGGCGCCACGCCGGCCGTCCGCAGGCCGAGGAGGGAGCGCTTCTGCTCCTCCGTGGTGAAGTCCGGGTGGGAGGTGGCCACCCGCAGGTCGCGGCCGGGGTCCGGGGAGCCCGCGTGCAGCCGCTTCCCGTCCAGGAAGGCTCCTTGCCCGCGGACGGCGGTGGCGAGTTCCTCGCGGGCGGGGGCGTAGGTCCACGACGCGTGGATCACTCCCCCCTGGGCGAGGGCGACCAGGGTGCAGAATCCGGTCTCGCCCTGCACGAACTGCCGGGTGCCGTCGACGGGGTCGACGATCCACACCGGCGCCTCCCCGCGTATCCCGTCGTACGACGCCGGGTTGGCGTGCACCGCCTCCTCGCCCACCACGACGGAGCCGGGCAGCAGGGCGAGCAGGGCCTCGGTGAGGTACAGCTCGGACTGCCGGTCGGCGTCGGTCACCAGGTCGTGCGGGCCGGACTTGCGGTCGATCTCGTGGTCGGCGAGCCGGCGCCAGCGCGGCATGATCTCCTGTGCGGCCGCCTTGCGGACGGCTTCCTCCACGTCGGTGGCGTAGCGGGTGAGAAACTCCTCGATGGTTTCGTTGTCCTCGATCATGTGCTCCATCAGAACATGCCCCACTGACAAACCCCGCCTGTCTGGTGCACTCCAGGTGGTAACCACATGAAGATGGGCCCTCGGTCCGGCGGAGTATGGGCTCGGTGACCCACCGCACGAGCCCGCACCCCGCACGACCCCGCACGCCACGCGGCCCCGCGCACCGCGCGGTCCGGGGCGTCGAGCCGGCCGGGGCTTCCGCGTCAGGCGTGATCAGGCGCGATCAACCGAGGTCACCCGAGGTCAGTGGCGGTCAGTCGCGGCGCAGCAGGGCGAGTTCCCGGTTCATCTCCGCGAGGAACCGGACGATCACGGTGAGCTCCTCGGGTGTGAAGCGGCCCCGTGCGATGTCCGTGCTCCGCGCGAGCGGCCGGAAGTAGTCCCTGATCAGCCCTCTGGCCGGCTCCGCGAAGTGCAGGTGGACCACGCGGCGGTCGTCGGCGGCCCTGACCCGCTGGATGTGCCCCACCCTCTCCAGCCGGTCGATGCACGCGGTGACGGCGCCGGAGGTGAGGTTGAGCTGTCTGCGCAGCCTGCCGGGCGTCATGGGCTCGGTCGAGCCGTCCTGGCCGGCGTCCAGGATCGCGATCAGGGCCTGGACGTCGGTGAGATGCAGGCCGTGCGCCTGGGCGAACTCGTGGGCTATGCGGTTGAACTCACTGTTCATCCGGCGCAGCAGGACGGCGAACGACTGCAACCCCGTGGGGTTGTCTCCGGGAAGAGGTGCCGAAGGGGCGCCTGAGCCATTCATGATCCCAGTATAGGATCACTCGACGATCGAGATACTCATTCATCGACTTACTTCTTCCGCGATGGGGAATGCTCATGAGAACAGCACCGCGCCGGGCCCGGTGGCTCGTACCCCTCGTCCTCCTGCTGGTCTGGCTGGGTGTGGGCGGAACGCTCGGGCCGTACGCGGGCAAGCTGGGCGAGGTGGCCACCAACGACCAGGCGTCGTTCCTGCCGCAGAGCGCCGAGTCCACCAAGGTCCTCGAGGCCCGTGCGGCGTTCGCCCAGGCCGAGACCCTCCCGGCCGTCGTGGTCTGGACGGCGGACGGCGGGGGCCGGGTCACCGAGGCGCAGCGGGCGGCCGCCACCGAGTCCGTGGGCGCGCTCGCCGGGAGCACCGGTGTCGTCGGCAGGCCCTCGCCCGCCCTGCTCTCCGACGACGGCCAGGCCCTGCAGGCCGTCGTCCAACTCGAGCCCGGCCTGGACGAGGAGTTGCCCGCGGTCCTCGACGAGGTGCGCGCGGCGGCGCAGAAGGTGCCGGGTGCCCAGGCGCAGATCGCCGGCCCGGCGGCGAGCCAGGCCGACCTGTCGGACGCGTTCGCGGGCATCGACGGACTGCTGCTGGGCGTGGCGCTCGCCGCCGTGCTGGTGATCCTCCTGCTCGTCTACCGCAGCGTCCTGCTGCCGTTCGTGATCATCCTCGGCTCCGTCTTCGCCCTGGGACTGGCCTGTGCCGTGGTGTACGCGCTGGCGCAGCGGGACGTGGTCCAGGTCGACGGGCAGGTGCAGGGCATCCTGTCCATCCTGGTGATCGGCGCCGCGACCGACTACGCCCTGCTCCTGTCCGCCCGCTTCCGCGAGGAACTCGCCGTGCGCGGGGACCGGGTCGCGGCCGCCCTGGTGGCGGTGCGGCGCTCGTTCGGCGCGATCACCGCCAGTGCCGCCACGGTGGCGCTCGGGCTGCTGGCCCTCCTGGCGAGCGACCTCACGAACAACCGCGCTCTCGGACCGGTGGGCGCCATCGGCATCGTGTGCGCGGTGCTCACCACGCTCACCTTCCTGCCGGCCGTGCTGGCCCTGCTGGGCCGTACCGCCTACTGGCCCTCCCGCCCGAAGGCGTCGGACGCGTCCGCGGAGGGCCACCCGGTGTGGCTCCGGGTCGCCGCGCGGGTGAACGCGCGTCCGCGCTTCGTCTGGCTGGTGACCGGACTCGTCCTCACCGCCCTGGCGGCCTTCGCTCCCACGCTGTCCGCCAGGGGCGTACCGCTCGACGAGATCTTCGTGAACGACGCCCCCTCCGTCGCCGCCCAGGAGACGGTCGGCAAACACTTCCCCGGCGGCTCGGGCAATCCGGCGGTCATCATCGCCGACGCCGACCGCGCCGACGCGGTGACGGCCGCCGCGCAGGAGACCGAGGGCGTGGCATCGGCTGGCGCGGTCTCCGTCTCGGGGCGGCCCGGGGCCGGTGAGCCCCAGGTCGTCGACGGGCGGGTGCGCATCGACGCCACGCTCGACGCGGCGGCGGACAGCGACGCGGCCAAGCGGACCATCGAGCGGCTGCGCGAGAACGTGCACGCGGTCCCGGGAGCCGACGCGCTGGTCGGCGGGTACACGGCGCAGCAGTACGACACCCAGCAGACCGCCGCGCACGACCGCACGGTGATCGTTCCCGTGGTGCTCGGCATCATCCTGCTGATCCTGATCGTTCTGCTGCGCTCGCTGCTCGTACCGGTGCTGCTGGTGGCGACCGTCGCGCTCAACTTCCTGGCGACGCTGGGGGTCTCGTCCCTCGTCTTCGAGCACCTCCTCGGCTTCACCGGCACGGACGCCTCCGTCCCGCTGTACGGATTCGTGTTCCTGGTGGCTCTCGGCGTCGACTACAACATCTTCCTGATGTCCCGGGTCCGCGAGGAGGCGCTCGTACACGGCTCTCGGCAGGGTGTGCTGCGCGGGCTGACCACGACCGGCGGGGTGATCACCTCGGCGGGTGTGGTGCTCGCCGCGACATTCGCGGCCCTGATGGTCATCCCGTTGGCGTTCCTCGTGCAGATCGCCTTCATCGTGGCCTTCGGTGTACTGCTCGACACGCTCGTGGTCCGCTCGCTGCTGGTGCCCGCGCTCGTGATCGACATCGGGCCCCGGGCGTGGTGGCCCAGCGCCCTGGCCCGCAAGGGCAGTCGTCCGGAGGAGGCGGCGGCGCAGACGGCGGACCGGCGCTCGGCGTAGCGACGGCCGAGGGCGCGGTCGCCTCCGGCGTCGTCGGGGAGGGCACCGTGGGCCATCTCGCCCCCGGTGCCCCCGCCCGGCACCCGGCCGTCCCGGCTGCGTCCCTGCGCCGGGCGGAACGCGTCCGCACGCGCCACACCGGAGATACGAACTGGAGTGCGCCACAGCACTGTTGGGACGTAAGTTGTGCGGAACACACCTGTTGGCTGAACACACCCTCCTCGGCTGAGAGACGGACCGTACCCATGAGCGACCCTGCGACGACGCCCGGACCCGCTGCGCACCAGAAGATCGACACCTCGGTGCCGCATTCGGCCCGGATCTGGAACTACTGGCTGGGCGGGAAGGACAACTATCCCGTCGACGAGGAGGCGGGCGACGCGTACACCGCCGTCTTCCCCGGCATCGTCACCATCGCCCGCAGCAGCCGGGCCTTCCTGCGCCGCAACATCACGTACCTGGTCACCGAGGCCGGCATCCGGCAGTTCCTGGACATAGGAACCGGCCTGCCGACCGCCGACAACACCCATGAGGTCGCCCAGCGCATCGCGCCGGAGTGCAGGATCGTCTACGTCGACAACGACCCGATGGTGCTGGCGCACGCCCGCGCCCTGCTCTACTCCACCCCCGAGGGCGCGACCGCCTACGTCGACTCCAGCGTGCTGGACCCGGAGCGCGTCCTGGCCGCCGCCGCAAAGACGCTGGACTTCAGCCGCCCCACCGCCCTCATCCTCAGCAACATCCTGGGGCACATCGCCGACTACGACCAGGCCCGCTCCATCGTCACGCGGCTGATGGACGCGCTGCCGTCCGGCAGCTACCTCTCCGTCAACGACGGTTCCCGGGGCATCGACCCGGGCTTCGAGCAGGCCCAGGAGGGCTACAACAAGAGCGGCGCCATCCCGTACAACCTGCGCACCGTCGAGGAGATCACGTCCTTCTTCGACGGTCTGGAGCTCCTGGAGCCCGGCGTCGTCTCGGTCCCCCTGTGGCGTCCGGAGGCCGGGACCCCCGACTCCGCGCTCGTCGCCGAGCACGGCGGTCTCGCCCGCAAGCCGTGACCCGCTGACGTTCCGGGCGGTCGCGGTGGGCGCACCGCGACCGCCCTCGGTCCGCGTCCGGCGGTCCCGCGCTGCCGCAATTCGCCTGAACCCAGGGGAAGTACGGCAAACCGCCGCCCTCCCCCGGTACGCCCCCGTCACCCTCCGCCCACGGAGCGAGTTCGCACTTCCGCCCCACCCGGAAGCGTGTGAGACTGGCGTCCCGTCCGCTGTGCGGGCCCCCTTCCGCACCGACCCCCACGAGAAGTGCGACGTGCGTTCTTTCCCTCTGCCGATAGCGCTGGCCGCGCGCCTGTCCCCGGTGGTCGTCCTCGCCGCCGCGGGCTGGGCACTGTCCTCCGCACCGCCCTCCGAGCCGCAGGCGGCGGAGAGGAGGGCGACCGGGGAGACACCCACCCGGTCCGCCTCCGCTCCGTCGACGACGACGGCGCCCATGACGTACACCGCCTCTCCCGCCCCCTGCGACAGCATCGCCGAGAAGACCGTCAAGTCCCTCGTGCCGGGGGCCAAGGCGGCCGGCAAGGAGATCAAGTCCACCGACTCCAAGCTGCGCAGGACCTGTTCCTGGAACGCGCTCAAGGGCTACGAGTACCGCTGGCTCGACGTCTCCTTCGAGGTCCTGCAGTCGGACGACGCGGCCGGCCAGTCCTACGAGAGACGGCTGAAGGACAAGAGCGGCGGCGGCGCGGTCCCCGGGCTCGGTGACGCGGCGTACTCCGTCGTGAACCTCGCCACCGAGGACAAGCAGGAGACCCGTGAGGGCGTGGTGGTGGCCCGCGCCTCCAACGCGCTGGTGGTCGTGACGTACAACGGCAGCGACTTCGAGTCGAAGAAGGCGCCCTCCACGGACGAGATCAACAAGGGCGCCATCAAGGCCGCCAAGGAGGCGATGGCGGTGCTGCTGGAGGGGCGCGGCTGACCCTGCCGTCCAGCGGCGCACCGGGCTCCGCCGGCCTCCGGCAGGAGGCCGGAATTCATGATTCCGTGACATCCCTCACGCGTGTCCTCGATCTACGCAGGCCTCTTAGTAGGACCGGCTCCGGCGACATGGGGGATTTATCCGTCTTGACATGAAAGGGGGCCGGGTCAAGGCGGACGGCGATCCGGCGGGGAGCCGGGGTCCGCGCTTCCCGCGCCGGGTGACGGCTCCTGACGAGGCGGCAGGCGTCCCGACGGGCCCGCCGGGGGCAGGTCGGCATGGTCTTCCGTCCGCCGCAAGACCCCCGTGGACCTACGAAGCGCAGTAGTGCAACGGCCCTTTGCGCCCCGCGCCGGGCCGTCCCAAGAATGACCAATCTCCGGACAACAGGGGTGAGGTCACTCATGGGAAAGCATCGTCGTCAGCAGCGGTACCGGCGGACGGTCGTCTCGGCAGTCGCCATGGGCGCCATAGGGATACCCTCGGTCGCCATGGCCTGTGCCGACTGGCCCGGCAGCGGGCAGCAGCAGGACACCGCCGCCCCCGTCGCGGCCGAGGACAGGTGGGGCGACGCCGACCGGCACCACCGGTGGGACGGCAAGCAGCACGGTGAGCCCGCGGCGGCGCCGTCGCCCACGCCGACCGCCACCGCGGACGCCTCGAAGACCGGGTCGCCGTGGCACGGCAGCGCCGAGCCGACGCACAGGGCGAAGGCACACAAGACGAAGGCGCACAAGACGAAGAAGACGGGCCGCGAGGCGTCCGTCACCAAGCCCGCCGCCCCGGCTCCGAAGCCCACCACGGCCACTCCGGCGCCCACCACCGCGGCCCCCGAGCCCACCACCGCGGCTCCCGTGCCCACCACCACCGCCCCGAGCCCCGCCGCGCCGGGTGGCGCCGAGGCCTCCGGTGCCGTCGCCGAGGTCGTGGAACTCGTCAACGCCGAGCGCGGCAAGGCCGGTTGCTCCCCGGTGACGGTGAACGCCACCCTGACCGAGGCCGCGCAGAACCACAGCGCGGACATGGCGGCGAGCCGCACCATGTCGCACACCGGCTCGGACGGCTCCTCGCCCGCCGACCGCATCACCCGCGCCGGCTACAGCTGGAGCACCTACGGCGAGAACGTCGCCTACGGCTACTCCACTCCCGAGCAGGTGATGGCCGGCTGGATGTCCAGCCCCGGCCACAAGGAGAACATCCTCAACTGCGCGTTCGAGGAGATCGGCGTCGGTCTCGCGCAGCCCGGCGACTACTGGACCCAGAACTTCGGCACGGCCCGGTAGGCGCCCCGGGGGCAGCGGGGCCGGTCAGCGGCCGAGTGCCGGGATGATCTCCGCGCCGTACGCGTCGATCGTCGCTTCCTGCGCGTCGTGCATGTCGTACACGGCGAACTGGTCCACGCCCAGCCCGCGCAGCGCCTCCAACTTTTCGATGTGTGCCCCGGGCGGGCCGAGCAGGCAGAACCGGTCGACGATCTCGTCGGTGACGAAGTCCGTGGACGGGTTGTCGGCCCGCCCGTGGTGGCTGTAGTCGTAGCCGTGCCGTTCCTTGATGTACGACGTCAGCGCCTCGGGGACCAGGTCCGAGTGCTCTCCGTAGCGGGCGACCAGGTCCGCGACGTGGTTGCCGACCATGCCGCCGAACCAGCGGCACTGGTCGCGGGCGTGCGCCAGGTCGTCGCCGACGTACGCCGGGGCGGCGACGCAGACGGTCACGGAGGCGGGGTCACGCCCCGCCTCCGCGGCCGCGGCCCGCACCGTCTTGACCATCCACTCGGTCAGGTACGGGTCGGCGAGCTGGAGGATGAAGCCGTCGGCCTTCCGCCCGGCGAGGGCGAGCGCCTTCGGCCCGTACGCCGCCATCCAGACGGGCAGCCTGCCGTCCCTCACCCACGGGATCCGCAGCGGCTGCCCGTCGACCTCGGCCTCTCGCCCCTCGGCGAGGTCGCGGATCACGTCGATCGCCTCGCCCAGGCGGGCCAGGGTGCTGGGCCTGCGTCCGGCGACCCGCATCGCGGAGTCGCCGCGGCCGATGCCGCAGACGGTGCGGTTGCCGAACATGTCGTTGAGGGCGGCGAAGGTGGAGGCGGTGACCTCCCAGGTGCGGGTGGCGGGGTTGGTGACCATCGGGCCGACCTTCAGCCCGGTGGTGTTCGCCAGGATCCGGCTGTGGATCACGAACGGCTCCTGCCACAGCACGGCGGAGTCGAAGGTCCAGCCGCGCGTGAAGCCGTTGCGCTCCGCGCGCCGCATCAGGTCGACCACCCGCGAGGCCGGCGGATCGGTCTGCAGAACGAGTCGGAAGTCCATGCGCACCGCTCCTGGTTCCTGGTGGAGGTACTGAGAGGGCGTTTAGCGTGGACGGATTGCCGCTTATGAACTAGTAGGTTCCTCGCCAGGTTGGTGTGGTCTCGTCTGTTATGCGCTTGGCGAGGTTGTCGATCGAGGCGAGGTGGATCATGGCTTCGGAGCTGGCGGCGAGAGTCTCGTAGTCGCGGGCGAGCCGGCGGTGCATCATGATCCAGCCGATACTCCGCTCGACCACCCAGCGCCTTTTCACGACGTGAAAACCGCGAACTCCGGGGTTTCTGTTGACGACTTCGACATCGATTCCGAGCTGCGCTCCGTGCTCGACCACGGCGTTCTTGAAGCCGGTGTCGACCCAGCTTTTCGTGATGGTCGGATACGTTTCCTTGGCCTGGTCAAGGAGTTGTGTTCCCACGGCGTTTTCGGAGAGGCCCGCGGCGGTGACGGTCACGGCAAGGATCAGGCCGATGGTGTCGGTGAGGATGCCCCGCTTCCGACCCACGATCTTCTTCGCGGCATCGGTTCCCTGGCTGGTCACGGGCACGTTGGTGGAGGTCTTCACGCTCTGGGTGTCGATCACGGAGGCGGTCGGCTCGGGCTTGCGCCCCTCCTTCACCCGGGCCAGTCCGGTCAGGTCGTAATTGATCTGGGCGAAGATTCCCTCGTCACGCCACGCGGCGTAGTAGGCATAGACGGTGCCGTGGTTCGGGAAGTCGTGCGGGAGGTATTTCCAGGGGATTCCCGTGCGGTTCACGTAGAGGAGCGCGTCGAACACGTCGCGCAGGTCGACCTTGGCCGGCTGGCCGGTCGGTCTGCGGTCGAGCCGGGCCTTTCTCCAGGCCGTCAGCGTCGGCTCGATCAGGGCCCACCGGGCGTCGGACAGGTCGCTGGGGTACGGCTTCCGCTGGCTCACGGGCCAGCGTGGGCACGGGAGGGCCGGAAGGTACCGTTCCGCTGATCATCGGGAGGTTCCGTCGCGTCTTCAAACCAGACGGACTTCCAGTGGCAGATGTGAGTGAAACGGATAGCGGGCCTCGAGTGGTGGGAGGAGGCAAAGGTCGTATACAGCTCGGACCATCGCAGATCGGGTCAGCCATGAAAGCCGCTTTTCGGAACAGGCCTACGTTAACGCCCTCTGAGAGGGCGGTTCGTGAGGTGATGTCCGTTTCTGATGGGCCGAAGCGGACTGCTCATCGCGGTGCTTGATCGATTGCTGCTTGCGGCTGCCCGTGAGTAATGTCCGAGCAGTTCCAATCGATCACGAGCGGTGGCCGCCCTCGTTGCGGCCAGCCGAGGGTGATCACAGCCAGAAAACGAGTATGCGGATACACGGCGTCAACCGATCATGTGGATATGGCCAATCAGCTGACGATCAGTACCTTGACTTTGCAGCACAGGATTCCGGACGACTGGGCGGCGGATCCCTGGGCCGAGGTGCGGCCTCTGATCAGCGGCATAGACGTCCTGAAGGAGGCCCACCCGGAAGGGGTGGCACTCAGTTGCTGGCACTGGACGGGGCCGGCCGAGAGCTGGCCGTTGGCGGTCACGGAGGAACCCCGCCGGGTCATGATCACCGAGCCGACCTGCACGGCCGGCTGCTGTGGCGCCCTGTTCGTCACCGTGCGCCGCGAAGGCGATCGGGTGATCTGGGACGCCTGGGAAAACACCAGCGACGTTACTGCCGTGCCCCCGGACTTGAGCTTCGATACCGCCCAGTACGAGGCTGAACTCGCGCGGGCCGCGGCGGACCGCAGTTGGGAAGAACCGGTGGACACCATTGCCCGGCTTCTCGAGCAAACCCTGCGGGACAGCGGCTGGTTCGAGCGGTGGGGCTGCGTCCTCAAGTGGGTCTCGCCACGACGTGAGGAGCCCGACCTCCCCGAAGAGATCACACTCCCCGAGGGCGTTGATGTCGTTTTCCACCAGGTCCGGGGACCGGGCGGGCTTACAGATTCTTACAAGTACGAGTTGTTCGTCATCCGCGACCAGTCCGTGGAAGAGCAGGTACGGCGGCTCGCGACCCACATTCTGGCGGACGACCCCCGGAAGACTGCTGAACTCGATTGAGGGTGTGGCAGGGCTGCTGATTGCGGTGCTCGGTCGGCTACTGCTTCCTGGTTAAGCTACCAGCGTCGGCCTCGGTGAGGATGTCGAGCTCGACCAGGCGTTTCAGCTTGGCGCGGGTGCCCTCGATGTTCTTCGGCAGCAGTTCGTGGTCAAGGGCTCGGCAGACATCACGGGCCCGGAGGGGGCCGGTGGCCTCGTTGAAGACGTCGAGGATGCGGGGGTAGTCCGGGTGCTCGGGCAGGTCGCGTGAGCCGGCGTGGGCCGGGATTCGGTCGGCGAGGGCGGTGACGGTCTTCCGGGTGATCGCGAGGTGTTCGAGGTGGGTCTCGGCCTCGCGCAGCCGAGCTTGCAGTTCCTCGATCTGGGTGCGGAGGTCGTCGGCCACGGCCCGGGCGGCGTCCTCCTGGATGCCGAGCGCGTCAAGCAGGGGCTGCATGTTCACGCGGTCACCGTCTGCGGGTCGCGCCAAGTGAGGGCATTCGCGCCGGTGAGGCGGCGGGCCATGACGTGGGTCATCGCCCAGTAGACGTGGGAGGCGGACGAGGCGGGGCGGTACTCGTAGTCGCGGACCAGGCGCCGGTGCAGTATCAGGATCCCGTAGGTCAGCTCGACCCTCCACCGCTTCGGCTGCGGGACGAACCCCGTCTCCTGCGGGTTGCGTTCGACGATCTCGACCTCGATGCCCAGGCGGTCGCCATGCGCGGTGACCTGGCGCTTGAAGCCGTGGTCCACCAGCGCCTTCTCGACGGTGCCGCCGGCGTTCTCGGCGACCTGGTCGAGCAGGGCGAGGCCCGCGGCGTTGTCGTGCGTGTTCGCGGCGAGGACGGTGACGGCGATGACCAGGCCGAGCACGTCCACGGCCAGGCCCCGCTTGCGGCCCGACACCTTCTTCGCCGCATCGAGGCCGGTCGTGGAGGCAGGAACCCCGGCGGCCGCGTGGACACTCTGGGTGTCCAGGACCACCAGGGTCGGGTCCTCTCATCGGCGGGCTCGCTCACGGACCTGGCAGCGCAGGAGTTCGTGGATGACCTGGTCGGTTCCGTCGTCTCGCCAGGCGGCGAAGTAGTAGTACGTCGCACTTTTCGGCGGCAGGTCGTGCGGGAGGTAGGTCCACTGGCAGCCGGTCCGGCCCTGGTAGAGCATCACGTTCACGATCTCCCGCATCGCGTAGGCGCCCTGGTGGCCGCTGACCGAGCGGTGCCGGTCCTTCCACGCGGTGATCACCGGCTCGATCAACGACCACTGCTCGTCGGACAAGTCGGTTGAGTGCGGCATCCGTTCCATGCCAGCGCCCCCATCATGCACACGACATGACACGAGGGCGGAACCGCCCCATCACCCACGAACAGGCGACACCAGATCATCCGAAACAGGACTTGACGCCCTCTCAGGGAACAGAAATGATCACTCAGGACCACGGGCTCCTTGCAGCACGGGGCACCAACCACCCTCACGGAAGTCACCGACTGCGACGAAGAGTCAGGGTGTCAGGCGAGGCACACCGCTCAAGATCGAAGACTCGTCATGGCGGACACGGCAGCCGTCGGGGGCAAGAATCCCGACCCTGACTGTGCGTCCACGAAGCGTGCCAACAACTCCATTGCCTTCTGGACGAGTTGGATACGCAGGCCCATGTCGTCCTGCCTGGCGACCTGGGTGACCGTGCCCTCGTGCCACCTGAGCACCGAGGGGCTCAGCACACCCGGTGACTCCTCGTAGCTCTCGGCGACGAACCGGGCCATGGCACGCGGCGAAGGGGGCACTCCCGCGTCGCGGATCCGGCGAGGGGTGCCGGTCACCCGATGCTCCGGAAAGGCCGGCTCGGGAACCTGCACAACCTGCCGAAGAACTGGCTCAAGCACCTCAAAGGCGACGGCAGGACGCAGATCCTGCCGACGCACCCGCTCAGTCACTCGTCGGAGCCGGCGTAGGCGACGCCTCCGGAGGTTTGTACAAACCGATGGATTCGGCCTGCCTCAGTTTCCTCCCGGCTGCTTTCGCCATGGCCTTGTTGCTCAGGCAACCCGCGCACCAGGGGATGCGGATCAGCAGCCCGGCCCGCGTGGCCACGTAGAGATCGCCCTCGTTCCCCCCGGATCCCGCCGTCGGCAGAGTGAGCATGGAGCGCACGCCTCCGGCGATATGGGAAAGCACCTGCCTCGGCATGATGTTGTCGCTGGGATGGAGGATGACGGACCCGTCGCTGTAGCCGATGGCGAATGTCTTTGCTGTCGGGCTGTATGCGGCCGCGAGCGCGAGGACAGAGTCGGGTGGCGAATCGATGAACGCGTCCCATCGCAAGGTGCCGTCGGCCTTGGGGCGGGCGATCTGAGTGCAGCCGGTCAGGCCGGTTCCTTCGCCGACCGGCAGGATCCGGGGCCCGGGTGCCGTAGCGATGTCATCGACATAAGGTCCACACTGCACTCGGTACACGAAGTCCGGTGCTGACTGCGAGTCCGCGCTGAGTGCGTAGACACTGCCCCCGCCCGTGCCGAGGAAAAGACGTTTCTCGGACGGCTCCAGGGCAACGGCGGTGACCCCCGGCTCAGCCACGTCGATCCTGCTTGTCACCCGGCCGGAGCGGACTTGCGCCACAAGGACGTCGCCCAGCAAACAGGGCACGTACAGAGTGCGCCCGTCACGGGAGAAGACAGGGCGGGCGCTTGCGCAGGTGGAAGGAATCACGACGGCGCGTGCCGTGCCCGTGGTGAGGTCGACGATCCACACCTGTGAGTTTTCCGTGCCCACGACGGCCGCCTCTTTCCCGCTCGGGTCGGAGACGGCGGAGTTGATCGTGCCATCTACCTTCAGCGAGCGGACGACAGCTCCCGAGGCACGGTCCAGGAGACGCAGTCTGCCGTCCCGGCTCGCGACCCACAGGTGCGCGTTGTCACTCGCCGGGAAAACGTCCTGGAACCATTCGTCGGACCGATCGAGAACCACGTCTCCGTCGGCGACGTCCCAGGAGACGACGGACTCGCCCGCCAACCCCCAGACCCGGTCGCCCCGTGCCGTCCACGCCAGATCCGTCAGCGGCGCGGGCGCCCCGCGCAGGACGTCCCGTATCGTGCCATGAGCGAGATCGACGAGGGCGACCCCGGCATCCGTGGCGACCGCCGCCCATCTCTCGTCCGGCGACAGCTGAGCCGCCCGAACGGCGGACTCAAGGACGACAGTGCGCCACGGCTTGCCCTGGCGTAGCACCCGCATCGACGCGCTGTCTGCCTGCCATCGCAGACTCACCTTCGTGGCCGTGTCGGCACCGGCCGCCGGGTCAACCGTGCTGCCGGGCGACCGAGACGCCGAGCGTCGTGTACGGTCAGCCGCTCCCCTGCGCCAGATCGTGCCGTCCAGTGCGGTGACGCGCACCTGAGCGCCTACCGTCGGGTCGGTGAACCGCCGGCCTTCCACGGGGAGGGTGAAGGCGTCGTCGGGCAGGTCCACCGCCAGTGCCTCTTCAAGAACCTCGGCGTCCTTGAAGGATTCGTTGCCCCCCAGCGCGGTGGCGAGTTGAAGTCCCTCGTACGGATCGTCCTTGATCACAGCCAGCGCGGCGAGGGTTCTGAAGTATTGCGTGGCCTGCTCCGCGAGCCGCTTGTTGACCTCTTTCTCGACACCAGGTGCGACCCGGCCGGAAAGGTACGCCACCAACAGCAGAAGCGTCAGCGCCACGGACACCGCTGCCTGCCGCCGGTTGCGGCGCCGACTGGCGGTGAGATAGGCCGACTCGACCTGTGACAGGGTGCGATCCCTCTGAAGTGCGTCGAACCGTCGCCGCAGCCGCCAGGACGCCAGCCCCTTCCTCGTACGGCCGTCGCCGTCCCAGTCCCTGGCCCTAACGGACAGTTCGGTCGCCGTTCCGTGCCGCCGGGTGGCATTCCGCCAGTTGCGGGCCGTCTGCTCCACCGCGGCGCGGAGGTCCTGGCCAACGGGTATCTCCAGGCGCACCTTTGCGAACCGCAGCGCGTAGGCCGCCTCGGTGGCACATGCGGGTGAGGCGCGCCAGTCGTCGGAGTCGCAGACGAGGAACAGGTCGCAGGCCTGGACCGCGTCCTCCACTTCCTCGCGCCATGGCACCGAGAAGGGAATGCCCTCCCGGTCGATCCAGCACTTCACACCGCTTTCCGTAAGTCCTCGGACCAACGGATCCACCCACGCGCTGTCGCGCCTGCTGTAGGAGATGAAGACGTGGTGCAGCACTTCAGCCCTCCACCGGTTCGGGCAGCGGACGGCACTCCTTCACATCGAGCGCTCGGCGGGTGCCGCCGTCCACGTTCGTGAGCTGGCGGGCGGTCCAACAGCCGGACAGTCGTTCCTTGAGACGAGCGACCAGCCCCTCGTCGGTGGTGCAGCCAGGGCAGGAGGGCACCTGCCAGACGCTGCTGTCCCGCGCCTTCACCAGTGGGGAGGCCCCCGACCAGCCGACGGCGACAGCGGGAACGCCGGCCGGAACCCGCCAGCGTGCCACCACACGAGCGTGGCCGTCGGACATTCGCAGGGACACCACGGCCACATCGCCACGCGACGTCGCGGCCACCAACTGAGAGCCGTCCGGCGACAGGGCCACCGCGTCCACATCGTCGCTGAACAGTCGCATCGCGAAGCCGGGCCGCCCGGTCGGCTCGACCAGGACACGCTCGCCGTCGCCGCGCACCTCGACCGTTTTGCCGACCGCGCTGGTTCCGGTACGCAGGTCGCTGTCGGCGGGGAGCTCACGTCGCGGCCCGGCCGGCGCCTGCCAAAGATTGGTGTTGTACGGCCCCCAGCACCCGAGCAGATCTCCGTAGGAGGACAGATAGAGGTGTTCCAGCTGGGGCACATCACGGCACACCACCCCGAGGTCACCGCCATCAGCCAGGCGGATGACGCGGGCCGGTCGGTCCTGCCCACCCACGATCACCCGTCCACCGCTTAACAGACCGGCTGTCCTGGTGCGTTCGGGCACGGCGATACCGGTAGCAGCCAGGTGACCGCCAGGGCTCAACCTCCACAGCTGCCGGTCGGCTCCTGTGAACACCGCGTACACCTGGTCGGGCGCGACAGCCCCGGCCGCGATGAGTGGCTTGTCGACATCGGCGCTTGCCAGCACGGCCCCGGTGAGCGCGTTCAGCAGTCGATACCTCCCAGGCGCCACGGTCACCAGGGCCCGGGCACCGCCGTCTGTGGTCGCCTGTACGTCCAACAGGCTGTCGTACCGGCTGCCGACCGTGTGGAACCGCCCATCCACGAGTGAGCCGACGACCAACTGATGGTCGCGTCCCACGACCACGTCGCCCTGCCGGGTGAGGCGAACGGTGGCGTACCCGGCCTCCACGTGGGCGAGGCGCCTCACCTTCCGGGACTCCAGGTCGATGACGGCGCTGCCCTTCTTCCCCACCGCTACGACTGTACGGCCATCGGCTCCGGCCGCCACGTCCGCGTACCCCGGCCCAAGGCGTACCTGCCAGCGGACCTCGCCCTCGCGGATGTCGTACAGACCGAGACTGGCGACGCCGTCCGACACATTGCGCACGAGCAGGGCCGCCTGACGCCCGTCGGGCAGCGGCGCCAGTCCGTCGAGGGTCCCGGAGCGGTCACCGAGCCCCAGGACAGGCCCGCCCAGCGACCACTGCACGGACAACAGCGAAGTCAGCGTCTGACGGGCCAGCATCCTCTGGTGGGCGTTGCCCCGCAGCAGCAACGAGGAAGCCTGCAACGACATCCACTCAGGCATGACGCGTGCGGTCGCAGGATCCGCGAAGGAAACAAGGGCGTTGAAGTCCGTTCCCTTGGTTTTCAGGATGCGCGGCAGAGTGACGGCCACGACGAGAGCCATGACGGCGCCGAACACGAGACCGAAGAAGCGCCGCCGCCTCTTTCGGATCCTTGCCTTTCTGGTGTGCCGATACGACACCTCGACGAACTCGCCGACGGCTCCTGTGGTGTCGAGGTGGCCGTCCTCTCGCAACACGGCCATCAGATCGTGTGCCTCGACCGCCTGTTGGTGATCTGCGATGAGGCGGTCCGCGCTTCGGTCTCCCCGAACCCAGGCCTCGGTCTGAGCCCGCAGATTCCGCAGTTCGCGCACCTGCTCGGGGTCGCTGAGGGCGGCAGCGAGCACGGTTCCGAACGCGGTTACAGGCGAGGCGGGATCCAACGTCACCCAGTTGATGGGACGCAGGTGTCCGGGTGCCCGGCTGCTGCTTACGCCGTCGACGCGGACCGGGACCAGCCGCACCCCCCGGTGCCTTTCGACCCGCTGCAGCCACTCGGGATCGTCCACCGATGCCGCTGAGATGAGGACGACCACTACGTCGGCGGGCCCGTCATCGGCCAGGGGCAGCCCCGCAGCCCTGAGGAAACTCCGTAACGACTGATCGATGGCAGCGTCGTCGGCCACAGCCACCACGGCGATGTCGGGAACTGGTCTATTCACGGCCATGCGTCATTACATCCCATGACAAGCGCCTCTATCAGCTGATCGCACGATGTCACCGTCCCCTCAACTTCCCCAGCTCACGCCGGATGCGCCCGGTCAGCTCGGTGTCCCGGCGGCGCCGTTCGCACGGCTCCTTCTTCGCCCGGCGCCAGCGGTGGTAGGTGGAGGAGGAGATGTGCAGTTCCCGGAGGGTGGGCTCGACCTCCGGGTTCTCGTGCTCGTCGAGGAGCGCGGTCACCTGGGCCGGGTCGGGTCGAGCTGCGCGGCGGAAAAGCCGATGCCGTCCGCAGGGCCTCGTTCGACCGCTTGAGCCGGTTGCTCTCCTTGCGCAGCGCGGCCGGCTCGGCGCGTTCGTCGCTGGTCAGCAGATCGTCGCGTTCGCCGGCGTCGGCCTCGACCCGGCGGATCACGGGCCTGGGCTCCGCGGCGCGGTACCTCCGCACCGCACGCTCGCGCGACTCCAGCGGGTATTTCCTCGGGGCAGGCATCAGCAGGGCTCCTCTCTGTGAGTCCTGCTGACCCGCTGTCACCGCCCTCCGCGTCTCGAGGGAACCTCAGACCGACGTAGGTACAGGCTGGCAGTTCCGTCGGAAGGGCGCGTCGCTGGTGCCCGGGATATGCGGATGAGAGCCGCTGACTCATTTCAGCGTGCCGGTTCCCTGGAGGACGAAGCGTCCATGCGCCGCCGGTTGTGATCGCGTGCTGCGGCTTGTCGGCGTTGAACCGGTGTGGGCGTGTTTCCCGACTCTCGCGTGGTGCGGGCTCCCAGCCGTCAGAATCCAAGCGTGACGCAGAGATCTGAAGATACGGCGATACGGGC
Organism: Streptomyces sp. NPDC004051; assembly: GCF_053604275.1. NCBI lineage: Bacteria > Bacillati > Actinomycetota > Actinomycetes > Kitasatosporales > Streptomycetaceae > Streptomyces > Streptomyces sp. NPDC004051. The sequence goes on along the minus strand of NZ_JBSGHG010000004.1, from coordinate 34,212 downwards.
GGTCTGGGATGCACAGAGTGTGTGGTCGCAGGCCGCGAACAAACTCAAGCTGTCCGTCGAGCGGGCTCGCTTGACCGCGTTGGTATTGGGGATCGCAGCCGCCACGTCGGGAACCGTGGCAGCCCAGACCATGAGCGGGAACCCTTCCGTAGGACGTGCTTTCGCTGCCGCTGCCGCTGTCGCCGCCGGAACAGCGCCGCTGATGGCGCAACGCGGCGGTCCCGGTCGGCTGAGTGACTGGACCAGGTTGCGGGCGGTGTCTGAGGCTTTAAAGGCGGAGGCGTACGCCTACTTGGCCGGAGGCGGGGCCCAACACAGCCCCGGGGCCGCCGACGCTCTGCTGGGACGCGTTGCGCAATACCGCGCGAGCGGTGTGGATCTCTCCCACTACATGTTTGGCCTCGCCGCAGTTGGCCGACCGCTGCCTGCCGTCACGGATCCCGGCTCCTATGTGGAACATCGACTGAGAGCGCAACTCACGACGTACTACCGGCCCAAAGCGGAACTGATGCACCGCCGTGTGCGGTTCGTCGAGCGTTTGGAGTTTCTCCTGGGTGGCCTGGGAGCCTTGATGGCGGGGGTCTCGGGCGTTTACGGGGTCGAGGCGGTCGCGGCGTGGATTGCCGTCGCCGCTTCGGTGTCGGTGGCTGTCGCCGCTCACTCGACCGCTCAGCGGTATGCGTACCAGCAACTGGAATTCTCCCGTACCGCTCAGGAGTTGGAGCGTATGCTCGAACGCTGGGAGCAGGCGATCGACCGAAATCCAACATTCGTCGACGGATTCATTGCCGAGTGCGAAAGCATCATCTCCATCCAGAACGAAGCCTGGATGATCCGCTGGACCCTGGGCTGACCCCTGCTTGGGTCACATCCGCTGGAATGGTGTATCGACGGCCACTCGGTGGTCTCGTTTCGAGGCTGTGCGGTGAGTTCGGCCGGCAGGACGGTCTCGTCGGTTTCTGACTCGATCGGGTGGAGTCGGGTCTTGGCAAGGAGCTCGCGGCCCATGTGGCGGCGGCTCTCGGTCCACTCCTCGTTCTGCTCGGCCAGCACCGCACCGACCAGCCGGATCACTGCGGTGCGGTCGGGGAGACGCCGACCGCGTCGGTGCGGCGCCTGATCTCCTTGTTCAGTCGCTCCTGCGGGTTGTCCGACCAGATCTGCCGCCAGATCTCGCGCGGGAAGGCAGTGAAGGCCGGCAGGTCGTGCTGGGTGGTATCCAAGTGGGCTGTTGGCTTGAGTGACTTGGCTTCCAGGGCGTCCAAGGCGTGTGCCATCTGGGCCTTCACCGCGTCGGTGTCAGTCTGTTCGAACACGGTCCGCAGCAGGGTGGCCACCCTCCCCCAGCCTCCGGCCGGGGGTACCTCCAGGCTGGGCCGATTTCGGCACCTGGCTCAGCAGGTTCCTCGCGATGGGGGTACCGCCCGCGCCCGTTCAGGGCGTGGGGGAGGGTGCGACAGCGCTGCCAGGAGGCGCCGGGCAGCACTGCACCGATGGCGTCGACCGGGCCGGCATGCGTGTCGGAGGCGACCAGCTGGACGTCGGACAGGCCGCGGGCGACCAGGGAGCGCAGGAAGGCCAGCCGGTCGGCACCGTCCTCGGCGGTAACCACGTCCAGGCCGAGGATCTCGCGGTGGCCGTCGGCGTTGGCGCCGACCGCTACCAGGGCATGCACGTTGACGATCCGGCCGCCTTCGCGGACCCTCTGGGTCAGGGCATCGACCCAGACGAAGAAGTACGGGTCGGCGTCCAGGGGCCGGTTGCGGAAGGCGGCGACCTGCTCGTCCAGGTGCTTGGCCATCGAACTGACCTGGGACTTCGACAGCTGAGTGACGCCCAGGGACTCGGCGAGCTTCTCGACGCTGGGGGTGCCCCCGCTTGCGGGGAAGGGTGGAGGCCCCGAGCAGGTAGGCGGCGGCGCTCGAGGAGCCGGTGCGGGAAGTAGCTGCCGGACCGCAGCTTGGGGACGGCGAGCTCGACCGTGCCCGCGCTGGGGGTACCCCCGGCCGGAGGCGGGGGGAGTGTCCCACTCGCGCGGGCGATAGCCGTTGTGGTGGTTGACCCTCTCGTCGCTGACCTGGCCGTATTCGGCGTTGCAGAGGGCGTCGGCCTCGGCGGACATGAGCGCGTCGGCGAACGTCTTGATCATCGCGCGCAGCAGGTCCGGACTCTCCCCCGCAAGCGGGGGGACCCCCAGGCGAGATTGTCCTCGGCGAGGGCGTGCGGGGGCAGACTGTCCGGTGCGGTCATCGTGCTGGTCTCCTTCAAAGACTTGGTCGTCTTGAAAGATCAGCCGGTGGCCGTTCGCATATCCGGGCACTCACTCCGGCGCCGGGCCAAACGCCCGGATCAGGCGGGAACCCGTACACCACTTCCCAGGACGCAACCCCGCCCCGGGAATTCCGGAAGCCGGGCGGATCCCCACTGCTGGCTGCCCTCCTCAAGACGACCGAGGAAGAGCTGGAGGTCCTGGCCACGGTGCTGGTGGGATGCGGTCACGAACTTCTACTCGACAAGTGGTCGAGCAAGACTACTGACGATCCATCAGAAATGGTGTCGAGAGAGCGTCAGGATATCGACTCGACCGCCGCCGCGAGGTCGTAGCCGAGCGTTACCCATCTACGTAGTGCTGCGTGAAGACGCGGGTGAAACGTATGACCCAGGCATACGAAACATTCCACACGGCGCTCATCGGGAACAGGTGGACGGCCGCCGTTCAGCTGCATCGATGCCTGGACCGGACAACTTCGTCAGCGAAGGGCGGGGATGATGTCGGTGCCGTAGGCGTCGATGGTGGCTTCGCGGTTGTCGTGCATGTCGTAGACGGCGAACTGGTCGACGCCCAGGTCCTTGAGGTGCCGGAGCTTGTCGATGTGGGCTTCGGTGGGGCCGAGGAGGCAGAAGCGGTTGACGATCTCGTCGGGGACGAAGTCGGTGGACGGGTTGTCGGCGCGGCCGTGATGGCTGTAGTCGTAGCCGTGGCGGTCCTTGATGTACGTGGTGAGCTCGTCGGGGACCATGGCGGAGTGCTCGCCGTACTGGGCGACGAGGTCGGCGACGTGGTTGCCGACCATGCCGCCGAACCACCGGCACTGGTCCCGGGCGTGCGCCAGGGCATCGGGCGAGTCGTCGGCCGTGACATATGCGGGCGCGGCGACGCAGATCGTGAGGGCGCCGGGGTCCCGGCCGGCGTCCTGGGCCGCCTTCCGTACCGCCTTGACCATCCATTCGGTGAGGAAGGGGTCGGCGAGCTGGAGGATGAAGCCGTCGGCCTTCTGGCCGGCGAGCGCCAGCGCCTTCGGGCCGTACGCGGCCATCCAGACCGGCAGCCTGCCGTTCTTGATCCACGGGATGCGGACCGGGTTGCCGTCGACCAGCGCCTCCCGGCCCTCGGCGAGGTCGCGGATGACCTCGACGGCCTCGCCGAGCCGGGCCAGGGTGTTGGGCTTGCGGCCGGCGACACGCATCGCGGAGTCGCCGCGGCCGATGCCGCAGACGGTCCGGTTGCCGTACATGTCGTTGAGGGTGGCGAAGGTGGAGGCCGTGACCTCCCAGGTGCGGGTGCCGGGGTTCGTCACCATCGGACCCACGTGCAGCTTCGTGGTGTGTTCCAGGATCCGGCTGTGGATGACGAAGGGCTCCTGCCACAGCACGGCGGAGTCGAAGGTCCAGCCGTAGCGGAAGCCGTTGCGCTCCGCCCGGCGCATCAGCCCGACGACCTGCGACGCCGGCGGGTCGGTCTGCAGGACGAGTCCGAAGTCCAACGCGGGACCTCCAGTTCACATCGGTGCGGGCAGGTCCTGGGGGTCAGCCCAGGTACTGGCAGGTGGAGCGCGGGACGAACGTGCCGTGGCCGGCGTGACCGACGTACTCGCGCTGGTCGATGACGACCTCACCCCGCGAGAGCACGGTCTCGACCTGGCCTGTGACCGTCTTCCCCTCGTACGCCGAATAGTCGACGTTCATGTGGTGGGTCTCGGCCGAGAGCGTCTGGGTGACGTGCGGGTCGTAGATCACCACGTCGGCGTCGGCGCCCGGCGCGATCGTGCCCTTCTGCGGGTAGAGGCCGAACATCCGGGCCGGGGTCGCGCAGGCGATCTCGATCCAGCGGCGGCGTGAGATGTGCCCTTCGACGACAGCCTGGTGCAGCAGGTCCATACGGTTCTCGACGCCCGGCAGGCCATTGGGGATCTTCGAGAAGTCGCCCCGGCCCAGCTCCTTCTGGCCCACGAAGCAGAACGGGCAGTGGTCCGTCGACACCACCTGGAGGTCGTTCGTCCGCAGACCCCGCCACAGCGCCGCCTGATGCTCCTTCGGCCTCAGCGGCGTCGAGCACACGTACTTGGCGCCCTCGAAGTCCGGCTCCGCCAGATTGTCCGTCGACAGGAACAGGTACTGCGGGCAGGTCTCGCCGAACACCGGCAGCCCCATGTCCCTCGCCGCCGCCAGCTCCGCCACCGCCTCCTGGGCCGAGACGTGGACGACGTAGAGCGGCGCGCCGGCCACCCGGGCGAGCTGGATCGCCCGGTGGGCCGCCTCCGCCTCAAGGAGCGTCTTGCGGACCTCCCCGTGATGGCGAGGATCGGTCTCGCCGCGGGCCAGGGCCTGCTCCACCAGGACGTCGATCGCGATGCCGTTCTCCGCGTGCATCATGATCAGACCGGCCGTGTCACCGGCAACCTGCATCGCCCGCAGGATCTGGCCGTCATCCGAATAAAAGACCCCCGGATAGGCCATAAACAATTTGAACGAGGAGATGCCCTGTTCGACGAGTTTCGGCATCTCCTTGAGCGTCGCCTCGTTCACGTCCGACATGATCATGTGGAACGCGTAGTCGATCGCGCACTTCCCGTCCGCCTTCTCCAGCCAGGCATTCAGGCCGGCCTGCAGCGAATGGCCCTTCGACTGCACCGCGAAATCAACGATCGTCGTCGTCCCGCCCCATGCCGCCGCCCGCGTCCCCGTCTCGAACGTGTCCGAAGCGAACGTCCCACCGAACGGCAGCTCCATGTGGGTGTGGGCGTCGACGCCGCCCGGGATGACGTACTTGCCGGTGGCGTCGATGACCCGGCCGTCGGTGAACGCGGCGGCGGCCGGGGTGCCGGAGGCGGCGAGGGCGGCGATGCGGCCGCCCTCGATCAGGACGTCGGCGTGGATCTCGTCGGAGGCGGTGATGACGAGACCGCCACGGATGACGGTACGGCTCATGCGGTGGCCCTCCGCTGGACGGTGGTGGGGAGGTGCGGGTCGCTACGGTGCGCTCCGCAGCGCGTGCTCGAGGATCGCCGCCCCCTCCTCGGCCTCCGCCACGTTGAGGGACAGCGGTGGAGCGATGCGCAGGGCGCTGGTGTTGTGGCCGCCGCCCTTGCCGATGAGCAGTCCGCCCCGGCGGGCGGCCTCCAGCACGGCGGAGGCGGCCCGCGGGTCGGCCTCGTCGGTGCCCGGTTTCGTCAGCTCGACGCCGATCATCAGCCCGCGCCCGCGCACCTCCCGTACCGCGGGCACCTGGGCGGCGACGGCCCGCAGGCGTTCGAGGAGCATGCCGCCGACCCGCCGGGCGTTGCCCTGGAGGTCGTGCTCCAGCAGGTAGGTGAGGTTGGCCAGGCCGGCCGCCATGGTGACCTGGGTGCCGCCGAACGTAGAGATGCTGTTGGCGTCCAGGCAGTTCATGATCTCGGCGCGGGCGATGACACCGCCGATGGACATGCCGTTGCCGATGCCCTTGGCGAAGGTCACGATGTCGGGCGGGCCGTTTCGGGCGTGGGCCTGCCAGCCCCAGAAGTGGTCGCCGGTGCGGCCCCAGCCGGTCTGCACCTCGTCGGAGATCCACAGGATGCCGTGTGCGTTCAGCACCTCGCGGAACGCCGCGTACAGCCCGTCGGGCGGTGAGGTGAAGCCGCCGACGCCCTGGATCGGTTCGGCGATCAGTGCCGCGGGCGGGCGGGTGTGGCCGAGCAGGTCCTTGAGGTCGTCGACGCAGGCCGCGATGAAGTCCTCGTCGCCGAGCGAGGCGTACGGGCCCCGGGTGCGCACGCCGCCGTGCACGTACAGGGTCTGCAGCGGGGACAGCGAGGTCGGGGACCAGCCCCGGTTTCCGGTGACGCCGACCGCGCTGAAGGAGCGGCCGTGGTAGCTGTTGCGCATCGCCAGGACCGAGTTGCCGCGCCGGTAGGTGGTGGCGAGCAGCAGGGCGGTGTCGTTGGCCTCGGTGCCGGAGGTGGTGAAGAAGACCCGGGCGTCCGGGATGCCGCTCAACTGGGCCACTCGTTCGGCGAGTTCGACCATCTGCCGGTCGAGGTAGAGGGTGGAGGAGTGGATGATCCGCCCGGCCTGCTCGGCGACCGTCTTCGTCACCTCGGGCAGGGCGTGGGCGGTCATGGTGGTGAGGATGCCGCCGAAGAAGTCGAGGTACCGGTTGCCCGCGGAGTCCCAGACGTGGCGGCCCTCGCCGTGGGTGATCTCGATGGGCTCCTCGTAGTAGAGGGCGAGCCAGTCGGGGAGCACGGAGCGGTGGCGGCCCAGCAGGTCGTCGGTCACGGCCGCACCAGCCCCTCGTAGGCGTCGGGGCGGCGGTCGCGGTAGAACGCCCACTGCTGCCGCACCTCCTCGATGAGGTCGAAGTCGAGGTCCCGGACCACGAGTTCCTCCTTGCTGTCGTCGGCGACGTCGCCGACGAACCGACCCCGGGGGTCGACGAAGTACGAGGTTCCGTAGAAGTCGTTGTCCCCGTACTCCTCCTGGCCCACCCGGTTGATCGCGGCGACGAAGTACTCGTTGGCGACGGCCGCGGCCGGCTGCTCGAGCTGCCAGAGGTAGGACGAGAGGCCGCGGTGCGTGGCCGACGGGTTGTAGACCAACTGGGCTCCGTTCAGCCCGAGTTGCCGCCATCCCTCCGGGAAGTGGCGGTCGTAGCAGATGGAGACGCCGACCTTGCCGACGGCGGTGTCGAAGACGGGCCAGCCGAGGTTGCCGGGCTTGAAGTAGAACTTCTCCCAGAACCCCTTGACCTGGGGGATGTGGTGCTTGCGGTACTTGCCGAGGACGGTGCCGTCGGCGTCGATCACGGCCGCGGTGTTGTAGTAGAACCCCGACTGCTCGACCTCGAACACCGGCGCGACGATCACCATGCCGGTCTCGCGGGCCAGTTCCCGCATCCTGCGGACGGTCGGCCCGTCGGGCACGGGTTCGGCCCAGCGGTAGTGCTCGGCGTCCTGGACCTGGCAGAAGTAGGGGGCGTTGAAGACCTCCTGGAACCCGATGACCTTCGCACCCCGCCGGGCCGCCTCGCGGGCGTGCTCCTCGTGTTTCGCCACCATGGACTCCGTGTCGCCGGTCCAGGTGGCCTGGACCAGGGCGGCTCGTACGACGTGTGCCATGAGCTACTCCTTCGACGCGACGTCAGCGCCCCTACGCCCGTAGAAACGGTCGTAGGGGGACGAACGTAAGCCTCTCGGGCGGCCTTGCCAAGACCATCGTCGCCAACCCGCGGGGTCGATCATGATTCGCACTCCGGTGGGTGAGTCCCCACCCGGACCTGGGCCCCGTACCCGGCTCAGGCGGCGACCGACGGCGGCACGGCGGGCGGCGGGACGGAGGGCGCGGCCGTCGGCACGAGGGGCGGCGCGGCGGGGGCGCAGCGGACGACCAGTTCGTCCATCGACAGGTCGAGCACGCGGGCGAGGGCGGCCACCGTGAAGAACGCCGGGGTGGGGGCCCGTCCGGTCTCGATCTTCCGGAGGGTCTCCGGGGAGATGCCCGCGCTCGCCGCGACCCGCGTCATGCTCCGGTCGCCGCGCGCCTCCCGCAGCAGCCGGCCGAGCCGCTCGCCGCGTTCGCGTTCTTCGGGGGTGAGAGGGGTGCGCACCATGCCGTCATTCTAATACCGGTATAGTAATTGGCATGGTGGAGCTGAAGACCGACAAGTCGATCGACGCGATGTACGAGGCGGGCCAGGTCGTCGCGGACGCCCTGAAGGCCGTGCGGAAGGCCGCCGCGGTGGGGGTGTCCCTGCTGGAGCTGGACGAGGTGGCCCGGGAGGTGCTGCGCGGGGCGGGTGCGGGCTCGCCCTTCCTGGGCTACCGGCCCTCCTTCGCCCCGACCCCGTTCCCCGCCGTCATCTGCGCGTCGGTCAACGACGCGATCGTGCACGGCGTCCCGGACGGCTACCGGCTGCGCGACGGCGACCTGGTGTCCGTGGACTTCGGCGCCGAACTGGGCGGCTGGGTCGGCGACTCGGCGATCAGTTTCATCGTGGGCACCCCGCGCGCGGACGACGTGAGGCTGGTCGAGACCGCCGAGCGGGCCCTGGCGGCGGGCATCGGGGCCGCCGTCGTCGGCAACCGGATCGGGGACATCGCGCACGCGATCGGCACGGTGTGCCGCGCGGCGGGCTACGGCATCCTGGACGGCTTCGGCGGGCACGGCATCGGCCGCCGTATGCACGAGGACCCGCCCGTCCCCAACGAGGGCCGGCCGGGCCGGGGCATGCCGCTGCGGCACGGCATGGTGCTGGCGATCGAGCCCATGCTCATCGGCGGCGGCACCGACGGCTTCCGCACCGCGCCCGACGGCTGGACCCTGCGCACCGTCGACGGCTCCCGCGCCGCCCACGCCGAGCACACCGTCGCGATCACCACCGCCGGCCCCCGCGTCCTGACGGCCCGCTGAGCCCGGCCCCCGCGGAGTGGCTCCGCGGACGTACTCCGCCCGGCCCGCTTCCGAGTGCTGCGCCGGAGCGACCGTGCGAAGGTGTTCCACGAGCGCGCCGCAGGCAGCGCACACGCCACACGCACACCTGCGGGCGCCCTCCGCACCGCGGGAACACGCACGGGTGTAACCGGGAGACGGCCGGGCACCCGCGTCCGGACCGTACGTCGAGCAGTGAGCGCTCCCCGGGGCCCCTTCGGGTTCCCGGTTCCGCCCGGCCCAGGGGGATCCCGCGGGGGCGCCGGAACGGATGTCCATGAGCAGCGGGTTCACGGGTCCGCAGGGCTACGGCTCGGACCCCTTCGGAGAATTCCTCGCACGCTTCTTCGGCGGGCCGCGCCCCCGGCAGATCGACATCGGCCGGCTGCTGAGCCAGCCGGCCAGGGAGCTGGTGCGCGGCGCCGCGCAGTACGCAGCCGAGCACGGCAGCCGGGACCTGGACACCCAGCACCTGCTGCGCGCCGCGCTCGCCACCGATCCGACCCGCGACCTGATCAGCCGGACGGGCACGGACCCCGACTCGCTGGCGGCGGAGATCGACGAACGGTCCGGGCCCGTCCAGCACGGACCGGACGACGCCCCGCCGCCGACGTCGCTCTCGCTGACCCCCGCCGTCAAACGGGCCCTGCTGGACGCCCACGAGATGGCCCGGGCGACCGGGGCCGGCTACATCGGCCCGGAGCACGTCCTCAGCGCCCTGGCCGCCAACCCCGACTCGGCCGCCGGGCACATCCTGAACTCGGCCCATTTCACCTCCCCCGGGATGCCGCTGCCGCCCGACGCGCCGGACGCCGCGCCGCCGCGCGTCGAGCGTCCCCGGCCCGCGACGGGCACGCCGACGCTGGACAAGTACGGCCGGGACCTGACCGAGCTGGCCCACGAGGGCCGGATCGACCCGGTGATCGGGCGGGAGGAGGAGATCGAGCAGACTGTCGAGGTGCTCTCCCGGCGCGGCAAGAACAATCCGGTGCTGATCGGTGACGCGGGCGTCGGCAAGACCGCCGTGGTGGAGGGCCTGGCGCAGCGGATCGTCGACGGGGACGTGCCCGATGCGCTCATGACCCGGCGGGTGGTCTCCCTGGACCTGGCGGGCGTGGTCGCCGGTACCCGCTACCGGGGCGACTTCGAGGAGCGGCTGAACACCATCGTCGACGAGATCCGCGCCCACTCCGACCGGCTGATCGTCTTCATCGACGAGCTGCACACCGTCGTGGGCGCCGGGGGCGGCGGCGAGGGCGGTTCGATGGACGCCGGCAACATCCTCAAGCCGGCGCTGGCCCGCGGCGAGCTGCACATCGTGGGCGCGACCACGCTGGAGGAGTACCGGCGGATCGAGAAGGACGCGGCGCTGGCCCGCCGCTTCCAGCCGATCATGGTGCCGGAGCCCACGCCCGCGGACACGGTCGCGATCCTGCGCGGACTGCGCGACCGGTACGAGGCCCACCACCAGGTCCGCTACACCGACGGGGCGCTGGTGGCGGCCGTGGAGCTGTCCGACCGCTACCTCAGCGAGCGCCGCCTGCCGGACAAGGCGATCGACCTGATCGACCAGGCCGGCGCCCGGGTCCGGCTGCGGGCGCGGACCAAGGGCACGGACGTACGCGCCATGGAGCGGGAGCTGGAGCAGCTGACCTACGACAAGGACCAGGCGGTCGCCGACGAGAAGTACGAGCAGGCGACGCAGTTGCGTGACCGCATCGGCGAGCTGAAGGAGCGGATCGCCGACGCCGGCGGTGAGGGCCGGGTCGACGAGGGCCAGAGTCTGGTGGTGGACGCCGAGGAGATCGCGGAGGTGGTGTCGCGGCAGACCGGCGTCCCGGTCAGCCGGCTCACCGAGGAGGAGAAGGACCGGCTGCTGGGCCTCGAGGAGCACCTGCACCAGCGCGTCGTCGGCCAGGACGAGGCGGTGCGGGTGGTCTCGGACGCGGTGCTGCGCTCCCGGGCCGGGCTCGCCAGTCCCGACCGGCCGATCGGCAGCTTCCTGTTCCTCGGGCCGACCGGCGTCGGCAAGACGGAGCTGGCCCGGGCGCTGGCCGAGGCCCTGTTCGGCAGCGAGGACCGGATGGTCCGCCTCGACATGAGCGAGTACCAGGAGCGGCACACGGTCAGCCGGCTGGTCGGCGCCCCGCCCGGGTACGTCGGCCACGAGGAGGCGGGGCAGCTGACCGAGGTGGTGCGCAGGCATCCGTACTCGCTGCTGCTCCTCGACGAGGTGGAGAAGGCCCACCCGGACGTCTTCAACATCCTGCTCCAGGTCCTGGACGACGGCCGGCTGACCGACTCCCAGGGCCGGACGGTGGACTTCAGCAACACCGTCATCGTGATAACCAGCAACCTCGGTTCCGAGGCGATCACCCGGCGCGGTGCGACGCTGGGCTTCGCGACGGGCGGTGCGGAGGCGGACGAGGAGGCGCGGCGCGAGCAGATCATGCGGCCGCTGCGGGAGCACTTCCGGCCCGAGTTCCTCAACCGGATCGACGAGGTGGTGGTCTTCCGCCAGCTCACCGCCGTGGAGCTGCGGCAGATCACCGATCTGCTGCTGGAGGGCACGCGCCGCGGACTGCGGGGCCAGGACGTCACGGTCGAGTTCACCGACTCCGCCGTGGACTGGCTGGCGCAGCGCGGTCATCAACCCGAGTACGGGGCGCGGCCGTTGCGCCGTACCATCCAGCGCGAGGTCGACAACCAGCTCTCCCGGCTGCTGCTGGACGGCAGCGTCCGGGGTGGCGACCGGGTGACGGTGGACACGGCGGACGGGCTCCTCACGTTCCGGACCGGGGCGAGGGGCGGGGCCGACACCGAAACCGGCACCGAGGCCGGGCCCGAGCCCGACGGGGCCGGGACCGACCGGACTGGGGAGGCGCCGGCTTCCGGGCGGTGAGCGGGTGGGCGTGGGCCGGGCTCCGTGCCCGGCCCACGGGCCTGCGTCACCGCGTCACCGGCGCTCCGGGTGCACGACCATCGCGGAACCGCCGCCCCGGCGGGTCTTCTCCGCCGCGGCGAGCCACCGGCCGTCCGGCAGCCGCTGTACACCGGTGGTCGCGCCGATCTCCGGGGTCTTTTGGAACGAGTGCCCGATCGCCTCCAGCTTCCGCCGCAGCGCGCTGTCGTACAGGCCGGGTTCGAGGTCCGTGCGGGCCGTGTTGCGCTGGCTGGCGCGCGGCGCGGCGATCGCGTCGACCAGCGGCAGGCCTCGGTCGAGGAATCCGGTGAGGGTCCCCAGCACGGTGGTGATGATGGTCGAACCGCCGGGTGAACCGAGCGCCACGACCGGCCGGTCGTGCCGGTCCAGCACGATCGTCGGGGCCATCGAGGACCGGGGCCGCTTGCCGGGGCCCGGCAGGTTCGGGTCGTGCACGGCGGGGTTCGCCGGGGCGAAGGAGAAGTCCGTCAGCTCGTTGTTGAGCAGGAACCCCCGGCCGGGCACGGTGATGCCGCTGCCGCCGGTCTGCTCGATGGTGAGGGTGTAGGCGACGACGTTGCCCCACCGGTCGGCGGTGGTGAGGTGCGTGGTGCTCTCGCCCTCGTACGTCGTCGGGGCCGCGGTGCCCCCCGCCGCGCAGGGCGCGGGAGCGCGCGGGTCGCCGGGGGCGAGCGGGCTGGTGAGGACCGCGTCGTCCGCGATGAGGCACTCGCGGGAGTCGGCGTACCGCTGGGAGAGCAGTTCCTTCGTGGGGACGTCCTCGAAGGCGGGGTCGCCGAGCCAGCGCCCCCGGTCCGCGAACGCGATGCGGCTCGCCTCGATGAAGCGGTGCAGGTAGCGGGCGTCGTCGGCCCGGGAGAGGTCGGTCCGCTCCAGGATGTTGAGGGCCTCGCCGACCGTGGTGCCGCCGGAGGAGGAGGGCGCGATGGAGTAGACGTCCAGACCGCGGTACGACGTCTTCGTGGGCGGCCGGGTCAGGGCGCGGTACGCCGCGAGGTCCCGGGCGGACAGCTCGCCGGGACGGGCGTTCCAGCCGGAGCCGGGGGCCACGGGCGGCTTGTTCACCGTGTTCACGATGTCCCGGCCGATGGCGCCCCGGTACAGCGCGTCGACGCCCTTGCGGCGCAACTCCGCGTAGGTGCGGGCGAGATCGGGGTTCTTGAGGGTGGAGCCGACGACCGGGAGTTCGCCGCCCGGCAGGAACAGTTCGGCGGTGTCGGGGAAGTGGCGGAAGCGGGTCTCGTTGGCGGCTGTCTGGTCGCGGAAGGTGCCGTCGACGGTGAATCCGTCGCGGGCGAGCCGCTCGGCGGGCTCGAGGACCGCGTCGAGCCGTTTGCTGCCCCACTTGTCCAGCGCCCGCTGCCAGGTGGCCGGCGTGCCCGGGGTGCCGACGCCGAGACCGCTGCTGACGGCCTCGGCGAAGGGGATCGGCGCGCCGTTCTCCAGGAACAAGCCGGAGTCGGCGGTCAGCGGGGCGGTTTCCCGTCCGTCGATCGTGTGCACGGTGCGGGAGCGGGCGTCGTAGTGGACGAAGTAGCCGCCTCCGCCGATGCCTGCCGAGTAGGGCTCGGTGACGCCGAGCGCGGCGGCGGTGGCGACGGCCGCGTCGACGGCGTTGCCGCCCTTCCTGAGGACCTCGATCCCGGCGGCGGTGGCGTCGGCGTCGACGCTGGAGACCGCTCCGCCGTGGCCGACGGCCACCGGGGTCTTGGCGGGGGGCAGACCGGGCCCGCCGCCCCGTGTGGCGGCCGGTGACGGCGCTGCCGCTCCCGACGAGACCACGACGGCGGCGACCGCCGCGACCGTGAGTTTCCGTCCGACACGATGACGCATTCGCACCTCCGTTGAAAGGCCGTTCACTCGGTCGCATTCATCGCCAGGTCCACATCGGAAAGGTCGCGGGGCATGCCGCCGCGGCCTTTCGGACGCTCGTTCTCCGAACGCCTCGAACATGGGTTTGCCCGAGCCCGCTAGCATGCGCGCCCATGAGTGACGACGTACGCAACATCGTTCTGGGTGTGGTCGCCTCCGGCCTCTTCGCCGCGTTGGGCTGGATCGCCCGTACCTCCCTGTGGAAGCGCAGACTCCGGCGCAAGCAGGCCTTCTTCGGACTGCCGGAGAACTCCGAGTCGCTCCTCGTCGTCAACCGCGATCCTGCCACGGCGGAGCCGGCCGTGCACCGTTTCGACGTGTTCTCGCTGCTCGAGCTCTCTGCGCTGATCAAGGACTGCGGGGCGCACGTGCAGGTGGTCACGCACGACACGGCCCACCAGGGTTTCGGCGAGCGCACGGAGTTCTGCGTGGGAGGACCCGCGTCGAACCGGCGGATGACGGCCCACATGGCGGCGATGCTGCCCGGGGTGCGCGTCAACGTGGATCCGGAGCCCGGCCCGGACCGGGGCGCCTTCCGGATCGGCACCGAGCTCTACCGGATGGAACCGGGTGTCACCGAGTACGTCCTGCTCGCCCGGCTCACCGCCGGTGAACGGCGCGACACCCGGCCGGTGTTCCTGTTCTGCGGTCAGCGCGCGATCACCAACCAGGCCGCCACCCGCTATCTCGCCCGCCACCACGAGCAGCTGGCCCGCAAGCACGGCTCGAACTCCTTCGTCCTGCTGCTGAAGGTCATCAACTCGCAGGCGTACGGCCCCGACGTGGTGGAGCTGGTGGGGGACGTGACCCGCGCGGCGCAGACCCCGCTGCCTGCCCCCGCCGCCTCGACGCCCTCGGCGGAGCCGCCGTCCGCGCCCGCTCCGCCCGCTCCACGCGGCGCACGCGGCTCGCGCAGGAAGGAGCAGAAGTCCTGAGCCGCCGGTGGACGGCCCGCACCATTCCCCTTCCCCTCCGGGCCGATGCCTTCTCGAGCGGCACAGGACGGGCGAGGGGGTGCGGCCGCGCGGCGATCGCCACGGGGTGATCGGGCCGGAGCCGACGATCAGGTCCGGCACGGCGCCGTCTCCCGCCAGGTGATCACGGAAGCGGGCGGCCGGAACTGCGGCTCTTCGCACACTCTGACAAACCGGGACGATCGAACATACGATGGGCGGGAGCCGGCGCGGTGTCGCAAGGGTGCGCCGGGTCGCCTGTCCGATCACACGGAGTGGCAGACGCACATGGCACAGGCCGTGGAGCCGACGCGGACCGTCATCATGACCGTGGATGACGACCCGGGGGTCTCCCGCGCCGTCGCCCGGGACCTGCGGCGGCGCTACGGCGCCTCGTACCGGATCGTGCGCGCGGAGTCCGGCGAGTCCGCGCTGGACGCGCTGCGCGAGCTGAAACTCCGCGGCGACCTCGTCGCCGTCGTCCTGGCCGACTACCGCATGCCGGGGATGAACGGCATCGAGTTCCTCGAACAGGCACTGGACGTGTACCCGGGCGCGCGGCGGGTCCTGCTGACCGCGTACGCGGACACCGACGCGGCGATCGACGCGATCAACGTCGTCGACCTGGACCACTACCTCCTCAAGCCCTGGGACCCGCCCGAGGAGAAGCTCTACCCGGTCCTGGACGACCTGCTGCAGGCCTGGCGGCGCAGCGACTACCGGCCGGTGCCCAGCACCAAGGTGGTCGGGCACCGCTGGTCGGCGCGGTCGTCCCAGGCGCGGGAGTTCCTGGCCCGCAACCAGGTGCCCTACCGCTGGTACTCCTCCGACGAGCCCGAGGGCAGGCGGCTGCTGGCCGCCGCCGGGCAGGACGGGCAGCGGCTGCCGCTGGTGGTCACCCCGGACGGCACGCCCCTGCTGGAGCCGGAGGCGCCGGAGCTCGCGGCCCACGTGGGGCTGGCGACGACACCGGCGGCCGACTTCTACGACCTCGTCGTGGTGGGCGGCGGCCCGGCCGGGCTCGGCGCTGCCGTGTACGGGGCCTCGGAGGGGCTGCGGACGGTGCTCGTGGAGCGCTCGGCGACCGGCGGGCAGGCCGGGCAGAGCTCCCGGATCGAGAACTACCTGGGTTTCCCGGACGGCGTCTCCGGCGCCCAGCTGACCGACCGGGCCCGCCGGCAGGCGGCGAGGTTCGGCGCCGAGATCCTCACCGCGCGTGAGGTGACGGGCCTGGAGGTGGGCGGCGCGGCCCGGACCGTACGGTTCTCGGACGGCTCGGCGGTCGCCGCCCACAGCGTGATCCTGGCGACCGGGGTGTCCTACCGGCAGCTGCCCGCGACCGGCGTGCGGGAGCTGACCGGCTGCGGGGTGTTCTACGGTTCGGCTCTGACCGAGGCGCCGTCCTGCCGCGGCCAGGACGTCTACATCGTGGGCGGCGCCAACTCGGCGGGGCAGACGGCGATGTACCTGGCACGGGACGCCAAGTCGGTGACCCTGCTGGTGCGGGGCGCCTCCCTGTCGGCGTCGATGTCGTACTACCTGGTCCAGCAGATCGAGGAGACCCCCAACGTCTCGGTGCGCACGGGCACCGTGGTGGAGGCCGCGCACGGCTCCGGCCACCTGGAGAAACTGACCCTGCGCGACACGGTGAGCGGGCGGAGCGAGCTGGTCGACACCCAGTGGATGTTCGTGTTCATCGGCGCGGCCCCGCTCACCGACTGGCTGGACGGCACGGTGCTGAGGGACGGGCGCGGGTTCATCCTGGCCGGGCCCGACCTCACGCCCGACGGACGTCCGCCCCCCGGCTGGGAGCTGGACCGGCCGCCGTACCACCTGGAGACCGATGTGCCCGGCGTGTTCGTCGCGGGTGACGCGCGCGCGGAGTCCGCCAAGCGGGTCGCGTCCGCCGTAGGAGAGGGAGCCATGGCCGTGATGCTCGTCCACCGGTACCTGGAGCAGTCGTGAGCGGCCGGCCGACGCCGTGCAGCCCGGAGGAGATCGGCTCGCTCTTCCTGTTCGAGAAGCTGTCGGGCGAACAGCTGGGCCGACTGTGCCGCGAGGGGCGGACGGAGCGGTTCGACCCCGGCCCGGTCTACACCGAGGGCGAGCCGGCCACCTGCTTCTACGTGATGCTGGAGGGCACGGTGGTGCTCTCCCGCCGGGTCGGCGGCGACGACGTGGAGGTCATCCGGTCCTCGCAGCGCGGGGTCTATTCGGGCGCCATGCAGGCGTACCTCGGGGACCGGCTGCGGCAGGTCTACAACAACTCGATGCGCGTCACGGAGCCGACGCGGTTCTTCGTGCTGCCCGCCGAGACGTTCGCGGACATCATGCGCGAGTGGTTCCCGATGGCGGTGCATCTGCTGGAGGGGCTGTTCTTCGGGACGAAGAGCACTCAGGCGGCCGTGGGGCAGCGGGAGCGGCTGCTGGCGCTCGGGTCGTTGTCCGCCGGGCTCACCCATGAGCTCAACAACCCGGCGGCGGCGGCCGTCCGGGCCACCGCGACGCTGCGCGAGCGGGTGGCCAGGATGCGGCACAAGCTCGCCCTCATCGCCGAAAGCTCCTTCTCCAAGGACCAGTTGGCGAATCTGATCGACATCCAGCAACGGACCGCCGAGCGGGTCGCCAAGGCGCCGGTGCTCACCCCGCTGGAGGCGGCCGACCGCGAGGACGCCCTCACCGACTGGCTGGAGGACCACGGCATCGAGCAGGGCTGGCAGACCGCGCCGACCTTCGTGCAGGCCGGGCTCGACGTGGACTGGCTGGAACAGGTGGCGGCGGTCGTCGGGCAGGAGATCCTGCCGAACGCCGTGGGCTGGCTCAACTACACGGTGGAGACCGAGCTGCTCATGGACGAGATCGCGGACTCCACCACCCGGGTCTCCCGTCTGGTGGACGCCGCCAAGCAGTACTCCCAGCTGGACCGCGCCCCCCACCAGGTCGTCGACGTGCACGAACTCCTGGACAGCACACTGCTGATGATGTCCGGCAAGATCGGGACGCGGATCAGGATCGTCAAGGAGTACGACCGTACGCTGCCGCGGATCCCCGCCTACCCGGCGGAACTGAACCAGGTGTGGACCAACCTGATCGACAACGCGCTCTGCGCGATGGACGGCGCGGGCGGCGACGGCACGCTGACCGTGCGCACCGCGCTCCACGACGGCCGGTTCCTCATCGAGTTCCGGGACACCGGGCCCGGCGTGCCGCCGGAGATCCGCGACCGCATCTTCGACCCGTTCTTCACCACCAAACCGGTCGGCCAGGGCACCGGCCTGGGGCTGGACATCTCCCGGCGGATCGTCGTCGACAAGCACCACGGCGGCATCGACGTGGAGTCGGCGCCCGGTGACACCCGTTTCCGGGTGCTGCTGCCCCTGGCCGCCGTCGAACCCGACGGGGCGGCACTCTCCTCCGCCTCGGAGGCACCCTCCGCCTCGTCCGCCTCCTCCGGCGGGCCGCCGCTCACGTCCGAGGACCGCACGACATCCCAGGAGCCGGTATGACCAGCGACACCGGAATCGACCCCCGCGTCCCGCCCAGCGGCGCCGGCTGCGTCGAGTGCGACGCCGCCGGCGGCTGGTGGTTCCATCTGCGGCGCTGCGCGCAGTGCGGCCACATCGGCTGCTGCGACGACTCCCCCGGCAAGCACGCCACCGCCCACCACCGGGCCGCCGGGCACCCGGTGATCCGCAGCTACGAGCCGGGTGAGGGCTGGTTCTGGAACTACGACACGAACGAGCTGTACGAGACCGGCCCCGCACTCGCGCCGCCGGTGAGCCACCCGGCGGACCAGCCGGCGCCCGGCCCGGCGGGCCGCGTCCCCGCGAACTGGGCGGACGTGCTGCGCTGAGCCGTCCCGGGCCGCCCACCGTCCGCACGTGCGGATCCCGGGCGCCAAAGCCGATGGGGTGGGCCTGGTGAGGAGTGTGAGCCGGTGGGCGGGCGCAACCCGTCCGGCGCGCAGCTGACCTTCTTCCCGCCGGTGGGCGGCCCGTGGTGCGGGTCGCCTCCACCGCGCGAGCAGTGATCTCCGACTGCCGCCGGACGGGACTGGCCTATGTGAACCGCCACCCGCAGGTGTGGGGCGGCAGGCCCCTCCCGGCGACAGCGTCCCCGCTCCGGCCGCGAAGTCCCCTCCCTCACCGGATCGGAGAGCACATCGTAGTCGAGGTCCGGCGGGACGGCCTTCCCCGCGTCCCCCTGTTCGGTGCTCGAGAAGCCCGGACGCGTCAGGCCTCCGCGACCTCGGCGTACAGCTGCGACAGCTCGGGCACCCCGCTGGCGGCCCACTGGTGCCCGGAGTCCACGACGTCGAACTCCCGCCCGGAGGCGAGCCGTACGACGGGCTGCCCGTCGGAGCGGATCTCCCAGACGGCTCCCGGCACGGTGCGCACGATGACCGTGCCCAGGTAGAGCCCGACGTCGTTGCCCAGCCGGGTCAGGGCGTCCTCGTCGTCCCGCCAGCTCCCGGGCACCATCTGGTCCAGCGCCTCCAACGAGGCCTGGGAGTCGTCCAGTCGGACTCCGGCGCGGGAAGCCTGGGAGCGCAACAGCTCACATTCGGCGAGGAGTTCCGCGATGCCCTCGGAGTCACGGACCGCCGGCTTCTCGCGCCGGTGGCCCAGGAAAGGGATGTTCATCCCCCCAGCCTGACATTCGTACCGCCGTCCGCACCACAGGCTCGCTGTCGGCACCTTCACCGAAGACCGCATCCCCGGGCCCGCCCCGGAACCTCCTACACGTCGAGATCCACCACGACCGGCGCGTGGTCCGAGGCGCCCTTGCCCTTGCGCTCCTCACGGTCGACGTACGCGTCGGAAACGGCCTTGGCGAACGGCTCGTTGCCGTACACCAGGTCGATGCGCATGCCGCGGTTCTTGGGGAAGCCGAGCTGGCGGTAGTCCCAGTACGTGAACGGGTGGTCGTACTTCAGCGGGCGCGGGACGACGTCGGTCAGGCCGGTCTCGCGCAGTGAGGCCAGGGCGGCGCGCTCGGGCTCGGTGACATGGGTCAGGCCCTCGAAGGCGGCGATGTCGTGGACGTCGTCGTCGGTCGGCGCCACGTTGTAGTCGCCGAGGACCGCGAAGGGTCGGTTGCCCGCCGCGTCCCCGGCCACGGCCGCCTTCAGCGCCTCGAACCACTGGAGCTTGTACGCGTAGTGGGGGTGGTCCACCTCGCGGCCGTTGGGCACGTACACCGACCAGACGCGGACCGGGCCGCAGGTCGCGGAGACGGCACGGGGCTCCAGCTCACCCTCGTACCCCGGATCGCCGGGCAGGCCCTTGACGACGTCCTCCAGGCCCACGCGGGAGAGCACCGCCACGCCGTTCCACCGGCCGGTCGCGTGCACCGCGGACTCGTAGCCCAGCTCGCGCAGTTCCTCGACCGGGAAGCGCTCCTCGGCGACCTTGGCCTCCTGGAGGCACAGCACGTCCGTGCCGCTGCTCTCCAGCCAGGCCAGGAGCCTGGGCAGGCGGGCGGTGATCGAGTTCACGTTCCAGGTGGCGATGCGCATGTCCCACAACCTACCCGGCCCCACCGACAAGGCCCGACCGGCGGCGGACGGCCGCCGCCCCCGCTCACAGCTCGGCCGTCGCCCCGGGAGCGAGCCGCAGGTGCTCGGCGCCGCCGAGCGCGCCGATCTGGCGGTCGTAGATCGGGCGGGCCAGATCGGTGAGCAGGGCGTCGTGGATGTCGTAGGCGCGCTCCGGCCGGACCTCGCGGACGTAGTCGATGACCTCCGAGATCTTGTTCCAGGGGGCCATGACCGGGAGCATCAGCGTCCGGACGGGGTGGTCGGGGACGGTGAGGGCGTCGCCGGGGTGGAAGAGGGCCCCGTCGTCGACGAGGTAGCCGACGTTGGTGACGCGCGGGATGTCCGGGTGGATCACGGCGTGCAGCTCGCCGTGCACCTGGACGTCGAAGCCCGCGGCGGTGAACGCGTCGCCGTGCCCGACGGTGTGCACCCGGCCCGGGAACGCGGCCGAGAGCTGTTCCGCGACGGACTTCAGGGTCCAGACCGCCGCGGCCGGGTCGGCCTCCAGGGCGGCCCTCAGCCGGCCCTCGTCGAAGTGGTCGGGGTGCTCGTGCGTGACCAGGATGACGTCCGCGCCGAGCGCGGCGTCCTCCTCGCTGAACCCGCCGGGGTCGACGACGAGGGTGCGGCCGTCCTTCTCCAGGCGGACGCAGGAGTGCGACTTCTTCGTGAGCCTCATGAGCCCATGATGCCCCCGCGCCCCCGTCCGCGCGGGGTGCCCGGTGCTCACTCCCGGTCTCACTCCTGGGGGGTGGTCTCCTCCCGGACGACCTGCTGGGCCACCCGGAACGCGCTGTTCGCCGCGGGGAGGCCGCAGTAGACGGCCGCCTGGAGCAGGACCTCCTTGATCTCCCCCGGGGTGAGGCCGTTGCGCAGGGCCGCCCGGGTGTGGACGGCGAGGTCCTCCAGGTGGCCGCCGGCGGCCAGGGCGGTGAGGGTGACGCAGCTGCGGGTGCGCCGGTCGAGGCCGGGCCGGTTCCAGACCTCGCCCCAGGCGGAGCGGGTGACGAACTCCTGGAAGTCGCCCGAGAAGTCGTCGGTCTGCGCCAGCACCTGGTCGACGTGCGCGTCGCCCAGCACCTCCCGGCGGACCTTGATCCCGGTCTCGTACGGGTCGGGCCTGCCCTGGGCCTGCGGCGGGACGGCGGCGGCGATCTCGGCGACGGGCCCGCCCTGCGGCGGCACCACCACCCGCACGGCCTGGTCCGGGACGGCGGGCAGGACGGTCTGCCCGGTGACCTGCTCGAAGGCGGGCTGCCAGGCGGTGGAGAAGTGCCGGACCAGCAGGTCGGTGACGGCGGCGGGCTGCTCCACCGGTACCAGGTGGGAGGCGCCGGGCACCACGGCCAGCCGGGCGTCCGGCACGCCGGCGACCAGTGTGCGGGCCTCGGCGGGGCCGGTGACCTGGTCGTCCGAGCCGACCAGCACCAGGGTCGGCACGCCGACGCTGCCGAGTTCGGCCCGCACGTCGAACGAGGCGAGGGCCTCGCAGGCGGCGATGTAGCAGCCCGGGTCGGTGGTGCGCACCATCTGCACGGCCCACTCGGTGATCGCGGGCTGCGCGGCCGCGAAGCCGCTGGTGAACCAGCGGTCGGGCGAGGTACGGGCGATCGGGTCGAGCCCGTTGGTCCGGACGACCACCCCGCGCTGGCGGAACTCGTCGGCGGTGCCGAACCGGGGCGAGGCGGCGATCAGCGCGAGGGAGGCGACGCGCTCGGGGTGCCGCAGGGCCAGTTCGAGGCCGATCGCACCGCCGAAGGCGCAGCCGGCGTAGCCGAAGCGCTGCACCCCGAGGCCCTCGAGGGTGGCGAGCAGCCGCGCGGTGAGCTCGCCGACCGAGCCCGCCGGGTAGGCGGGTGCGCCTCCGTGCCCCGGCAGATCGAACCGGAACACCCGCCACTGCTTCGTCAGCTCGGGGATCTGCCGGTCCCACATGTGCCATGTGGTACCCAGTGAGGGAGCCAGGATCAGGACAGGTGCGTCTTCCGGCCCGTCAAAGCGGTATTGCAGGGTGCTCGGTGGTGTCTCACTCACGCCCCAAACCCTCTCACGTCTCACGAGATCTCACACGGCCGGGAGAACCCGGCGACTCCTGCCCCTCGCGGCGCGCCACCGCCGGCACGGCCGGAACCCTCGGGGATCAAAGTACGAGTTCTCCGGCGTGCACGCGTGGCCGTTGGGACATTGTGTCCTCCGGGCTCGCACGCTCTCCCGGTCCCTGCCCCGCAGAGCTTGCTCCTGTGGTACGGCTTCCAGATGATCCGGTCTGCAGCAAAGCTGCATGGTGTCGGCCCCGAGGATCAGCACGACGCATGAAGCCGGCAGCGCCCCGCAGGCCTACACAGCTCAGCGCCGCTCCACCCGGCCTCCCGCAGGCCGCCGACCCGCACTCCCCCAGCCGGAGCCTGTGACGACCCGACTGAACCGCGCGGATGGACCGCGCTGCGGGCCGGAACGCCCCCGCGTCAGCGGGGAGAACCGGCTCACCCAGGCCGCCCGCCCGGGCCTCCGCGTCCTCCCCGCCGACGCGGGGGCGTTCAGTTGCGGCGAACAGTCGACGACTACGAGGCGTGGTCCTCCTCCTGCTTGTTGCCAGGTCCTCTGTGGCGACCAGAAACTGCCCTCGCTCCGCGCCCCCAGCCGAGCAGCCGCTGCCGTCTCGGCTGACCGGCGTAGCGCGTCCTCCCTGCAGTAGTCACTGAGCGTTTTCACGGCAGTGCTGACTCCAGGTTCGCCTAGGCGCACCACCGGGTCCTGTGCGGCGCGTCCATGTGCCCCCAAGGGGACCTGTGCATCACCATCGGCCACGACCAGCACCCTGGCCAGCAGCCGCAACCGGCTGACGACTACGCCACCCCCACGGCACCGAGCACTCCCGAGGACCACCTCGCCGAGAGCGACGACGCCCTCCTGAGCACTGCCCTCCGTGACGGCGACGAGGGCGGCGACCGGCGCGTCGTACACGAGGTGGTCGACGATCCGTGGCCCGGGACGGGGTGCGCAGCCACTGTGGACGCCCCCGAACGGTCTGCTCGGCCCAGTCGTGCCCGGTGCTGTCCACGGGGACGTACGGCGCGGGCCGGGCCGGGTGGTGCCAGGGGTGTACGACACCGAGCCCGGTACCACGGCGCAGAGCCCCTCGGGCCGCCCAGTGTGCGGCCGCCGGATTCTCGGGGGAGCCGGCCGACTCGCACCACCTAGGTTGCGAGGCATGGTGCACCCCTCTCGGGCCCCGGATCGCTTCCGGGGCTCCTGACGCCTTCGAGCCTCTTCCCGCTGAGACGGATGCCCAGAAGCCGCACAGCCCTTGCACGGATCTTCACCCCCCATTTTTCGTCAGGAGCACCGCCGGCGGGCGGTGACGGGCCCAACGGCCCCTTGCCCGGGCCTGCCGGCACCTCCCACCAGGGGCGCCGCGGTCAGACGCTGGACACAACAGGCCCCTGACGGAGGAGGACGGTGTCATGGTCCGTTACGTGTACGACTTCACCGAGGGCGGTCGTGAGATGGCCGGCCTGCTCGGCGGCAAGGGCTCGAACCTGGCCGAGATGACACAGCTCGGGCTGCCGGTCCCACCGGGTTTCGTCATCACCACCGAGGCCTGCCGGGCCTTCCTCACCACCGGTGGCGAGCCTTCGGGCATGTCGCGGGAGATCTCCGATCACCTGAAGGCTCTCGAGAAGGCCACAGGCCGACGGCTGGGGCAGCGGGACGATCCTCTGCTGCTGTCCGTCCGCTCGGGAGCCCGCTTCTCCATGCCCGGCATGATGGAGACGATCCTCGACATCGGGCTGAACGACGACTCCGTCCTAGGCCTGGCCAAGGTCTCCGGCAGCGAACGCTTCGCCTGGGACTCCTACCGCCGCCTCGTCCAGATGTTCGGCAGCACGGTCATGGGCGTCGACGCCGCCCTGTTCGAGCAGGCCATGGCCGAGCTCAAGGACCTGCATGGCGCCCCGGACGACATGCACCTGGAGGCCGGTGACCTCGCCGAGCTGGTGGAGACGTACAAGACCGTGATCCGCCGGGAAACCGACGAGGGCTTCCCGCAGTCTCCCGCCGAGCAGCTGCGCCGGGCGATCCTGGCCGTCTTCGAGTCCTGGAACGGGGAGCGGGCACGCCTGTACCGTCGGCGCGAGCACATCCCCGACGATCTGGGCACCGCCGTCAGCGTGCAGCGCATGGTCTTCGGCAACCTCGGCTCCGACTCCGGCAGCGGCGTCGCCTTCACCCGCGACCCGGCCACCGGGCACCCCGGGCCGTACGGCGACTACCTGTCCAACGCCCAGGGTGAGGATGTCGTCGCCGGCATCCGCAACACCGTGCCCCTGAGCGAGCTGGAGCGGCTGGACCCCACGTCGTACGCCCGGCTGTGCGCCCACATGCGGACGCTGGAGCGGCACTACCGCGATCTGTGCGACATCGAGTTCACCATCGAGCGCGGCACGCTGTGGATGCTCCAGACCCGGGTCGGCAAGCGCACCGCCGAGGCGGCCTTCGCCCTTGCCGCCGCACTCGCCGACGAGGGACTCATCACCCCGGACGAGAGCCTTGCCCGGGTGAGCGGCGAGGGACTGACCCGGCTCATGTTCCCGCGCTTCGACACCTCGGGGGACGGAGAACCGCTCGCCCGCGGCCTCCCGGCGTCTCCGGGTGCCGCGGTCGGAGCGGCCGTCTTCCACTCGGCGGAGGCCGTACGACGTGCCGCGGCCGGCGAGAAGGTGATCCTGGTCCGCCAGGAGACGACCCCCGACGACCTGCCCGGCATGATCGCCGCCCAGGCCGTGCTCACCAGCCGCGGCGGCAAGACCAGTCATGCGGCCGTGGTCGCCCGCGGCATGGGCAAGGTCTGCGTGTGCGGCGCCGAGGACCTCGAGGTGGACACGGAGGCCCAGCGCTTCACCGCCCCTGACGGCACGGTCGTCGAAGAGGGCACGGTCATCTCCGTGGACGGCTCCGCCGGTGCCGTGTATCCGGGGGCGGTGCCCCTCGTCGACTCGGCGGTCATGCGGTTCCTGGAGACCGGTGACACCGGCGAGGGAGCAGCCGGGGTGGTCGACGCGGTGGCACGCGCCCTGGCCCGGGCCGACACGGTCCGGCGGCTGGAGGTGCGAGCCAACGCCGACACCCCTGAGGACGCCGTGCGGGCCCGCCGGTTCGGCGCTCAGGGCATCGGGCTGTGCCGCACCGAGCACATGTTCCTCGGCGAGCGCCGCAAGCTCGTCGAGGAGATGATCCTGGCGCGCTCGGACACCGAACGCGACGGGGCTCTGGCGGCGTTGCTGCCGCTCCAGCGGCAGGACTTCGTCGGCATCCTCGAGGCGATGGACGGCCTGCCGGTCACCATTCGCCTGCTGGACCCGCCGCTGCACGAGTTCCTGCCCGACCGAACAGAACTCGCGGTGCGGATCGCCTCGGCCGAAGCGCGCGGCAACCTCCCGGTCGCGCGCGACGTCCAACTGCTGACCGCGGTGAACCGGATGCACGAGGAGAACCCGATGCTCGGGCTGCGAGGCGTGCGCCTCGGCCTGGTGGTTCCCGGCCTGGTCACCATGCAGGTACGGGCCATCGGCGAGGCCGTCGCCGAACGCGCCCGGGCCGGCGGCGCTCCCCGGGCGGAGATCATGGTCCCGCTCGTCGGGGACGTGCGTGAACTGCGGATCGTGCGCGAGGAGGTACAGCGGGTGCTCGCCGAGACCTCCGAGGCGTCCGGCGTCCCCGTCACCTGCCCCGTCGGAACCATGATCGAGCTGCCCAGGGCGGCGCTGACGGCGGGCCGCATCGCCGAGGAGGCGGAGTTCTTCTCCTTCGGCACCAACGACCTGACCCAGACCACATGGGGTTTCTCCCGCGACGACGTCGAGGCGGAGTTCTTCTCCGCCTATCTCGACAAGGGTGTCTTCCTCACCTCCCCGTTCGAGACGATCGACCAGGACGGCGTGGGCCGGCTCGTCGGGATCGCGGTCGCCGAGGGCCGCACCACCCGGCCGGAGCTGAAGATCGGCGTATGCGGCGAACACGGCGGCGACCCCGAATCGGTTCACTTCTTCCACGCCGCCGGCCTGGACTATGTCTCCTGCTCGCCGTTCCGGGTTCCGGTGGCACGGTTGGAGGCCGGGCGGGCGGCGTTGGAGGAGGCCGATGTGAGCGACAGCAGGTGACCGGAACCCACGGTCCGGCCCTGGGACCGGGCGGCCCTGGGGCGGGGGTGGCACGTCGCAGCAGCGCGGAGCCGCTGCCGGAACTTTCGGAAGGGGTGGGTGCATGACAGCCACCGCCTCGATGGACAGCACTTTCACCGGATCGGCCGCGGAAATCTCCACGGCTGCCGTTCTCCGGCGACAGCACTGACGAGGCGAACTCCTGGTGCCTGTGCGGACGCTGATGAGCGGTTGCCCGCCGGTTGGGCCGAAGGGCCCTCCGGTGGGACCCGAGTGACCCATGGCGTCCGACGCCGACCGGGCCCAGGCTGAGATCGGGGCCCACGATTTCTCCGGAGGGCTGCGATGACGGACGGTCGTATCACCGCCGATCCGGACAGGAACGGGCCGGATGGGGTCTTCCAGTGCTTCCTCGTCCGAGCCGCTGTCGGCAAGGGCCCGCCCGCAAGCTCTCCGCCTCACACAAGCGGCCCGACGGCTTCGGCTGCGTGCGCTGCGGGCCCCGCGTCGACGTCACCGAGGAAATCGGCGCCGCACCACACGCTCGCCGCCCGGACGCGGCAGGGGGAGCGAAAGGAGACGAAGTGATGACAACCACCACTCTGACCGCGGCACTCCCTGCCGAATACCGCGAGCGGCTGCTGCAGCACGCCCGCGAGGTCTCCTTCGACATCGGAGCCCGCCTGTTCGATGAGGGTCGGCGCGCGGATCGGTTCTGGATCATCCGGACCGGGACCGTCGCCCTCGATCTGCAGGTCCCCGGTCGCCGTGCCGCCGTCATCGAATCGCTGGGCCACGGGGAGCTGGTCGGCTGGTCCTGGCACTTCCCGCCCTACCTGTGGCAGATGGGCGCCGAGACCACGAGCCCGGTGCGGGCGTGGGAGTTCGACGCGGAGGCCGTGCGGGCGCTGTGCGCCGAGGACCCCGAGTTCGGCCGCGCTGTCGCCGTGTGGGTCGGCCGGGTGGTCGCCCACCGGTTGCACTCCGCCCGCATCCGGCTGCTCGACCTGTACGCCCCGTACGGCAGCGGCAGTACCGAATGATCGAGGTTCCCGTACCGCGTACCGGTTGGACCCCTCTCGCACCTGACAGCCCGAGGAGAAGATCATGAACGGCAGCCCGCACACCGTGAGCGACGTGATGACACACACCGTCGTGGCTGTCGGCCGCGACGCCCCGTTCAAGGACATCGTTCAACTCATTGCGCAATGGGAGGTCAGCGCCCTGCCCGTGCTGGAGGGCGAGGGCCGGGTGGTCGGCGTCGTCTCAGAGGCCGACCTTCTGTCCAAGGAGGAGTTCCGCGACAGCGGCCCCGACCGGTTCACCCAGGCACGCCGCCTGTCCGACCTGGCCAAGGCAGGCGCAGTGACCGCCGGCGAGCTGATGAGCACTCCGGCCGTCACCGTCCACGCCGACGCCTCCCTGGCCGAGGCCGCCCGCATCATGGCTCAGCGCAAGGTGAAGCGGCTGCCCGTCGTCAACGACCAAGGGCTACTCGAAGGCGTCATCAGCCGGGTCGACCTGCTGAAGGTCTTTCTGCGGACGGACGAGGAGCTCGCGGAGGAGGTCGATCGGGAAGTCGTCTCCCGTCTTTTCCCCGCCCCGCTCGAAACGGTGCGGGTGGAGGTTTCCGACGGCGTCGTCACCCTCACCGGCCGCGTACGGGACACCGCGCTGGTACCCGTCGCCGCCCGCGCGGCGCGCGCCGTCGAGGGCGTCGTCGACGTCGAGTGCCACCTCACGAGCGGATCGTCAAGAAGTGAACCGGTGTGAAGTGTCTCGTCGAGCTGCAGCGCACCGGCCGCGCACCCGTGGTGCAGGTCGTGGGCGATCGGCCCCACACCGGGCCCTGTTGGGCCCGGTGTGGTGGTCATCATCCGCTGGGGCCTGTGGTGGCCATGGGAGTTCTCCGTCGTCCGGGAAATCCGGGTCGAGAGCCGGGCGACGGTGCGGCTCCGAAAGCGCGCAGGCACGTTCACGACTCCTTGGCAGCCGGAGCGTGCAGGTCTCTCCGGGGGCGATGGTGACGGCCCGGTCGGCGAGTACCACGCGGACCGGCGATTCCTCCGAGTCCGGTACGCCGAGCTCCAGCCGCCCGCTGTGGTGCCGCAGGCCGATGCCCCAGTGACCGCGATAGCGCAGGGAGAACCCGTACTCGGACAGCGCCGGAAGCGGCCGGCGGGCGGGCAGCGGTGTGATGGAAATGAGCCGAGGGCCGCAAAGGACACGGAGAAGCGGAGCGGGACCGCGCACCGTGCGATGAGGGCCCGCAAGAAGCGGGCGGCCCTCGGCTCCCTCGAGGCGGACAGATGCCGCCCGTCCATCGGTCCGGGCGCTCCACGCGGACCGACGTGCGACCGGCGCCATACTCCGCGACCCTGGAGATCAAGGGCAGTGCCGCGAGGAGCACCCATGGACTGGGAAACGATCCACAAGGACACCGCACCGGTCGTTCCGCCCCGGCTCACCGATTACGAACGGGCCCGCTCGACGTTCACCTGGGCTCAGGCGCGCCATGCGCTGGCCGGGTTGCCCGGCGGCGGGCTGAACATCGCCCATGAGGCGGTGGACCGGCATGCGGCCTCGGACCAGGCGGACAAGGTCGCGCTGCGGTGCATCGCCCGGGACAACGCCGTCACCGATGTCACGTACGCCGAGCTGGCCCGGCGTACGGCCCGCTTCGCGAACGTGCTGCGGACACTCGGCGTCGGCCGCGGCGACCGGGTGTTCACACTGCTCGGCCGCTGCCCCGAGCTCTACACCACGGTGCTGGGCACGCTGAAGAACACCGGCGTGCTCTGCCCGCTGTTCTCCGCGTTCGGCCCCGACCCGGTGGAGCAGCGGCTGAGTCTCGGCGACGCCCGGGTTCTCGTGACCACAGCGGCCCTCTACCGGAAGAAGGTGGCCGACCGCCGGGACTCACTGCCCGGCCTGGAGCACGTCCTGATCGTCGGGCCGGGCACCGAGGATCTGCCCGGCACCGTCTCCTTCGACGCGCTGATGTCCGCCGCCGCGGACACCTTCACCATCCCGCCGACCTCGCCCGGAGACATGGCCCTGCTGCATTTCACCAGCGGCACCACGGGCACCCCCAAAGGCGCGGTCCATGTCCACGAGGCGGTGGTCGCCCACCACGCCACGGCCGCGTACGCGCTCGATCTGCGCCCCGGGGACGTGTACTGGTGCACCGCCGACCCCGGCTGGGTCACGGGGATGTCGTACGGCATCGTCGCCCCGCTGGTGCACGGCGTGACGGTGGTCGTCGACGAGGGCGACTACGACGCCCGCCGCTGGTACCGGATCCTCGGCGAGCAGCGGGTCACCGTCTGGTACACGGCACCCACCGCGCTGCGGATGCTCATGCGTGCGACACCGCGTCAGGGCCCGTACGACCTGCCGCGCTCCTACGACCTGTCGGCCCTGCGCCTCATCGCCTCCGTCGGGGAACCCCTCAACCCCGAGGCCGTCGTATGGGGCCGGGACGTGTTGGGCCTGCCGGTGCACGACAACTGGTGGCAGACGGAGACCGGCTGCATCATGATCGCGAACTACGCGGCCTGCGACATCCGGCCCGGCTCGATGGGCCGCCCGCTGCCCGGCGTCGAGGCGACCGTGCTGAGGACCGGCGAGGACGGCCGGGCGCTGGTCAGCGGCGGCCGGGTCACGGAAGTGCAGAGCCCCGCCGAAGAAGGCGAGCTGGCGCTGCGCCCCGGCTGGCCGTCGATGTTCCGCGGCTATCTGCACGACAAGGAGCGCTACGAGGCCGCCTTCACCGACGGCTGGTACCTGACCGGCGACCTGGTACGACGGGACGCGGACGGCTGGTACTGGTTCGTGGGACGCGCCGACGACGTGATCAAGTCGGCGGGGCATCTGATCGGTCCGTTCGAGGTGGAGAGCGCGCTGATGGAGCACCCGGCGGTCGCGGAGGCCGGAGTGATCGGACGGCCGGACCCCGTGGCCGGGAACATCGTCAAGGCCTTCGTGTCGCTGCGCCCTGGTATCGGCCCCTCTGCGGATCTGGAGCGCGAGTTGCTGGGTTTCGCCCGTCGGCGGCTGGGTCCGGCCGTCGCGCCCAGGGAGATCGCGTTCGATCAGAACCTGCCCAAGACCCGCAGCGGCAAGGTCATGCGCCGACTGCTGCGTGCGCGTGAACTCGATCTGCCTGTCGGCGACTTGTCGACCTTGGAGGGATCCGCATGAGCGCGGCCCGCCCCACCACCCACACCCGCAAGGACTCGGCACCCCCGAAGCCCGGCAGGAAAACCGCGACGGCCGAGCGGAAGGCGGACACCGGACCCCCGCCGGTCGGCCGACCGGATGTCCGGCGCCGAACGGACCTGCTGACGGCCATGCTGCGCATCCGGCGCTTCGAGGAGCGATGCGTCGAGTTGTACAGCGCCGCGAAGATCCGCGGCTTCGTCCACCTCTACATCGGCGAGGAGGCCGTCGCCGTCGGCGTCAACGAGGCGCTGACCCCCGAGGACGCGGTCGTCTCCACCTACCGCGAACACGGCCACGCGCTGGCCCGTGGCCTCACGGCCGAGGCCGTCATGGCCGAGATGTACGGCAAGGCGACCGGCTGCAGCGGCGGCCGGGGCGGATCCATGCACCTGTTCGACGCGAGCCGCCGCTTCTACGGCGGCAGCGCGATCGTCGCCGGTGGTCTTCCCCTGGCCACCGGTCTCGCCCTCGCCGACCGGATGCGCGACATGCCCCGCGTCACCTGCTGCTTCTTCGGCGACGGAGCCTTCGCCGAGGGCGAGTTCCACGAGACGGCGAACCTCGCCGCCCTGTGGAATCTGCCCCTGCTGCTGGTCTGTGAGAACAACCTGTACGCCATGGGAACGGCGCTCACGCGCGAGCACGCCCAGACCGACCTGGCGATGCGCGCCGCCTCCTACGGCATGCCTGCCTGGGCCGTGGACGGCATGGACGTCGACGCCGTCGAACAGGCCGCCCGGCGGGCCGTCGAAGGCATCAGGGCAGGCACCGGACCACACTTCCTGGAACTGCGCACCTACCGGTTCCGCGCCCATTCCATGTACGACCCGGACCGCTACCGCAAGAAGGCGGAGATCGAGGAGTGGAAGTCCCGGGACCCGATCGACCGGCTGATGCACCTCATGCGTGCCAACGGCGAACTCGACGGCTCAGAACTCACCCGGATCGAGCAGCGGATCACCGACGAGATCGACCGCGCCGTGGAAGCGGCCGCGCAGGCCCCGGAGGAGGCGGTCGAGGACCTGCTCCGCCACGTCACCAGTACCTCGGCCGAGGAGGTGAGCCGACCGTGAACGCAGTCGCGACGGAGGGGACGAAGACGACGTACCGGGAGGCGATGCGCGAGGCCCTGCGGGAAGCCCTGCGCTCCGACGACCGGGTCTTCCTCATGGGCGAGGACGTGGGCAGGTACGGCGGCTGTTTCGGCGTCAGTCTCGGGTTGCTGGAGGAGTTCGGACCGGACCGCGTCCGCGACACCCCGCTCTCGGAGTCCGCGTTCGTGGGGGCCGGCATCGGCGCCGCTCTGGCCGGGATGCGGCCCGTCGTCGAGATCATGACCGTCAACTTCAGCCTGCTCGCCCTCGACCAGATCCTCAACAACGCCGCCACCCTGCTGCACATGTCGGGCGGCCAGCTGTCCGTGCCGCTGGTCATCCGTATGACGACGGGCGCGGGGCGGCAGCTCGCGGCACAGCACTCGCACAGCCTGGAAGGCTTCTACGCACACATTCCCGGCATCCGCGTGCTCGCCCCGGCCACGCTCGAGGACGCACGCCACATGCTCGCCCCCGCGCTCGCCGACCCCGACCCGGTGGTGGTCTTCGAGCACGGCGGCCTCTACAACGTCTCCGGCGAACTCGCCCCGCCGACGGCCCCCGTGGACCTGGACCATGCCGCGATCCGCAGGCCTGGCACCGACATCTCCCTGATCACGTACGGCGGTTCGCTGCCCAAGGCGCTCGCGGCGGCGGACGGGCTGGCCACCGAGGGCATCGACGCCGAGGTGATCGACCTGCGCACGCTGCGGCCCCTCGACGGTGCGACCGTCACCGCGTCCGTGGCCCGTACCCACCGTGCGGTGATCGTCGACGAGGCATGGCGCACGGGGAGTCTCGCCGCCGAGGTGTCCGCCCGCATCGCCGAGGAGTCGTTCTACGACCTGGACGCCCCCGTCGAGCGGGTGTGCAGCGCCGAGGTGCCCATTCCGTACGCCCGGCAGTTGGAAGAGGCCGCCCTGCCACAGACCGCGGACATCGTCGCGGCCGCACACCGGGCGGTGGACTGACCATGGGCGAGTTCACCATGCCGTCACTCGGCGCCGACATGGACGAGGGCACGCTGGTGGAATGGCTGGTGGGGCCCGGCGACCTCATCCGCAGAGGCGATCCGGTCGCGGTCATCGAAACCGCGAAGTCCACGATCGAGGTGGAGTGCTTCGAGAGCGGAGCGATGGGACGGCTGCTCGTCGAGCCGGGCACGACGGTACCGGTGGGCACGCCGCTCGCGCTGATCGAGCCGGCGGCAGAAGAGCGCGGGGAACCGCAGAGAGCCCGGAAGGTCCAGGGGAAACCACAGGCCCCGCCCGCCCCTGAGCACGCGAGGCCCGCCAGGACCTCCGAGCCCTCCCCTGCCCGCACGCCGGTGCCCTCCGGGGGCCGGGACCGCGGACACGTCGAGGCAGGCCCGTTGATCCGGCACCTCGCGGAGCAGAGCGGCGTCGATCTCACGGCCCTCGACGGCTCCGGGCCGGCAGGACGTGTCACCCGGGCCGACATCGAGCGGGCGGCGGCAGCCACGACCGCTGCTCGGCCCTCGCGCATACGGGCCACTCCCCTCGCCCGTCGACGCGCCGCCGAACTGGGTGTCGACCTGTCCGCGGTGACCGGCACCGGCAAGGATTCCGCCATCCGCGCCCAAGACGTGAGCAAGGCGGCCTCCGGTCATGCTGCCGCGCCCCCACCGTCGCGCCGCACCACCGCTGCCGTGCGTGCTTCCCACCCTCCCGGGGACCGGGCGTCGGGCATGCGCCAGGTGATCGCACGCCTGATGACCCGCGCCAACCGGGACATCCCGCACTACTACCTGTCCACCACCGTCGACATGGCCACCGCGATGGACTGGCTGCACGACCACAACCGGCGCAGTCCGATGTCCGGACGGCTGCTTCCGGCCGCCCTGCTGCTCAAGGCGGCCGCCCTCGCGGCACACGAGGTGCCCGAGCTCAACGGCTTCTGGACCGACGACCGCTTCACTGCTGCTCAGGACGTCCATCTCGGCGTGGCGGTGTCCCTTCGTGGCGGGGGACTCGTCGCACCCGCCCTGCACCGGGCAGACACCCTCGGACTGCCCGAGCTGATGAGCGCCTTGAAAGACCTGGTGTCACGCGCCCGCACGGGCAGGCTGCGCGGATCCGAAGTGTCCGACGCCACGATCACGGTCACCAACCTCGGCGACCAAGGCGTGGAAACCGTGTTCGGCGTGATTCATCCGCCACAGGTGGCCCTGGTCGGCTTCGGACGGGTGGTCGACCGGCCGTGTGCCGTCGACGGCCTGCTGGGCGTACGTCCCGTCGTCACGGCCACCCTCTCGGCGGACCACCGGGCGACGGACGGCGCCGTCGGGGCCCGCTATCTGACAACGCTCGACCGTCTCTTGCAGAACCCGGAGAAGCTGTGAACCGAACCGATGCGCTGAACGTGGTCAAGGAGTCGATCGCCCAGGTCATTCCGGACGCCGACCTGGCCACGCTGGGTCCCGACGAGGCGTTTCGGGACGCGCTCGAGATGGATTCGCTGGACTTCCTGGCCTACATCGAGATCCTGGGCGAACGGACCGGCATGCGTATCGATGACGAGGACACACCGCAGCTCACCACGCTGTCCGGCAGCGCCGACTTCCTCGTCGCCCACGGGAAGTGAGAGCTGTCCTCGTCGATCCGGTGCGGATCGGAGGACCGGTCACCGGGGCGGTTCCGGTGCCTCGCGGTGCAGCACGACCTTGAGGGCGCCGGTCTCCGGACCGTGTGCGAAGACCTCGTAGGCCTCCTCCGCGCGG